>CAIJXA010000069.1 GCA_903824515.1 uncultured bacterium
TCAAGTCTGGCTTCCAGAATCAAAGCGCCAATTTTAAAATTCTCATAACCTGATTCAAGTTCATCCCTTTTTTTTGTTCCAGGTTTGCCATAATGTTTGTCTTTAAATTGGCTAAGTGTCTGTGTATTATCTTTTTTCGTTTTCATATTCTTTCATGATTTTATCAACCATTGCCAGATTGGTAACCGTATTTTCAAAATCGCATATAACGCTCGGCCTGCAAACGGAGCAAAGGCAGAGCCTTTGCAAAGCGACTTTGCGTTAGCATTGATGCGGTTGCAGGCTCGTTTGCCACTGTAGTATTAATTATTTTTTAAATAAAAGTGAGTTTTCAATTAACCTCGCTGAATGATGAACAGTTAAAATATCAATTCTGTTTTTATCTACAACTCGATAAACTATTCGATAATTTCCCCGGATCAATTCACGTAAATTTTCTTCATTAAATTCGGGGACAACTCTTCCAGCTTTTGGATGTGTTTTAAGTAGGGAAGGGGATTCAAATAAATTTTTGACGGTCATTTGCGCATACCGGATCGAATCTTTTGAAATGAATTCCGCAATTTCATTAAGATCCTGCAAGGCGAAATTCGTCCAATTTATTTTAACCATTTGGCTAGCTTCTTCTTTGCCTGGGACTCTGATACAACTTCATTTTTAATTGATTGGTCTAATCCTTTTTCGACCTTATCAATAAATATAAGTTTGTCAATCAATTCATCAAGGTCAAAGTTGTCAGGAAGCTTTGAGATGGTCTTTAAAACACTATCCTTGGTTAACATAATTTGAAATTATAAGAACAAATATACGGGAAAAGTTAGAGTACTTAAAGCAATTTGTTAATGTTCTGGTAGTCAGTCTATAACTATAGTGGCTAACGCTCGGCCGGCAACCGCAGCAAAGGCAGAGCCTTTGATAAGCAACATTGCGCCAGCATTGTTGCGGTTAGCGATTTGTTAGTTGAAGTGGAAATTTTTTGTCAGAAATAGGGGATGATCTTAGTAATCTCAGTGATGAGACCAGGAATTTGATCAAAAATAATTTTCCAAATAATTTGAAGATCAACTCCAAAATAATCATGAACAATTCGATTACAGAACCCACGTATTCTGTGCCAATCAATTTCCGAATATTTATCTTTTAATTCATCCGGTAAAAGATTCGATGCTTCTCCAATAATTTCAAAATTTCTTATTACAGCATCAACAGTTTTATTGTCTTTAGAAAATTCCTCAAAGGAAATACCCTTGGTGTATTGAAGAATCTTCTCAGCAGATTCAATAATATCTTCAAGCAATAACTTTGGAGTCCGTTTAGACATAAACGAGATCTTTTTGAATTTCTTCAAGATATTTTGGTTTGATCCCATTTTTTGAAACTAAATCTACCTTTAGATTAAGAATTTTTTCAAGTTCTTCAGCTAAATCAATAAACTCAATTCCAATGGGTTGCTCATAATCAATAAGAATATCAATATCACTATCATCTTTGAAATCTTCTCGAGTAAAGGAGCCAAAGATTCCAATTGACTTCAAATGATACCTGGCTAATAAGTCTAACTTATTAGCTTTAAGTATGTTGGCAATATTTTCCTTATTGATCATAAAACAAAGATGGTTCTTTATCACTTTGAGTGGGTAACATAATGAGGATTGATTTTAGAAAAGTCGAGTTTTCCGGTGAGCAAATAGATAATTGCTTTGATGGTATCATATCGTCGATAACCCCGGGCTTTCGCTTTAGCAGCCTGAAAA
>CAIJXA010000070.1 GCA_903824515.1 uncultured bacterium
GCTGCTGCTGGCGGCACGGATTCGGTTTGGCCTGCAATTTCTCAATGCGGAACTCCTACATATACAATAACTGCTGGGACTACTGATTCTTGGACGGTAACTTTGACAACTTGTCCAAGCTTGACAGCCTGTGCTGGTATTATTGTTGATCCAACTGGTTTGGCAACTATTCCTGGCACCTGTAACTAGTTTCTGTCTAGCTAGTTTATATCGTTTACGTGTTGCGATGTTTGTTTTCTGTTTTGGTTGTAGTTGATTCTCCGCAACTTGTTGAATGTTGATTTCTTTCAACTTGTTGCGGAGTTATTGAATATTGATTTAAAAAAATGAAAAAAAGTCACGGCTTCACGCTGATTGAACTTATGATTGTGATTGTAATTATCGGGATGTTGGCTGGAATTATCCTAGTAAGTACCAATGGCGCAAGAACTAAATCTGCAGTATCCGCCGTTAAATCATCCATACGGAGTATTGTTCCGGCTGGGGTAATTTGTCGTGGAGCAACTCCATCCCCAGGAACAGTTCAAACCGGAGTTCCTGGCGATTTATTGTGTAGTCTTAATGCTGGCGCTGGCGGCACTAGCTCTCCTTGGCCAGAAATTTCTCAATGTGGAACAGGGGCCTCGGCTCCGACCTTCACAGTGGTTGGCGGTGGCACTGACAATTGGACGGTTACGCTGACAAATTGTCAAAGTCTTGCAATTTGTGCTGGACTCGTTGTTAATCCAACTGGCTTTACAAATATTCCACCTGCGTGCAATTAATTTTAGCTACTAAAATAGCATCTATTTTTTTGGTTTTGATTAGCTGTTAATGGTATAAACTTTTGCGGCTTAAATTATAAATATTTTATCCATAAAAAACTCTTAATATTGGCTTAGAGTTTGTTTTTTAGAATATTACTAGGAGGGCTCAAAGTTGTTTTTTTTTGTATTTATGTTAACATATTATTAGCTTAAGGGATTTTTAAACATTAAAATTCTAAAAAGGTTATAATATATTTTGAATGTAATGGCGGTGAATTTTTTTGAAAAAATAAAATAAATTTATGATTATTATCTTTCTTATTCTGGGGTTAATCATCGGTAGCTTTTTGAATGCAGTTGTTTATCGACTGAATGCGGTTGAATCCTTAATGGAAAGATCGCATTGTCCGCATTGCAAAAAAACCGTTCGTTGGTTTGATAATGTACCGCTGCTTAGTTTCATTTTGCTCAGTGCGCGTTGTCGGGATTGCGGCGAAAAAATTTCTTGGCAATATCCAGTTGTGGAAGCCTCAACCGGCATTGTTTTTGCAATGCTGGGAAATTATTTTTTCAATGTTGCGGATTTTTCAACTTGGACACTAACCGCCTATTATTTGGTTATTTTTTCAATTTTGATGATTATTTTTGTGTATGATTTTAAATATATGGAAATTCCAATGCTGATTTTGTGGCTTGGGGTTGGTGTGAGTTTAATTTACTTTCTTTTTGCTGATTGGCAAAATTTTTCTGGGGCTGCCTCATTTTTTGATTTGAAGATAATTTCTGGTATTTTGGGCGGCTTGGTGGCTGGAGGATTTTTCTATGGCCTGGCAGCCTATTCAAAAGAAACTTGGATGGGATATGGTGATGCCTATCTCGGTCTGTTGGCGGGACTTATCATTGGTTGGCCAAACATCCTTATTGCGCTGATGCTTTCATTCTCAATTGGAGCCCTTATCAGTGTTATTCTTGTGATTTTGAACAAAAAGACTATCAAAAGTCAAGTTCCATTTGCACCTTTTTTGATTGGTGGTGTTTTTCTGGTGTTGCTGTTGCCTCAAATTTTTCCGCAACTTCAATACTACTTCTTACTTTTTAGTTAAAAAGCATTTTCATGTTGATCAATCAAAAAAAACAAAAAAATCTTTTTTCTCGGCGAAATGAGCTAGTAAAATCAATTTCTCAAGCGAGGGGAATTTTTTGCGATCAGTCCAAGAAAGGCTTCACACTGATTGAAGTTTTGATTGTTATCGTGATTATTGCGATAATGACAGGCGTCATATCAACCAATCTTAGCAAAAACAAGGGGACGAGCGAGGTTGAAATTGCTGCGCTGCAAACCGTGGCTCAGCTTCGGTCGTTGCAAAATGATGCCATCAATGGAAAAAGTATCGAGACAATCACTGCTTGTCAGTTTTTGTTTGAGATTGCCAATGGCGCAAAACTCTATACTAGCACCTTCAAAGACTGCGCTACATCTGCCGTAATCGGAACTCCAATCAGCACTTATTTCAGTGCAAAAAAAGAAAATGGCTCCGTCACGTCAAGTCTTGCTTCGCTATATTTTACTTCTCCTTTAGGAGGTGTCCATTTTACTTTGGGCAGCATAAATCCAGCAACTGGAGAAGGTCAAATAATTCTGACTTCATCGGCGGGTGACGTGTTTTATGTTTGTGTGACTACCTCTGGAAATATATTCGCTCAGAAAAATGCTTGCTTTTAATATCAATCAAAAAAAATGAGTTTAAAGCTTTCAGCTAAAAAAATAAATCCAAAAATTTTCAGAAAATCAATTTCTCTGAAAGGTTTTTCTTTGATTGAAGTCTTGTTTTCGCTGCTGGTTTTTTCAATTGGAATTGTCAGTATTGTGGCAATCATGACAGCAAATATTAAAATATCTGTGACTGCCAAAAACCAGATTATTGCTGCTCAACTTATTCAAGAAGGCATTGAGCTTGTCAAAAATTTGAGCGACAATAAGGATGGGCGTCTGGTGAAAGGTAATGAGTATCTTGATTATACGGTGGATACAAACATGTCTGGCCAGACTTCAACCATAAACTTTGTTAGCGCAGTTTCTCATCGGCTGTATTTAGATGATGGCGGAAAAGGGTTTTATTCTCATACCACAAGCACTAAACCGACAAAATTTGCCAGAAAAATATATGTGGATTGGAAAAATAATCTTAGTCAAATAACAGTCACAAGTTCGGTTTCTTGGGATAACTCAGGAGACATTCCTGCAACTTGCAATGTTTCAACTAAGTGTGCAATGGCAACGCTGATAATTTCTCCGCACATCGGGCCTTGATTTTTTTTGACTGACGATTGGAAAGTTTGATTATTAAATTCATTTTATGCAGGTAAAGAAAAAAATAGAAAATATAAAAAAGATTTGTGTAGACATGAAAAATGATCTGCTTGGACGTGGGCGGATTTGCTTGTCGACAAAAAAAGGTTTTACTTTGCTTGAAACACTTATTGCAGTATTGCTATTTTCTTTTATTTCTGTGATGGTGTCAGGCGTGTTTGCGACTTTTTTGAAAAACTACACCGAATCAAAAAAAACCCTGCAAGGTGTTGAAGGGGCGCAATTTGCTATGAATTTGATGGCAAAAACCATTAGGACTAGTGACGTGAGACTTAATGCTGATGGAAAAACTTTAGAGATCTATGATTTTGCTCAAAAAAAATGTTTGAAGTATAGCTGGGTTGATGGTGTTACGATTAATGGTGTCATGTATGGAAAAATGCAAGTTAACACCCGAACAACAACCAAAGAGGGTGCAGTTTCCAATTGCGGTGATTTTCTTACTAACATGGGTGGACCGGAAGACATCACTTCAAACGATGTGATCAATGTTTCTTTCAATGTTGATCATTCTGATCAAACAAAGATGGGTTTCGTGACGATAGCTCTAACAGTTGAAGAACCTGGTCAGCAATCTTCTCCCTTGCAAATTCAAATGACGGTATCTTTGAGAAATCTTGGGGGAAATTGATTTTCCACGGGTATGGGCATTGTTTAAGAAAGCATTTAAGGATGCTTTTTTTGATTAATTTTATGTGATATAATCAAGGTATGGATACGCAGCAAGAAAAAAAAAGAATAGAAAAACTTCGCCAGGAGCTTGATCAATATCGATATTTTTATCATGTTTTGGATAGTCCTAAAATTTCAGATGAGGCTTATGATTCTTTGTTTGAGGAACTTTTGAAGTTGGAAAAGCAGCATCCGGAATTTTTTTCGCCGACGTCTCCAACGCAAAGAATTGGGGCCAGTCCACTGAAAGCTTTCAATAAAGTTCGTCATGCTAAGGCGCAATGGTCCTTTGATGACGTTTTTGATTTTGAGCAGCTGAAAGCGTGGGAAGAGAAAACGCAAAGAGCAATAACTAAAATACAACAGACAATAGGCAATAGACAAGAAACAAAATCCAAACAAATTTCAAATTTCAACTCCAAAATTTCCAATGAAATTCAAAATTCAGAGCTCGAGTATTGTTGCGAGCTTAAGATTGATGGCCTAAAAATGATTTTGACCTATGAAAATGGGGCATTGGTTGCTGGAGCAACGAGGGGCGATGGTGCAGTCGGAGAGGATGTGACAAGTAATCTCAAGACAATTCAAAGTCTTCCACTTCAACTTAGTGAAAAAATTGATACGACTGTGGTTGGGGAATGTTGGCTTTCAAAAAAAGAGTTAGCCAGAATTAACGAAGAGCGAAAAGAAAAAAGTGAGCAGCAATTTGCAAACACCAGGAACGCGGCGGCTGGTTCAATTCGGCAACTTGATTCAAGGATTGCTTCAAAACGCAGATTGGATAGTTTTATTTACGACATTGACGACATTCATAGAGCATGGAACATGGAACATGAAACACCAAGCAAAAAGCAAGATACAAAGGACAAGGCACATGATAAAATGCAACTCCCACGAACACAGGTTAAAGAATTGGAGTTATTAAAAAAATTAGGATTTAAGGTTAATCAGAATTTTAAACTTTGCAAATCCATCGAGGAAGTGCAAAACTTTTATGAAAGCTGGACAGTCAAAAAGAATCAACAGGACTACGAGATTGATGGAATTGTCATAAAAATAAATTCACAAGCTTTGCAAGAGGCTCTTGGGTATACTGGAAAGGCACCGAGATGGGGAATAGCGTATAAGTTTCCAGCTCAACAGGTGACGACTGTGGTTGAGGATATTAAAGTTCAAGTCGGCAGAACAGGTGCCCTGACGCCAGTTGCTCATTTGCGTCCAGTTCGTGTTGCAGGTTCTGTGGTGAGCCGTGCGACTCTTCACAATGAAGATGAGATAAATAGGCTTGACGTTCGTCTTGGAGACACAGTGATAATCAGGAAGGCTGGAGATGTGATTCCGGAAGTGGTTGAGGTTATCAAAAGCTTGCGAACTGGCAAAGAACGAAAGTTTAGAATGCCAACACACTGTCCAATTTGTGGCGGGAAAGTACAGCGGGAAGAAATTGGCATGGGTTGCCCTCACCTGTCCGGAGTACCGGACATCCTCTCCCAGAGGGAGAAGAAGATATTGAAGAAAACTTCTGAAAGTGCGGCCCATTATTGTTTGAATCCGAAATGTTTTGCGGTGGAAATGGGACAGCTTATTCATTTTGTGGGCCGAAAAGGTTTTGATATTGTGGGTTTGGGTGAAAGTATTATTGAAAGATTAATGGAAGAGGGGATCATTTCAAATTTTGCTGATATTTTTGACTTGAAAGTTGGCGATCTGGAACCGCTGGAAAGATTTGCAGAAAGGTCAGCAGAAAAATTGGTCACTTCGATTGAGAAAAGCAAGAAAATATCTTTGGAAAAATTCATCTATGCGCTTGGAATCAGGCACGTGGGAGAAGAGAGCGCCGTTTTGATTGCTGGTGCAATCAAAACGGAATTTCCAATTTCCAATTTCCAATTTCCAATAAAATCCAAATGTTCAAATGTTAAAATAAAAAATGAAAATGTTTTAATTGAAAATATTGAAAGTTTGATTTGTGTTTTTTCGCATGTCAGCAAAGAGCAGTGGACTGACATCAAGGGGGTCGGGGAAAAGTCAGCAGAAAGCTTGGCGACTTGGTTTTCGGACGAGAAAAATATTGAGTTGCTAAAAAAAATGGAAGAGTTTGGGGTTGAAATCATTTCTCCTGCTGAAGCCAGTGAAGCTAAACGTGATAAGTTAGCCAATCTGACTTTTGTTTTGACAGGACAATTGGTTGACTTTACAAGAGACCAAGCTAAAGATATGATAAGGAAAGAGGGAGGTAGCGTTTCTTCTTCTGTCAGTAAAAATACCGACTGCGTTTTGGCTGGTCAGGAGGCGGGCAGTAAATTGCAAAAGGCTCAGGAATTGGGAGTAAGGGTGATTGGAGAGAAGGAGTTTTTGAAAATGTTAAAAGATTAGATTGAATTTTGAAATTATATTTCGCTCGCATCGCATACATTTTTCTTTTTATCCCAGTAAAATCTGCTGCTTTTAAGTGAAAAAAGAAAGAGTATGCTCTACTCACTTACGCAGTTTATAATTCTTAGCTTAAGAAATTATGTTAACAAAAGAAGAAATCTTACACATTGCAACGCTGGCCAGAATTGGGGTCAAGGAAAAAGACGTTGAAAAATATCAACATGATTTGTCTGAAATTTTGGATTATTTCAAAAAATTAGACCAAGTTGATGTGACAGGAGTTGAACCGATTGGGCATATTACTGGCATGCAAAACACTTTTCGGACCGATGCTAACGTTGATTTCGGAGATCTTGGTAAGCAGGCAATTATGCAGAATGTACCAGAAGAAAAAAATGGATATGTTAAGGTTAAGTCAGTTTTGTAGAATGATTGGGGTGTTTGGCGGATTGGGGAAATAAGGCAGATAGAAAATAGGATAAATAAAAATAGGACAAATAAGGCAGCTGAATTTTAATTTAAAAACAAATAGCTTGACTTGGAGGGGATTTTTATTTTTGCTCCATGTTTCAGGCTCCATGCTCCATGATAAGGGCCCTTCACAACAAATTAGTCAGTAAAGAAATAACTGCAACTCAGTTGATGCAGCAGTATTTCGAGGTTATTGAAAAAAAAGACAGTGAAATAGGCGCTTATTTAACCCTCACGAAAAAGCTTGCACTGAAACAGGCAGAGCTTGTCGATGAAAAAATTGCCAAGGGTCAGGCAATTGGGCTGCTTGAGGGAATTCCTGGTGCCATTAAAGACATGATTTGCGTGGAAGGTGTGCGCACAACTGCTGGATCAAAAATTTTGGATAGCTATATTGCTCCCTTTGACGCTACCGTTATCAAAAAACTCAAAGAAAACGGTGCGGTGATTTTAGGAAAAGCTAACCAGGATGAATTTGCTATGGGATCTTCAACAGAAACCAGCGCCTATCAGCTTACAAGAAATCCAGTCGATGTCAGTCGTGTGCCAGGCGGATCTTCCGGTGGCAGTGCTGCTGCGGTGGCAGCTGATGAGGCAGTCTGGTCCTTGGGAACTGACACTGGAGGGTCAATCAGGCAACCAGCTTCTTTTTGTGGGGTGGTTGGGCTTAAGCCAACTTATGGCAGAGTTTCAAGATATGGAGCAATTGCAATGGCCTCAAGTCTTGATCAAATTGGACCGTTTGCGAAAACTGTGGAGGATGTCGCAATTGTGCTCAGTGCTATTGCTGGACAGGATTTGATGGATGCAACTAGCGCAAAAAGCAGTGATAAAAAGTTTGAAGATTATCTGACTGGCGATATTGCAGGAAAAGTTATTGGAGTGCCGAAAGAATATGTGGAGAATTTGGAAGGGGAAATTTTGGAAATTTTTGAAAAATCAGTAGAGAAATTCAAATCTTTGGGTGCAAAAGTGGAATCAATCAGTTTGCCTAATTCTCAGTACGCCTTGGCGGTTTACTATATAATTATGACAAGCGAGGTTAGTTCTAATCTTGCCAAATTTGATGGAATCAAATTTGGCATGCGCGCTGACGACATGTTGGATTCCGGGGTTGCCGAAAATGAATTGCCGAAAAATCTTTTGGAAAATTATTTAGACACTAGAAGAATTGGTTTAGGAGATGAAGTTAAGCGCAGAATTATGTTAGGGACCTATGCGCTTAGTGCTGGATATTATGATGCTTATTATTTGAAAGCTCAGAAAGTGCGTGCGCTTATTCGTAAGGATTTTGAGCAGGCCTATGAAAAAGTTGATTTTGTGTATTGTCCAACTTGTCCAGAAGTTGCGTTTAAGTTTGGCGAAAAAACTGCTGATCCGCTCAAGATGTATCTCTCAGATATCTTTACTATCTCGGTTAATTTGGCAGGTGTTCCGGCGATATCTTTTCCGATTGGCATGGTTACAAAAGAAGGAAATCCACCGGCCGGTGGACTGCCAGTTGGCGGTCAGTTGATTGGCAAATGGTTTGATGAGGAGGGAATTCTAAACATGGCACACACCTTCGAGATAAACTAAATCCAATGTCGGCTGACTGGTTTGTGAAATTTAGACAATAGATAATTTTTAATTTTTAATTTTTAATTTTGAATCAATTTTTAATGAATCATTTTTTGAAACATTAGAATATTGGAACATTCGAATTTCATTCGAAATTCAAAATTCATAATTCGAAATTTTTTAAAGTCGTGGATTACGATGTTACAAGTTTAGTTGAAGGTGTTATTTTATCATTGACGAGTTTTTATCACTCACCATTTTTTTGGGTGGTAAAAATTGTGCTAGGTATTTATTTGGTAGTCATTTTGGTTGATATCGTGCTGCTGCTTATTTTGCGAGACATCGCATGGGACATTAAAGTTGGGACAAGAGGGACTGCTATGCCGGTTGTCTCAAAACGTAAAATGCGAAAACGTTGGAGTAATATTTTAGGCAGACTTGAAAGTGGCAATACTTCGCAATACAAAGTTGCAATCATTGAAGCGGATGCGCTGGTGGAGGAATTTTTGAAAGGCGTTGGTTATAGGGGCGAGAATATGACTCAAAAACTTGAACAGGTTGGACAAACGCACCTGGATGAACATCGAGAGACCCTTATTGAGGTGCATAAGCTTCGCAATCGCATTGTGCATGAAGCTGATTTCGAACTTGATCAGGAAACAGCCAAAGATGCAATTAAGGTTTATGAAAATTTTCTCAAATATTTGGATTTTTTAAGTTAAAGCTTGAAAGAATAATTTGGGTCTGGATTTCTCCATTATAGGTGGACAGGCTGTTTTCACGGGAATGACACAAGCGAGGAGTTCATCCGGCATGGATTTCAAGAGCCCTTTTCTGCCAGCTCCAATTTTTCTGACTCCAACATCCCATTTGTGTTGATAACGCTTTGAGCTTTCCCAGGCTTTAATGAAATCAGGGAGAGGTTGCTCAAAATATTTAGTTGTTACTCTTGTTAATGCTGACATTGCCCTTGGATTTTTTAACACTCACTGAATTTTTATCATGGTTTTTATATTTATTTTTTAAAATAACTAAATTTTAGCATCGTTACTTAAAATGCAACACGTTTATTATCTAGCGAAGTGAGCGTCCTGATGTGTATCGGGACCGATTCAATGGAGGCAGTAAAAGGGTTAATACCTCACCGATTTTATCGGTGTGAGCCTAAAGGGTCCTGGGGTATTAATACCATCTTATTAAATTATGCTACAATACCCACATGTCCCTCTGCACTGAGCTTAAAACTGAATATGCCGAGCTGGAAGAACTTGAAAAACAATTTGAAGTGGCTTTTGACGAGGCGGTGAAAACTGGCAAATTGGAAAAAGCCCAAAAACTAAAAACTCAAATTGAAAACAAGCTGGCCAGTATCAAAGAAAAAATCATTCCCAAAGAAATCAAAGCCAATTTCACCGATCCTGAAACCAATGAAACCAAAGAAATCAGTTTCAATCTGGCC
>CAIJXA010000071.1 GCA_903824515.1 uncultured bacterium
AATATTGTTTGGACTGGCAATTATAAAAGTCTGAAGGCAATGTTTTCGATCAAGGAGGCTGATGGCACCACATCAAATAATTTCAATTATCGGACTGTGCTGTATATCTCGCTTGATGGCGAAATTGTGAAGCTGGAACTCATGGGCAAGTCACAATCTGAATGGTTCCAATATAGCAATCTGATCAATACGGACTTCAGTCTTTTGGGATATGAAACTGTGTGTGAAATTAAAGAAGATGCGGAAAATGACACCTTTTATGCCTCATTCTCAAAGGGCGAAAAGGTTGATTATGTTGCAAGTTCAGAAAAGGCTAAGAGTCTTTTGGGGACATTCAGAACTAATGCGCAGTTGAATCCGCCGAAAGAAGCAAAGTCATTAGGAGCTGGATATAATGACATTCCAACTGTCGGAGAGGAAGAGATTAATATTGAGGATGTTCCGTTTTAAAAACAAAAATAGCGATGGTGGGCTTATAGATGCAACTGCCCATCATCGCATCAGGGGCTGGTGAGCTTAATCGATGCAACTGCTCATCAGCCTCGCTAGGCTGGTAATTATAACCACCTTTCACATGCCTCTTTAAGTGGTTAGGGAGGCAGGTGAAAGCAATTAAAAATATGAATAGCGGATGGTTTAAAACGCACAGAAAAATAATCGATAGTGTGGTCTTTCAGAGCGATAAATGCCTGAAGATTTGGATATGGTGTTTGGCCAAGACAAATCATTGTGAAAATTTATCACTGATCGGAAGGCAAAAAGTGAGAGTCAGGAGGGGTCAATTTATCATGGGAAGTCTGACGGCGGAGGAGAAATTAAGGCTTGCAAAATCAACGATATGGTATTGGCTCAATTTTCTTGAGAAGGAGGGAATGATTGGAATCAAAAAAACGAATAAATACAGCATTATTACTGTGCGGAATTGGGATAAGTATCAAGATGTTGGAAACAAATCGGAATCAAATCAGGAAACAAAAGAGAATCAAATAAGAACAAACAAGAATGAAAAGAATGAAAAGAAATATATTTACAGCGATGACGAAATTAAAATTTTAGGAGAGGGGATTGATCAGGATAATTTTGCAAAGGCACTAGTTGCTTTGGAAATTGAGAAGCTCAAAACAAGTCAGGTGCAAACGATTAAAAAATTAATTGAGAAATATCCAAGCAGGGATTATGAGCTTCAGGCTCTTAAGTGCAGGGAGTGGTGGTTTGGATATCCTCGCAAGGGTTGGAAAAAGCCAGTGTTGGCTTTCGCTAATTGGCTAGGGAATTCAAAGATTGATGAGGAAGTGTTGGCTAAAAAAAGAGATCTTGAATTGAGAAAGAATACACAGATTTATACTAATCAGGCAGTGGTCGATCCTGAAAGAAAAAAGAGCGTGCAGAAATCTATTGATGCACTGAGGGAAAAAATGAGAATTAAGAAATAATCAAATTTATGGAAAGAGCAAGAAAAATATTCAATACCTACTCAGGAAAACTTCAAAAGTTGAAAGCCTTTGAGCGTCAGTATGGTGGGGTTTTGAAGCGTCACTTCAAACTTCAGGAAATGGAAATGCGAGCAAATTTTAAGGCGCAGGAACAGATCAGCATGTTGATTGAAAAAGGCGAGATTGAAGACAAAGTATTTTTTTATGATAAGCATGCAGAGATGCGTATTTATCCGAAACTCAAAACAGTTTCAATTTTTGATAAGCGGAAATATAAGAAACAACCCAAATGAAAACTCCAAAAAATTGCACGCTGTATAAATCAGTCGAAAAAATAATTGAAGAGAATAAAGGCAAAAAAGATTCAGTTAAAAATGGAGTCTTTGTTTTGGCTATTTATAAAAAAGGCAAAGTGTCACAAGCAAAAGTCTTGATGAATGGATTTAAGATTGAAGAGATTGATGTTGTTTTGCGTGAAATTTATGGCAAGATTTTTGAGATGCGCAATCGTGGCAATGCAAAGATACAAAGAATAAACAAAAAATTAGGGGGATGAAATCATATGAAAATTACAATTGAAAATTGCAAGTGTCCCAGTTGGAACGAGTTTAATAAAGGAGTCCATTGGGCAGTCAGAGCAGTCGCTCGACAAGAGTTGCAGGATCTTGTGTATGAGGCAATGACAAAACAATTCAAAGGATCAATCAGGCGAATCGCAGTCCAAATCAACAAGCCTATTCAGGTGAGCATAGAAGCTCACTTTAAAAATAATCATAGGCGAGATCCCGACAATCTTTTTGTTAAGCCAATAATGGATGCGTTGGTAAAGTATGGATTATTCTATGACGACAATGGGGATGTCATTGAATCGATTACTCTCAGCGCTAAAAGG
>CAIJXA010000072.1 GCA_903824515.1 uncultured bacterium
AAAAGGGTATTAATACCCCAGGGCAAGCCCTGGACCCTTCAGGCTCACGAGGCAAGCCTCGTAGGCAAATCACCTTTTGCTGCGTCGCTCGCTGCGAAATGAAAGATTACTTTCATTTCGCTCACTTTGCTAGATAATAAAAAATGACTGGTAAGCCGTTTTTTGTGGTAAAATAAAAAGATATGTTTGAATAAAGTCAAAATCTAAAAATTAATTTTGCTTATCATTTTATGCTTGAAAATATTAAGAAAATTTCAATCCAGACACTGGTTCTTATAGTTAACATCGCTCTTGTTATTAGTGGCGTTTCATACTTTAAAAATCAACAAGAAAAAAAGGATCTTGCAAATAATACTCTCGCAACAGGGGAAGCGACCCCGGTTGCGACAGTTGATTCTATTGCTGAAAAGGCCGCTCAGTTGCAGCAAATTATTGAAAAAAATTCTGCCCAAAAAGCTGCTAGTGCCTCAAAAAATACTGGTCAAGTAACTGTTCAGCAGCCAAAAACGGTTACGCAAGTGATTCCAGGTGGAACGAAAACCGTAACAACAACAGCGCCAAGCTCGAGTTCCACTTCAACCCCAGCGCCAGCTAAAACAACTAAAAAAAGCTAAAAATATGTTTAATACAAAAATGGGAAAATTGTTTGGAATGATGTTGCCCGTTGTTGTCTTTTCCTTGTTGTTTGTGAAAGTTTCAGAAAAAAAGATATTAGCACCTTTTGGCCTGATTTTTTCTTTAGGTGGGGTTGCTTTGGCTGATAATGAAGTTAATGAAAAAGACTCGAACGATGATGAGCAAAAGGAGTCAACTGCTGCAACGCAACAAATCAGTAGCTCCAGCTCAACTTCTTCAAAACCTCAAACCTATACACAGGTGATTAAGCTTCCGGATCAAATAGTGACTAAGACAATCATGGCAGATGTTGTTTTGCCTGATTCGGATAAGGATGGCTTGCCTGATGCGAGTGACCCACACCCAACTATTCCAGAATATATTATTGTCAGTGACGCCAATGGTAATGGAATTGATGACAATTATGATATTTCCATCTAGAAATGATTATGGAGAAAAACAAGCTAGAGTCGAAAATAATTAGAAAGCAATTTAAAAAATTTGGGACTGAAATCGATTTTCAAATTGTGATTGCTAATGATTCGCAAATTTCACAAGCAACGCATAATTTGACGCAAGCTGAGGAAAAGTGCAACGAAATTGAAAGAATTTTTAGTCGTTTCAAGCAAGATAGTGAACTAACAAAGCTCAATTCAAATTTGGGAACTTATTTTCAAGCCTCGGCGCAAATGCTGGAGGTTGCAAAACTAGCGTTGAAATACTACGAAAAAACTCAGGGCTATTTCGATCCCCGTATCATAGTAAATCTGGAAGAATCAGGATATGGAATTGATTTTGGACAAATTGGAAATGCTAAGTTTTTGGATGAAAAGAAAGCTGTTGATTTCAAAAAAGAACTCAAAACTGATTTGATTATTGATGAAGATGGTGTTACATTTTTTGAGCGAATGGATTTTGCTGGAATCGTGAAAGGATTCGTAACTGATCAAATAGCTGATATCTTCAAAAGCTGCGGCTGGAAAAATTTTTTGGTTGATTGCGGCGGCGACATGTTTCTTGTTGGCAAAGATAAAAATGACAATCCATGGTATATTGATATTGAAGGAATTGCCTATCAAAATTTAATGCTTCAGATGGATCAGCAGGGAATTGCAACTTCTGGAATTGGCAAAAGAAAATGGGAAATTGATGGCAGAAGGTTTCATCATCTTGTTAATCCTAAAAATCCAGAAAAGTATTCCTTTGATTTAAAATCTGTTACGGTTGTTGCTGATCGCACCCAGCAGGCGGATGTCTGGGCAAAAACTCTCTTTATTATGGAAAATGAGGTAGCTAAACTATTTGCAAGAGAAAACAATATTGCCTGCGCTATTCTTGATTACAAGGGTGGAGTTTGGATTTCGACTGAACTTAAGAAATATTTATATAAAAAAGATGTCTAAAAAAATTATTTTACTATTATTCGCAGCACTTCTTTCGACTTTTTTTTGTTGGAATAATGTGAATGCTCAGGAAAGTCCAAGAATCGACTATGGCGGTCAGCCCATAATTGATAGTGACCTGGACGGCTTGACTGATCAGGGTGAAATTCAAATTTTTCACACTAATCCTATTAAGGCTGACACTGATGGCGATGGTTTTAGCGATGGCACGGAAGTTCTGGCCGGGACTGATCCGCTTGATGCGGCATCATATCCTGGCGTGGTCAAAGCTCCCGTTGCTGACGCAGCTCCCATTCAGCAGGCTAAGCCGGCTGAAAATCCAGCTGCCTGGTATGCTTCACGCGCCAGTGGATTGGTGGCATTTTTACTTTTGTATATTTCAATTTTTCTAGGATTAACACTTCGCATTCCGCTGCTGCGAAAAATATTTTCACCGGTTTACTCAATGAAAATTCATTGCTGGATTTCTTTTCAGGCCCTTCTCTTTGCTTTTTTTCATGCTGTTGTTTTGATTTTTGATAAATGGCTTGGCTTCAGGCTAAGTGCCCTGTTCATTCCTTTTGCTTCGCAATATAAACCGGAGCTCACCGCACTTGGCGTGTTTGGATTTTATTTGATGATTATTTTGATTATCACTTCATATAGCCGAAAATTGATGTCGCAAAAAATTTGGCGAGCAGTGCATTTCACCAACATCGTGCTCTACGTGATTGTTTTTGTGCATGCACTTTATTTGGGAACGGATCTTAAAGTTGAATTGTTTAGAAATATTTTTATTTGGGCCAATGCTTTTCTGGTTCTCTTGATGCTTGTTAATATGGAACTTCGCCTTGCTGATGCTCGTCGGATTCGCCAACAAAGACAAGCTGCTCTGAATAATAGTATGGTGTAAATTAAGTAAAGTATATTGCTAAATTTCGTATTTCCGTGTTCCTCTCCGCACATTGCGCAGTGCGTAGGCAAAAGACGAGTGATAATGCGCTGCGAAATTTTGAAACGCAGTTAGGTCAGCAGGCGCAGCGGAGTGTAAATTTTAGCGAAGAGTGAAGTCTTTGCTCCAGCAACAAGCACGTGCGGGATTTCTTTTGTAACTTTTCTATTAAAAGAAAAGTTAACTAAGCTACATTTTATGCTTACTTGTTCAACTTTCTAAAATTGTGATTTTCATATGCGAATATACATCAAAGTTTCCCCGCGCTCTTCGAAAAATGAAGT
>CAIJXA010000073.1 GCA_903824515.1 uncultured bacterium
CCATTGGCAGGATAGGGATTTGTACAAGATCTATATTGATAACCACCCCCACATGAAACCGAACAAGAACCAAAAGCGCTCCAACCGCCATTAATCGGGCAAGCTTGAGTATTGCAAGCTTGGGATGAAGAACCACCGCAGTATGCGCCGCCATTGGCTGGAGCTGGATTGTTGCAATAGCGAGATTGAGTTCCACCTCCACATGAAGCTGAGCAGCCTCCCCAGCCAGACCAGCCTCCGTTAATTGGGCATGGTGGTCTTGGAGCGCAATAACCTCCGCAACCGTCAGCCTCTCCTCCGCCGCCACAAGTCGCAGGGCAGTAGCAATAGCCCATGCATTGGTTGAATCTTTGGTAGGCTGTACCTACTGGTCCACCATCACATCGGGAGGAACAAGAGCACCAAGAATCTCTAACGCCACCCCAATCTGTGCAGGGTGCAGACCAAGTTGCTCCATTATCACCTGAACATCGGCATTGCCCAGGATCAAAAACAAAAGGGGCATAAGGTGCGCAAGCATAAGCTGGATTAATTGAAAACACATAAAAAAAACTTGCCACAAAAATAAATGAAAACAAAAATAATCTCGACTTATTTTTTTTGGCAAACGCCTTGCTTAGGGGAAGCAGCTTATGAAGATTGCTTGTTAATATTTTTTTGTTTATGTTAGTATTCATTTGCTCATATTTATTTAAAAAATAAGCTTTCTTTGTAATTAGTATACCATGATTTGAATAAATATGTTAGGGTCTAAATATGGAAAAGAAATATTTTATTTTTGGAGCTTGTTTAATTTTAATTGCCGTTGCTGGTTTTTTGGGTTTGAAAAATATTCAGCAAGCAAAAAAGAACATTTCAATTTCTAATCAGTTGTTGACTGTCGGTGAGCAAAAATCAGCAAATAGCAATCAAGATGCAGCAATTGATCAGCAGCCAACAGGGGATAGTAGTCAAGAAGTGGCAGTGGGCAATGTGCAAAAAACAAATAATGAACAAAGTTCAAAAAGTGACAAGCAAAATGCTGTAGAAAATTCCCCAGTGATTAAGGAAGCGTCATCCGTTATTAGCAATCAGCTATCTAGCACAGATGCTGCGAAACAAAGTTCCAGCGCAGGAAAAATTGTGTCGAAACTGGTTTCTTGGGGTTTTCAAAAATCTTCTGAAAGAAAAATTGACACCGTCATTCTGCATTCATCCTATGATGCCCTTGGTAGCGACCCCTTCAGCGTTTCCGGCGTGATTGCAGAATACAAACAAGCGCAAGTTTCGCCGCACTATCTGATTGCGCGCGATGGCACGATTTATCAATTGGTGTCGGATCAAAATATCGCTTGGCACGCTGGCGTGGCCAAGATGCCGGACGGTCGCACAGACGTGAATTCATTTTCTATTGGCGTTGAAATCATCAACACGCAAACTGGAAAATTTACTGACCAACAATACAGCGCCGTCAATTCTTTGATTGCAACTTTGAAGAAAAAATATCCCATCAAAAATATTCTTGGTCATAGTGATATTGCTTCCGGGCGCAAGACTGATCCTTGGGGGATAATCTGGGGCAAGGTCAATCGTTAACTTAGAAGCAAGCGCCTATTTAATTGTAGATCTATGATTTTAGTAGGCACTCAAATTTTTAATTTAAATTTTTAATTTTAAATCAAAACTTAATTTTAAAATGTTTCAAAAATTAAGTCATTTGTTAATTTGATATTGATTTAAAATTTCAAATTGTAAGGCCTATGATTTTAAATATTTCTCTCGACGGTAACAATATAAAGTTAACCCTAAAGAATGGTCGCAAGGTCATCGATATTTTGGAGTGGAATGATGAATACACTTTGAGTGAACAGCTTTTGCCGAATATCGATAAGCTTTTGCAAAAAAATAAAATTGCCAAAAAACAAGTTTCAAAAGTGACCACCAAAATCACCAAAACTTCTGGGGTGACTAGTATTCGGATTGTGCAAACGGTGGCAAAAGCCTGGAACATTGGGAGCCACCTGCTAGCTTCTTAGGCTTTAGCTTTTTAGAAGATACGACGAGGGTGATTTCGAGTCATACTCAAATCATGGTTTTGAAAAATAGCATTTGTCCCTGAAAATATTTTTATGAACTCGCATCCTTTTTTGAGCACACGCTTAGCCCGAGAGCATGGCTAAGCGCTCGGAGTTGCTGTCGCTTCTATGGCCAAAAAAGAACGCAAGTTCGTAAAAATTCCGAGTTACTTTTGAATCATTCAAGACCATAAATTGCGCATGATCCGTGATTTCCTAAAAACTAAGAAGCTAAAGCCCGAAAAGCTTCATGTTGACTTTTGCTGGAATTGATGCTATACTTGTGTTATATTAAGGATGGGTGTAGACCCCATCCTTTTTCTTTTAATTAATAAACTTCTATTCTCATCTCTAATAAATTTCTTACGG
>CAIJXA010000074.1 GCA_903824515.1 uncultured bacterium
AAACCGACATCAAAAATGTCGGTTTTTTTGTTGCCAAAATTTTAGTCAAAAAATCGCAATTGCGACAAATTGACCAACGCTGTGGCAAAAAAGCCGGCCAGCAACATTGCAACCATATGCATATGACTCAATTTGCAATGTCTGGTGAAAATTTTATTTTTCGCCGCAAATTTTAAAAATAATTTTGGCTTATTTTAAGTACTTTTTGGCATTTTTGAATGCATTTTTGGGTGCAAAAACTTGACAAAAGCTTGAAAGTGTGCAATGCTCAAGTTTAAGTTTCTTGACAATCCATTTGTTTGACGCTCTGCTTTTTGCTGACCGCATTTTCATTGGAACGAGCTTCGCTCCTGTGAAAATGCGGTCATAGTGATCGCAGGAATGCAAACAAACAATAAACAAGTGAGGTAAATGTGAAAAAAAATGTGCTTTGGCGTGTGGTTTTGTCAGTACTTGTCTTCATTCTTTATGGATGGACAAATTATCTGGCGACACCAATCGGAACGATTGCATCAGGAAACATTGCGGGAAAACAATTTGACAACAGCGATGCTGCCTATGTTACAACCCTTGTCGGAATGGACATGTTCAGCAATCTGCACGTACCATTTTTTCTCGTGCTTTTGGTCTTGATGGCGATCTGGTGGAAACCAGCCGCAAATCTGATTCGGAAATCAGGAGTCACGGCGATCCCGATTATTCTATTGTCATTAATGAGCTTTGCACCTAAAAACGCAAGTGCTTATTACGACAAACAGAACTGGGCGGAACCTATTTTTATCCTGCCAAATGAGTCGGCTTTCTTTCTTAAAGAAGTTGGTGAAAACAGGGGGAATCAGACTCGTCTGAACTCAGAAGCATATCTTGCACAGAACGAGATCGCTGCAAAGCGTTACAACATTCCGCATGCAAAACTTCCGAACTCAGCATGGCTTGGTGACTTCTATGTGCCAACTGGTCGCTTAATAATTCTCGACAGGACTCCGTATACTCGCGAATGGGTCAAGGATGCCATGCGTGGAACGTCCAAACGCGATGAGTCATTCCACATGCAAACGAGAGACGGAATGAACTCAACAGTTGGCCTGGCCGTTGGGGCTTCTATAGACCCAGCAAATGCTCCTGGCTTTCTGTATCGTTTTGGGGTTAACGCTCCAGCAGGTTCCCGTACTGATCCGAAGGTAATTTTTACTTCAGTTTATTACGGACGTAGTCTGGCTCAAATCATGGACACTGTGGTGAGAAACAAAGTCCAGCAATTGTTGAGTGCTCAGTATTCGAAGCGCACCTTTGACGAAGCAAATGCACAACTGCCAGAAATTATTGCCTCGGTTGAAAAAGACTTGCAAATCTGGGCAAAAACCATTGGTATCACCATTGATTTCCTCGGTTTGGCCGATACAGTGGAGTTTGATCCTGATGTGCAACAAGCGATCAACCGCGCTTATGTAGCAAAAACGCTTGCCCCAGGAGTTGGTACATTGGAACGCATGGCCGTAATCAATGCAATGGAACATCGCTGGAACGGATGGCTTCCATGGACGCCATCGAGCCTTGGGGATATTTTCCGCAACATTTTCGGAATTAAATCCACGGCTCCAGCACCAGCCAAGGTAAGAAAGTAAAGAAGTAAAAAGCTACATTAACCCAAGAGGGCTCTCATTATCTGATGCAGAGCCCTTTAACCTTTTTAGGGGACAAAAATGCTAGAAATAATTTTCAATATTCCCTCTTTTCCAAAACTATGCTACAATCAAAATACTAAGATATCTTGCAAAACCCAATGGCTGAGTCCCTGGGGGATGAAGATACTAAAACCATGAAAACTATTGATTCTACAATTATTACTGTGCGTATTTTATAGCCCGCTATTTATAGTGTGGTTTTTTAATTTTCAATTTTAAATTTAAAATTTTTAAACAATTCTCAAATATCAAATTTTAAAATTTTTAATTTCAGCTAAGGGCTGATCCGCCGAGGGCGGACATTTCAAATTTCAAATTAAAAATTTCAAATTAATTTTATGAAATATACTCATCTCCACGTTCACTCCCACTATTCCCTGCTTGACGGCTTGGGGAAGATTGACGATTTAATGGATCGCGCCAAAGAGCTAGGCATGGATTCGATTGCGCTGACTGATCACGGGGTGATGTATGGGGCGGTGGAACTTTTTATTAAAGCGAAGGAAAAAGGGATTAAGCCAATTATTGGCTGCGAGATGTATATTACGCCGAACGATTTGCATAGTAAAAATCCGATTGCCGAAGACCGCAAACGTCATCATTTAATTTTACTGGTTAAAAACGAGGAAGGTTATCATAATTTAATGAAGCTCGTTTCTATCGCGCATTTAGAAGGCTTTTACTATAAACCGCGCATCGACCGCAAAGTTTTGCGTCAATATGCCAAAGGTCTCATTGGACTTTCCGCTTGCGTGGAAGGAGAAATTCCTTCGCAAATTGTGATGGGAAATTATGACAAAGCCAAGCAGCTGGCTTTGGAATATCAGGATATTTTTGACAAAGATGGTTTTTTCTTGGAAGTTCAAAGTCACACCAAATTTTCCAATCAAGCCATTGCTAACGAAGGAATTTTCAAACTGGGAAAAGAATTGAACATTCCGGTCGTGGCAACTTGCGACGTGCACTATGTCAACAAAGAAGACGCCAGCGCTCAGGACATTTTGCTTTGCGTGCAAACTAATCGCAAAGTGGATGAAGTTGATCGCATGAATTTGATGGACTTTGATTTATCCTTGCGCAGCCCCGAGGAAGTCCTGGCGGGTTTTCCAGAAAACCCAGAGGTGCTTTCAAACACGCAACTCGTGGTTGATCAATGTGATTTCAAATTGAAACTCGGCGAAACCCAACTCCCTCATTTTGATGTGCCTGAAGGTCACACTGCAACATCATATTTGGTTGAACTTTGCGAAAAAGGTTTGAAGAAAAAATACAAAGTTGAAGAAATCACCGATGTGCATCGCGAGCGCATGGCCTATGAACTTTCCGTGATTGAAAAATGCGGTTACGCTTCTTACTTTTTAATTGTGCAGGATTTCGTTAATTGGGCTAAGGACAACGGCATCATTGTTGGACCTGGACGCGGAAGTGCGGCCGGCAGTTTCATTTCCTATCTCACGGGAATCACCAACGTTGATCCAATTGAATATAATTTACTGTTCGAAAGATTCCTCAATCCAGAACGAGTCTCCATGCCTGATGTTGATATGGACTTTGCGGATAATCGTCGCGACGACGTGCTGAATTATGTTCGCCAAAAATATGGCAATGACCACGTTTCCCAAATTATTACCTTTGGAACCATGGCTGCCCGGGCTGCCATTCGCGACACTGGACGCGCCTTGGGATTTCCTTACGATTTTTGCAATAAAACTTCGCAGATGATTCCGATGTTCACTTCCATCAAAAAAGCCATTGAAGAAGTCCCCGAATTTAAAGAGCTTTATCACAATAACAAGGATGGAAAAAAATTAATTGATAGTGCTATGCGTTTAGAGGGCGTTATTCGTCATGCTGGGATGCATGCTTGCGGAGTCGTGATTACGAAAGAACCCGTGACCTATTATTCCCCGATTCAGAATATCACCGGCTCGCGCGAAGGCACGGTAACGCAATACTCTTCTTCGACTAAATCTTCTTACGTGGAAAAAATTGGCCTGCTTAAGATGGACTTTTTAGGGCTCAAGAATCTCACCATTATTCAAGACACCCTGCGGATTGCTAAAAAAATTCATGGCGTTGACATTGATATTGATACCATTCCCATTGATGATCCGGAGGCTTTTAAGCTCCTCCAAGAAGCCCGCACGACCGGCGTTTTTCAATTAGAAAGTTCCGGCATGAAGCGTTATTTAAAATTATTGAAGCCAACCGTGATTGAAGATATTATCGCAATGGTAGCGCTTTATCGCCCAGGACCAATGGATTGGATTCCAGATTTCATCTCTGGCAAGCACGGACGCAAAATCAAATATGTGCATCCAAAACTAGAACCAATTCTAGCCAATACTTACGGCGTCGCCGTTTATCAAGAACAAGTTATGCAAATTGCGCGCGACCTAGCCGGCTTTACCATGGGCGAAGCTGACGTCTTGCGTAAGGCAATGGGTAAGAAAATTTTTGAACTGATCAAAGAACAAAAAATTAAATTTGTCGAAGGATGCATCACTAACGGCAGCACAAAAGAAATTGCCGAAAAAGTTTTTTCTTTCATCGAACCTTTTGCGGGCTATGGTTTCAACCGCTCCCATGCTGCTTGCTATGCAATTATTGGTTATCAAACTGCCTATCTCAAAGCCCACTATCCAGCTGCCTTCATGGCTGCGTTGCTGACCTCTGACCAGGACAACATTGACCGCATTGCCATTGAAGCAAGCGAGTGTCGAGAAATGGGCATCCAAGTTTTGGCACCAGATGTCAACGAAAGTTTTGAAGATTTTGCTGTGATTACTGAAGAAGATGGTTCTCAAAGAATTAGATTCGGATTCAATGCCATCAAAAACGTGGGGCATGTCATTGCGCACGAAATTGTGGAAGAAAGAAAACGTGGTGGCAAATTCAAATCCTTGGCTGATTTTCTCACTAGAGTTGAAACGAAGGATCTCAACAAAAAATCCATTGACGCACTCGCCAAAGTTGGTGCACTCGACGAGCTCGGAGAACGAAATCAAATCATTGAAAGTATGGAACAAATTTTGATGTTCACCAAAAGCATGCAAAAACAAAAAAATTCCAACCAAGTCAGTCTATTTGGACAAGCAATTTTGGAAACTCCAACCGTACCCTTGATTGAAACCCAGCCGGCCAGCAAACGCCAACAATTGCGTTGGGAAAAAGAATTGCTTGGTCTTTATGTTAGCGGACATCCAGCTCAGGAATATCAGGGCTACATTGAAAAAGTGGCCGTGCCTTTGGACAAACTTTCCAAAGAAATGGTTGGTCAAAAAATTGCAGTCGGCGGTGTCATCCAAAAAGTGCAAAAGATTCTGACCAAGCGCCAAGAAACCATGCTCTTTGTGATGCTGGAGGACATGAAAGGCAAAATCGAAATTTTGGTTTTTCCAAAAGTGTTGGAAAAAATGGGCAGCGCTTGGGAAGAAGAAAAAATGATTATCGCTGAAGGAAAACTTTCCGACAAAGACGGCGCTTATAAATTAATTTGCGACGAAGTCCGTAATCTTGACCGCAATGAAATCGAAAATTATTTGCGCGTTGAGGCCACCAAAAAAACTTACGCCAATAAAAATGATGATGAAAATCCTCACGGCGGAGCTGGCGTGGTCAATGACCAACATAGTTCAGTAATCAGTAACCAGTCATCAGTAACTAGTCACCAGAATTCAACAAACAATAATCCAGCACTTCTAGAGGCTGAGCCCCTAAAAGCTAGCGAAGCTAAAAGCTATAAGCTAATTGTGACCCTTCCCCAGGATGCCAATTCTGAAATGATTAGCAAGCTTTCCAAAACTTTCAATACTTGCCCATCAGGGCAGTGTAAAGTTTTTTTGCATCACCAAGCCAACAAACTTGAAACGCCTTTTTCTATCGAAAGCCAACCAAATATTCTCGATGAAATCAAAAACATTATTGCCGGAGGAACGGTTGAATTGATTTAAATAGCTAGCTTATTAGCTTTTCAGGAGAATAAAGAATAAAAAAAATCACCACAATTTGAAGTGGTGATTTTTGATTTAACATTAATAGGTAGCTAACCGTTCTTTATCTTTAGAATCTGACCCGTCACCTAACCCATCCGTACATGGCATTCCTTTTCCTATTTTCCGAGATTCAAGAATCGAACATTGAATCAAACCGGAATAGGGTTTTGATATCACCTCTGCTTTTTTCCCATCGAAATAATAATATGATGGATCAGTTGTTAGCCTATAAACAGTATGATCTGGACTGACATCTAAAATAGTCATCTCATCTCGCTCTGGGTATTTAGCTGCGGAAGGATTTGCCTTGAAATTCATAACATCATAAAACTTATCATACCAGCTACTGGCTTTTCCACAGGTAAGCGTGACATTTCCAGACCCTTGAGAACCACCGCCATTTTCAGCGCTATTCAAGGAAATAAGATAAAATCCGTTTTCGCTCTTTAGAGAGAAAGAGCCAATAGTATCTTCAATCGGCACTAGCAATCGCGAATCGTATATTGATTGAAACGGCATGGTATTCAATGTATCTGTAACTAGACCAAGTTTTTCTGCTTCATCTTTTATTGATTTACCAATATTATCAGCATCCTTTTTCATGATTGACTTGTAAGATTCATAAGATTCACGGTGATCCACCGAAACAGGGTCATAAGGGTCATAAGTATCGTACTCAAACGTCCAGCTAGCTACACCTGGATAACCCACAAAAGGTTCACTAGCCTTTCTTTTCCACCACAATAATTTAGGAGTACCTGCCGGATAGCTCCATTGACCATCATAAAGATTCCATTTACCGTCAGGTGTAACAATGTTCCTCAAAACATATTCTTTAATTGCTTCAAAATCTTTGCACGTTCCTGGTTCCACGGCAGGTTTGATATTTGAAACATCCGTAGTCACCGTTTGAAGATTTTGCTGATTGCTACTTTCTGGAGAACTATTCTCCACTGACTGTTCACTTGTTTGCGCAACTGACGCAGCGGGTTGATTTATCGGCGCTGGCGCTTTTTTCAGAAAAATATTTTCAAACACAACTCCTGTCGCCACAAGAATCAAAATAATGATTGCAATCTCAATGGTTTTTTTGTTGATGCTCATTTTTGTTTTTTAAGATTTATACAAACATTATACCGAGAAGAAGAAGAAGAAGTTATCCACAACTCCAAAAATTAAAAAAACCACAAATCATACGACCGCTAGTAATTTGGTATTTTCTTATTTTAACTTCAATTTAAAGTGCAGACACAATCCTGCTTCGTTTGTGAGATTCATTGCATCTCCGCACCTGACAAATCTGCGAATTTCATAAAACTCAACAATAAAGTTTATTTCATCTAGGCATGGATAAGGATGCACAAAAACAGATTTTTGAAGTTCAAAAAAATTTAACTCTTTCAGTTTTTCTCGTAGTACGTCCCGCCTATATTTCAGTTTTTCTGGGACATCAAACATAACGAGTCGCCACTTCCCGTCCCAATGAGATGGCTTCTTTATTTTTATTTGATGAATATGAAAATCCAAAATTTTCTTTTTGCCTTTCTCGGTGATCACAATCTTCACCGAGCCATCGGAGTTTTTGATGCCCCTAACTAATCTTTGTTGATAAAATTCCCGCACTGTGCGACGAAGATAATTTTCATCGATTGATTTCCAATCGCGCTTGGCAATTTTCAGCACCCGAAAATATTGCCTTGGCGATCCAGCTAGCCCAAGCGCAACGCCCGCTCCTAATAATAAAAGAATTTTTTGTTTTATCGGACTCTGAATTTTTCTACTCATAACAAAAGTATTTTTTTATAAAAAACCACAAATCATACGACCGCTGGTATTTTGGTTTTTTCTGTTTTTTATTTTTCTTTTAGCTTAGGCGCTAGTTTCAATTTTCTTAATTATTTCCAAAAAATTTTAATTCGTCACATATGGAAAAGCGTCCGCAAGCTCGCCGGAATAATAAAATTCATAAGCTAACGAGCCAAAAGTATATTTTGCGGAATCAACTTCAATGTTGCTGCCACCAACTTTTGGATTTGGATTAGGCCGCGATTGCGGGAAGCCAACATTAAAAAGCGTGCCAATTATTTCCGGGCGATAATCCATATTAAAACCAGCATTTTTCCATTGAGTCATCATTTCTTTCAAATAAAGCGCGCCATAAAGATAAGAATAGTAATGATTTTTTTCATCAGTCAGACGTTGATAGCGTTGGCTGGCTGGGTCTCCCTCGGCAAAATCCAAAGCACTCGAAAGCTGCGGCCCCAAGAAATAAGGAGACGAAGAATCTTTCAAATGCTGCTCGGTTTCAATGGCAGTGTTCTCTTTGACCCCCATCACCCCCAAAGAAATCTTGTTTGAATTGCCTAGAATTTTGAGCGGTTCAAAGAATTTCTTGAAAAGTTCTCGCTGAGAATTGAACAATCTGACTTGCTCTACAATTGCGCAAGAGACAAGCAAGCGAGGTTCAATCCCAGCAATCGTCGAAGCTCTGTCAATCAAATCCTTGTCTTTTACAATCGCCTCTTTAATTGTCGCCCACTGTTCATTGCCCATCCAAGGAAAAATTGTTTCGCTCTGTGCTTCAAGATATTTCTTGGCAATCGCACTATCATTTATTTGGATATTTTCCTTGTCACAGTTATCAAAAACACTACTGTTGTTGTTTTTTTCTTCAATCCGCAGCCTGGCCGCCAAAATCATTTTCGAGGCTAGCATATCGGAATCCAGCAATTGATAGTTTTGAATTATTTTCCAAGCTGCACCCGGCGCAAATGCTCCAATCACATCAATAGCGCAATAATTTTTTACTTTCAATTCTTTTTCCTGCGCAAGTTGCTTGATTTGAAAGTCCAAGGCATTAATTGAGGTTGCAACTTTTTCAGTTTTTTGACTCTCGGCTCCTAAAACTTGAGCTTGAGCAACAATCTTGCTGCCAAGCAAAGTTTTTCCAAAACGATCTGAGTTTGCATCCACCATTCCAGCCACATCCGTCAAATGAAACCGTACCGCAAAAAAACCGCAGACCAACACAAAACCGATTGCAGCAAAAACATGCAGCCCAACTTTATAGCCCCAATAAAAAAATAGACGGAAGCGCTCGTTCATATACAAATATTATAGCGCATTTTCCATAATGTTCGAAATTCATATAAAATACCCCGGGGCAAGCCCCACACCCTACGGGCTCACGAGGCAAGACATGTCACTCGTGAGCGACGTGTCAAGCCTCGTAGGCAAGATACCTTTTGCTGCGTCGCTCGCTGTGAAATGAAAGAGTGCTTTCATTTCACTCACTTTACTAGATAACAAAAAAAGTCATCCCGGAAATAAACGGAATGACTCAAAAGATCCAAAGACCACATCAACTTGCACTGAAACAAAATTTTTCCTGTAAAATCGCTGATCGAAAGTAGAGACTTTGACCAAACAAGTCAGGCTTATATTTATCGACAGTGATACTTGTACCGTCGTAACCCATACCAATAACTTCACGACTTGCATTATTAACATATGTTTCGGTCAAGGTGACGCTATACCGATCCAGGGGCAATCCGGTAAACCAATAAATAAACAAATTAAGAATTCGCAATTCACAAAATCTCAACACCCTAATTCTTTGATTTGCAATATCATTAGCAGACTTAGACCTCAATTCGCCATCGGCTTCAAAAGTCAATGGGGTCAGAACGATATACTTACTTACTCCAGATAAGTCGCGATTGCTCCTTTCAATTTTTCCAAACGCAGCCAATTCCGCATTAAGATTATTATGAATTGTTCTTAAATTTAACAATTTTTCATCATCTTTATCCACATAAGTAATATCAGCAGAAATCAAATAACTAACTGGCATACATATTGGAAAAAGATTAGCATCGGCTGCTGGCATTGTTGGCAATAAACTCCTTGGAAAAGAAAGTTCCCTTTTAAAAACATCTTTATAAAAAACTGAATAAAGTCTTAGCACCTCATTCATATTTAGCGACAGTAAATCTATTTGATTAACTGACTTTTCACTAAAAATAGGCATGCTTTTTTTGAGGAGAACTTCTTCTTTTTTTATTAGAGTCCTTCTATGCATAGTACTACCTCCTATATAAGTTTTAAAGGTTCTGTTGATAAAAATACGTTCATCAAGCTCCATTGCGAGTTGGATATAATTATTAACCAAAACGTCGAAATTGTCAAGGCTAGAAAGTGTTCATCAACTAAATTCAAAAAATGCGCCAAGGCAAGGCAAAAAAATGCACCGCCAACTGTTAAGCATTGGCGGTGTAAAAAATAATTTAAATTTAACCGAATGGAAGAAACGGAACTTTTTTATAGGTAACTTCTCGCACGCGAAAAGTGTCTATATCTGTATCCGAATCGCAAAAGAGGCGGCTATAAATTTCAAACCTTAAGCAATCAATGATGACTAGGTCACCCTTGGAATCGTGCGAGCTAGTGATCAAAACTGAATCTGATTCTAAGTTTGAACCTGAAAGCCATTGATGGAATAACCACAGAATTGATAACTCCATGAACTCCATGAACTGCGATTGTCTTTTCATAACATACTTAACTGAATTAACGTTCGCTGATGCAGCCGCTGCGCACAGGATGTAATCTCCCTTAATGAATCTTTTTCTACCCTTGAATCTATCAAGTTCAACCAAGGGATCAATCTTAAAAAAACCACCCAGCTCGCGATAAATAATTTCGCTAGCCAGCCGCACCTCGGAAGGGATGCACACAACAAGACTAAGCTCCCCTGCTGATTCGGGCAACAGCTCTCTTGAAAAGGAAATCTTGATTCCAAAAACATCCCGAAAGAACATTTCATAAAATGCAATTGTTTCCGGGATGGTTAATCTGAGAATTTTTTCTCTGGGAACTTTCCCGATTCTAAACCTGGCCCGCAAGATAGTCTCATTGACTTTGCTTAAATTTAATAGATTGTTGTGCATAGCCATTGTTTCCTTTTTCTTTTTTTATTGTCAAGATACTGCTTACTAATATTTCTGGTTTGACTGCCTTGCAATCAATACGACATTAAACACCCAGATTGCAAAATTGTCAATCTTGCCATATAATACAAATAAGCTTATATTAAAAGGACAATTTAATGAGATTGCCGGCCACCAACCGGCTCGATTTAGAGTCAAAATCTCCGCTTAAGCAGCTTGCGAAAAAGCGCACAAAGTGCCCAAATAATCCGGGAAATCGAGTGGAACCGCCCTTGGTGAAAATCAAGAGCCTCGATATGGAAAATTCTTTTTCCACCCTATTTTGTTTGAGCCTTTTATTTTTGCAAATTTTAAATTTGAAATTTTCAATTTTAAATGAAATCTAAATGATTCAATGTTTAAAAATTTATTATTGAAAAATTAAGAAATTGATTAAAAATTTTAAATTTCAAATTTCAAATTTTTTTAATTAAACATAAGCAACTAAACTATTATGACAAACGAAAAAAATAATCTCGAGCTGCTAAAACATTCCACTGCCCACATCCTGGCTGGAGCTGTTTTGGAAATGTTTCCCGAAGCAAAATTTGGCATCGGACCGGCGATTGAAAATGGCTTTTACTATGACTTCCAGCTTCCGCGAACCCTGATTCCGGAAGACCTGCCATTGCTCGAAGAAAAAATGAGAGAAATCATCAAAGCTAATCACCCTTTTGAAAAAGCGGAAATTTCAATCAAGGAGGCGCTTGAACATTTTGAAAAAGTAAACCAACCATTGAAAGTGGAACTCATCAGTGACCTGCAAAAAGCTGGAAATGAAACAGTCACGATTTACAAATCAGGCAACTTGGTTGACTTGTGCGCTGGTCCGCACATCGAATCAACCGGGAAAATAAACTTCAAAGCTTTTGCCCTAACCAAAATTTCTGGCGCTTATTGGAAAGGCGACGAAAAAAATCAGCAACTGCAAAGAATTTATGGCGTGGTTTTTGAAGATAAAGAAGGTCTCAAAAACTATTTACATTTGGTCGAAGAAGCTGCCAAAAGAGATCATCGAAAACTTGGCAAAGAATTGGATTTGTTTTGTTTTTCAGATTTGGTTGGCCCAGGACTTCCCCTTTTCACGCCAAATGGAACCATCATCAAAGATGAACTGCAAAAACACATTGAAAAAGTTTGTCGAGGTTATGGCTTTCAAAAAGTTTCGACTCCTCATCTTGCCAAAATAGACCTCTATGAAAAATCAGGCCATGCTCAAAAATTCGGCGCAGAACTTTTTCAAGTGACTTCTCACTACAAACAAAACTATGTCCTGAAACCTGTGCAATGCCCGCATCAAACTCAGATTTTTGCTTCCAAGCCACGCTCATACCGAGACCTGCCAATTCGCTATATGGAATCAGAAAAGCAATATCGCGATGAAAAGCCTGGAGAAATCGGGGGCTTGCAACGCGTGATTGCAATCACCGTTGAAGACGGCCATTCTTTTTGCACCGTTGATCAAGTCAAACAAGAAGTGAAAAACATGGTAGAAATTATTCAAAATTTTTACACCTCGCTTGGACTCTGGGAAAATCATTGGATTTCACTTTCTGTCAGAGATTATGCACATCCGGAAAAATATATTGGAGATGCTGCCGATTGGGATGAATGCGAAAAAATACTCCAGGATGTTTCCGCTGAAATGGGTCTTGGCGCAATCAAACATGAAGGTGAAGCAGCTCTTTATGGACCGAAACTGGATTTCATGTTCCGCGACGCCCTAGGCAAAGAAATTCAAATTCCAACCGTGCAATTGGATTTTGCAACTCCAAAAAGATTCGAATTAGAATACACCAACAACGAAGGCGGCAAATCATCGCCAGTCATGGTTCATCGGGCAATCCTTGGATCATATGAAAGATTCATTGCGCTTTTGATTGAGCATTTTGCTGGAGCTTTCCCACTTTGGCTTTCGCCGGTTCAGGTTGCCGTTTTGCCTATTTCAGAAAAATTTGCGCAGTATGCCGCTGAGGTGAAAAGCAAACTTTTAGTAGCCGACATCCGCGTGGAAATGAATGATAAAGCCGAGTCGCTTGGCAAAAGAATTTCCGAAACTGAAAAACAAAAAACTCCATATATCATCGTAGTCGGAGAAAAAGAGGTTGCCGACAAAACCGTCGCCGTTCGCACTCATGGGGTCAAGGAGCAGCAAACTTTGCCACTGGATGAATTTATTGAGAAAATCATGAAAGAGATTATTAATAAGAAGTAATTTCCAACGAGCCGATACGAAACCATGAAACAGATAAGAAGCTACGAACAACCATGAAATACTACATCAAAACCTTCGGTTGCCAAATGAACGTTTCAGACAGCCAGCGCTTAGCCACCTTTTTGGAAGCGCAAGGTTTTTCGCAGAGCACTGAAATGGGTAGTGCGGAACTGGTCATCTTCAACACTTGCGGAGTCAAGCAAACCGCTGAGAATAGAGCTTACAGCCTGATTAATAACTTACGCAAAGCTGAAAAAGCATCCCGCTTAAAAGCTAAAAACTTTAAACTAACAGCTATCATCATGACGGGTTGCCTTGCCAATCGCACCGACGTACAAAAAAGAATGGAGACAAAAGTTGATTTATTTTGCGAAATCAAAAACTTTCCGCAAGATTTTCAAAAACTAAATTTTTGTCATCTTGAGCGAAATTCTTCTGATGAAAATCAGAAAAATGAAGTCGAAGGATCTGAGTCTAATACTAATTACGACAACATAAGATTTCTCGACTTCGCTCGAAATGACAACAGTCGCGACTATCTCAGCATAGTTCCCAAACATCAAAATAGTTTTGAGGCCTACGTCCCAATCATGACGGGCTGCAACAATTTCTGCACTTATTGTGTGGTGCCAAATGCCCGTGGCCGTGAAGTTTCTCGTCCAGCTGAGGAAATCATCACTGAAGTCAAAAAACTCGTTTCCAAGGGTTATAAAAATATTATTTTACTCGGGCAGAATGTAAATTCATATCGTGGAACGTGGAGCGTGGAGCGTGGAGCGTTAAATGCAAAAGCTAAAGAAAAAATTGTGACCTTTTCAACCCTTCTCAAGAAAATAAACGCTATTTCGGGCAAATTTTGGATTCAATTTGTTTCATCTCACCCAAAGGATATGAGCGACGAACTGATTGAAGTAATGACAAAGTGCCAAAAAGTTTGTGAAAATATTCATTTACCCGTGCAAGCTGGCGACGATGAGATTCTGCAAAAAATGAACCGGCACTACACCCAGAAACACTATCTTAATCTCATCAAGCAAATTAACCAAGCTTTCGAGAAAAATAAACCTGGAAAAATATTTTCAATTTCATCAGACATCATCGTCGGTTTCCCAGGCGAAACTCGCAAAAAATTTTTACAGTCAGCTGAGGTGATGGAAAAAGCAAAATTCGACATGGTTTTCTTCGGACAATTTTCACCCCGGCCTGAAACCGCCGCTTGGAAAATGAAAGACAATGTTTCTCAAAAAGAAAAAACCCGTCGCGAACAATATCTAAATGAAATTCTCAAAAGAACTGCATTTGAAAATAATCAAAAATATCTCAATCAAACAGTTGAAGTGCTGATCGAACAACAAAAAGAAGCTTCTTATTTCGGCAAAACCAGGACACTGAAAAACGTTAAGATCGCAACGAGCGAGAAAGATTTGCTCGGAAAAATCGTGAAAGTTAAGATTACTAAGGCCAACGTTTGGAATTTAGAAGGAGAAGCTTTAAAGTAGATTTTAGATTTCTGATTTTGGAATTTTTGTATTTTGTGTTTGCATCTTGTATTTCTCCTGCACCATATGAAGTACGTAGGCGAAAAACAAGTGATGAGCGTTAAGAAATTTTCAGCGAGCTTTGTCAGCAGACAAAGTGCAGCGGGAATTTTAGCGAAGAATGCAGTTTTTGCCACAGTATCTTCATCCGGTGCGAGTTTTTCTTTCCTCCAGGTTTCTTTTTGCGGAAAAAAGAAATGTGGAAATGAAAATTTTTCCTTTTTGTAACTTTTCTTAGCTAAAAAGAAAAGTTAGCTCCTGAATTTAAAAACTATGGAAAAAAACAAACCAAAAATAATAGTCATCATGGGTCCCACTGCCTCAGGCAAATCAGGCGTGGCAATTAAACTTGCGCAGAAATTCGACGGCGAAATCATCTCCGCTGACAGTCGACAAATATACAAAGGACTCGACATTGGCTCAGGCAAAGTTTGTGGAGCGTGGAGCGTGGAGCGTGGAGCCTTTATTTCAGAAGGCATCCCCCATCATTTGATTGATGTGGCTAAGCCTCAAGAAGATTTTAATGTAAGCCACTTCAAGAAACTGGCGCAAGAAAAAATTGGGGAAATTCTCAGTCGCAAAAAAGTTCCCATCATCTGCGGAGGAACGGCTTTTTGGATTGACACCTTGACTAAAAATTCCAACATTCCAGAAGTTGCCCCCAATGAAAAATTGCGAGCCAGACTTGCCAAGAAAAGTGTTGAGCAACTTTTTACCCAGCTTAAAAAACTCGATCCAGTCAGAGCAAGCGACATCGATGGTCAAAATAAGGTACGCCTCATTCGCGCAATTGAAATTTGCAAGGTGTTGGGCCATGTTCCAAAACGTGAAACGTGGAACGTGGAACGTGGAACGGAAAATACAAAATACGAGATACAAAATACAAAATACAACTTTCTAGAAATTGGAATTGAGGTGCCCAGGGAAATCCTGAACGCCAAAATCAAAAAACGTTTGGATGAACGTTTTGCCGAAGGCATGACCCAAGAAGTTGAAAACCTGAATGAAAAGGGCGTTTCATGGCAGTGGTTGGAGCGCATCGGCTTGGAATATCGCTGGATTTCCAGATTTTTGCAAGGCAAAATAGAACTAGGAGAAATGTCCACCCAAGGCGTATGCACTTCGGGCGCAAAACAAAAATTATATTTTGACAGCATTCACTATGCCAAACGTCAAATGACTTGGCTACAAAGAAACAAAAGTATTATTTGGCACAGCGATTATGAAGAAATTGAAAAAGAAGTTGAAAATTTCTTAGAACAAAATACTTAAAACCAAAATTGAAAATTAAAAACCACCTATAGGAGAGTTAATAGTCAATTAATGTTGGTAAAAACATCGTTTCTGCACTAAGCTAAGCGGATAATCAATATGAAAGTTAAACTGGTTCATTCCGAATTTTCCGAACAACAAAAATCCGCTTCGACGTGTTCGTATGCCGCTCGGCTCAGGACACGGACCTGAGGTAATGAAGGGGTCGGACGCATGCGGATCAGTTCTTCACGCATCGTACGGGAAGTCCGAATGCCCGGTTATTATAATTCGCAGGATTTACACCGGAAGAACTATAACTAAGCAGGTAGGCGGAGGAACCGGTAACGGTACTCGACCAACAATATCCTGCGGTTCCCTGATAATAAAGAGAAGCATCGTAATAATTCCGACCACCCGACAACGAAAGTTTAAGGGTCGAACTGAGCGCAGTGGCTGGATTCGTGATACCGGCCGCGGAGACAAGGGTGGACCATTCCGCCTGAGTCGGCACACGGAATCCAGACGGGCACGGATTGTTCGTTCCGGAAACTCCCTGCCATAGACTGTTGTTCTGCCCGCTTCTCCAGTCATTTGGTGAACTCGGGGCCATGATAAATTTCACATGTCCCGGAGTGTCCGAGGAACTCAGGGTCGAAGTCGTGCTACTGGTCATGGTCTGATGCCCATCGGTGTTCCTACCCCACTGGTAAAGCCACCCATACGAGAGCGAATCCGTAGTCGATATGGCCACCTGCGGAGCGCCGAGATTTCGATCCAACCAGATCTTACCGTCAGCCCCGGTGACCGCCCCGTAGGTAAGTCCGCCGAAAACGCATGTCTGCCCGGCAATCAGAGTCGCATCACACGTTGAAGTCACAATCGCAGGGCCAACACCCGAAGAAAAGGTTATAGAACCCGAACCGACGTTGATCCATTTGTATATTTTATAGCCACCAGTATTAGTGAAGGTCGGTGAACCAGTTGTTGAAGCTGCATCAGCATAGGTATCTGG
>CAIJXA010000075.1 GCA_903824515.1 uncultured bacterium
CCATTGGCAGGATAGGGATTTGTACAAGATCTATATTGATAACCACCCCCACATGAAACCGAACAAGAACCAAAAGCGCTCCAACCGCCATTAATCGGGCAAGCTTGAGTATTGCAAGCTTGGGATGAAGAACCACCGCAGGACGCTCCACTATAAAGAGGCGTCGGACTATTACAATAACGATACTGAGTTCCGCCACCGCAAGAAGCAGTGCAAGAGCCCCAACCACTCCAACCCCCATTAAGAGGACAGCCAATATATACGTCAGAGGCACTTGACCAAGAACCATATTGGAGATTATGGACCCAAAAATGATATTGCGCTCCCGCAGTAAGACCACCCCATGAAAATGAGGTGCTTGTGCTGCTATCATTAATTCCAATATATGTACCTGATCCGGAAAGAGTCAGCCTATAGGGATAACTTGTTGATCGAGCAATTCCATACCAATTTACAGAAATAACTCCACCGGAACAATATGCGGAAAAAATGGTAGGACTAGGTGGAGTATAGGGGCAATTTTCATTGCGACTCTCGGAATAACCATTATTTATCCAATGCTGCTTAGCACAAGCTATATTCGTAGGCCCACACGAATCAGCAACGTCGCCATATCTATTCAAATAGCACATGGCTTGCTCATTAGACATAGAAGGGACAACAACCACTGTCACATAAGCCGTCACATCTGGATTACCCGTCTGACCACAGGTAGCGGAATATGTTATCGTACTTGAGGGATAGTAAGTTCCGCTGGGGCCAGTAGCGCAATAGTCACTACCAGAATATGAAATGTTAACTGGGTCTCCAGCCATTATCCGATCAGCCGATGAACAAATCTGAACTGAAGCAGCCAGACTTTTTTCAAGAGGAAAACCCCAAAAAACAAAAAGCAAGAGCATGAATATTTTTAGCAAAACAGACTCAACTTTATTGTTTTTCATACGACAACTTTTATTAAAAAAATAAATAATATTAACACCCAATACTAAACTCAAAATAAAACAAAAAAACTACCATTGCTTTTTTATCAACACCAATTCAATTATTTTCATTATACAGCATTCTAAGCAATTAAACAAAAAATAATATTCTCTTATGAAAAAAATCTTCCCAAAAATTGCACAAGATTATCATTCAATAAGATTGTGATCACCACACCCATGATTATCCATGGCGAAAAAGGTATATTTTTCTGAATATTAATAGTGCTAAGATCTTTTGCTTTAAACATTTTCTTTAAAAAAATAACTTGCCGCTTATCAATCCCCTCTGCTTTCATATTGCCAAGCTGATTGATAAAATTTTTACCAAAAATTTTAACTTCCCTAGAAGTTATCAAAGGCGATTCACCCATTTCCAAACTATCAATTTTTTTAACACACACTTCACTATCAGCTATATATTTTTTTATTATCAAAGAGGCCAGTGTCCACAAAATCATTCCCAATATTGTCATAATTACCAAATTAAAATTCAAAAATTGCCTTGCAGCAAAAACGAAGTGCACCAAAAGAAACATACCAAGTGCCTTAAATATGGCCTTGCAAAAAACTAAGAATTTTAATTTTTTAAAAAAAGTCTTCAATTCTCCTGGCAAGAAAAGTTTTTTTAACCTAGAGAGCAATTCCAATAGAAAAAGATCTTTTTTATAAATAAGCATTCCAAGATGAAGCAAGGAACGCAAAAACAAAAAAGTATATGCACAAGCAAATATATTCACCAAAAGAACTATGGATGGAAAAAATAGTAAGTAGCTTTTCCAATAAAAATTCAGCGGCAACAAAAAAGAAAACAAGAAAAAAAGTTTCGCATCCCCTGCCGGCCAAAAAGAAATTAACCAAAATATATACGCGACCATAAGCGCTATAAGCGCATTTAAGAATACATCTATCAAATAATCCGGCTGAATTAGTCCAAAAAATAGCCCAACGAGCAACAGCAAGAAACCGCTACCAAATCCGACCAAAATCAATTGATTTCTTATTTTTTTATGTTCAAGGTCATCCTTAATCACAAAAATACTAAGGATACATATCAGTAAAATGAAACTAATTTTCAATATCTCGGTTTTCATTTTTTATTTTATTAATAATGGCGTCCTTATTCATGAAGATTGGACTTAATTCCTTGATAGAATAATATTTACCTCGACCATATATTCCAGTGCAAATATCATTAGCGTAGCAATCAGAGCAGCATTGGGCCTTCTCACTTTCCCATTTAGTTTGAATAGTTTTTCCTTTCTCATCTAAAAAATAGACTGTTCTAGCCTCCTGCTTAACTATTTTTCTTGTTTCAGTTGAAGAAAATTCAAATTCAGGAAGATAACAGAGTGGCACGCGTTCAACTCGAAAAGTTTTACCATTTTTTTCTAGAAACTTTAAACAACGATAAAGTTCCAATTCAAAATCATGCAGCCGTGGAATTACTTCTGGATTTTTCGATGCCCTATTCATGAATGGGTCTAGATTATTAAAAACAAAATGTTTAACAAATGGATAATTTTCAGTTATCCATTTTGTTGTTTCTGACAAGTGATCCGCATTTAGTCTGCTAATGGCTATATTAATATCAACCATTATTGTTTTGAGTTTCTTTAAATTCTCAAGTGCTTTTACTATATTTTTCAAAGAATCATCATTTTTTGAAATGGTCGCTTGAACTTTTTCTCTGCAGGAATATATTGAGAGATGCAAATGTTGCAAGCCTGCATCTTGCAAGGATTTAGCATATTTATAATCAGCCATCTTCTGACCATTAGTTATAATCCTAGGAAAAATTCCCTCCTTAAGCGCATATATAATTAAGGCTGGCAATTCTGCATAAAGCGTCGGCTCACCACCTGTAATTATAACACCGTCCCCACCCTCTCTTTTAATTTCATCAATTTTTTGCTTTGCATTTTCAAGCGTAAGTTTTTTTTCCGTCGGAGGATTAGAACAGATAATGCACTGCTGATTGCATCGCCTCGTTACTTGTATATATCCCAATTTAGCCATAACATGTCATTTTTATTAGTTATCAATAAGTGTTTATTTTATACTTGGCTTTAGGATTGAAAACCCATTTTTTCTTATATCCTCTATCCAAGCGCCATCACAAGCCTTAGCCTGTTTACATTTTTTACATCGCACACTTTTTACAAAATATCTATTATTAATATAGAAGTTCGTGAAAGCTTCGAGCGAAAAGTCACTACCAAGCCTGAAAACTTTATTCTTTTTGTTTTTTATCAAAACTTTCTTCCCGCACAACTGTTTCTTTCGACCTCTTATTTCTTTTTTTTCCAGAAGCTCATTAAAATCAAGACAATAATTTCTCATAAAACAATATTTGCATCTGTCACCCTCGCAAGACATCTTCAAACCATGCTCGAAGAGGTTCATCAATTCTGACTTCATTCCGCGAACTTCATCATGCAGCTTAATAGGATTTTGAATAAGATCTTCAAACCCTTCCAGATATTGGGCTGGTAATCGATTTGTCCAAATAAATAAATCGCTATTTCCTGAAAGAGCAAATGCCTCACTGAGATATTTTTGAGCTTTTTCGGGTGAAAAGAAAAGTTTGTCTTTATTTTTCCAGGCATCTCCAAAAGGAATGGGGTATAATAAGTCAAATTCACTAACACCAAATTTAATATAAAACTGAAGTGTTGTTTTAAGCTTTTTATAGTTTATTTTATTTATAACAATATCCACGCTTACGATAAAGCCCTGTTTTTTAGCATTAAGCAAGCCCAGAAGTGCTTGCTCGTAGCTGCCAACAATGCCAGTTAATTTTTCAAAATCTTCTTTAATGTGACTATGCAGCGAAAGTGTAACCTCGTCCAATCCTGACTGCTTAAGCTCAATTGCAAAATTTTCATATGCCAACATTCTACCATTGGTAATAATTTGCACATGATCATAACCAATTTTCTTGGCTTTTTTTATAATTTTACTAAGCTCAGGATGCATAGTTGGATCTCCACCTGAAATAATTACTCGCCTTGCTCCGAGGCTACGTCCTTTGCGTAAATCCATTATAATCTCTTTCATAGGGAGAATTGAACCATTTTGATTTTCGCGGTCAAGACAAAACAAACACCTATTGTTGCATGCGTGCGTTATCCTGACCCAATGTCGCGGCTGATTTGCAGCAACATCTTTTAGTAGGTTTTTGTTTGCAGTCATGTTATTTCTTTTTATTCACAGGTCTAAACTCATCCCAACCAAAAACTTGCGGATATTCTTTCCATGGACCTTCGCAAATATCATTATAAATGCATTTCGCACATTTTGGCCCTTTTGCTTTGTCATTCGTTATGCGGATTTTGGCATAATCGTCAATAACTTCGATTTGCTCAAAAATTTTTATATCTGGCATAACTGTCTCCGAAATGCCATCTTCATAACCATCAAGAAAACAAAAAGGAATCCCTTCGGTCATAACTTTTTTATTCAGCACCCTGCCAACATCAGTGGCCTTTTTCAAATAAGGAGCAACCATTTCCATTCTTGGCACAATTGAATCAAAATTTCTTCCAGCTGCACCCAAGGGATGCACGAATGCAAATTGTAATTGATCAACGCCCAAACCAATTAAGATTTTTGCAATTTCCGGCAAATGCCGATAATTGGATTTTGTTATCACAGTATTCGTAATCACAACCTGCCCCATTTTCTTTAAGGTCTTTATTCCACCAACAATCTGCCGAAAACTTTCTGCGCCAGTAAGATAATTATGCAATTGCGGCGTATGCCCATGAAGAGCCAGGGCAAATTCATTTGCACCAGCAGCCACTATATCCTTGCAAAACTTTTCATAAACAAACATCCTTCCATTTGATTGAATTTGAATTGTCCTAAACCCAAGAGTTTTAGCCAGAGCAACCAATTCAATCAAATCTTTTCTAATGGTTGGTTCTCCACCAGTAAAAACTATTGTATCGCAACCCTTTTTAGCTTTTTTAATAATTGCCTTTAATTCTTTTGTGCTTTTATTGCCAAATTTCTTTTTTTCAGGACCCTGCACGCAGAAAAGACAATTATTATTACACAAAAATCCAGTTTTAATATCTGCTTTTTTCATTTATTTTATTAAACAATTATTAAATCTCATTAATTTTATCTTTAAACTCTTCTTCCCCATAAATTCCGTAATAGGACTTCCATGTTCCCTCGCAAATATCTCCCAGCTTACAGTCATGACAAAAACTTGTCTTTTTTTTGCCAAAATCAGTTCGCACTGTTTCATAATCAGTGATTCTATTGCCAAGTACTACTTCATTGCTCGTTGAAAGTTCTGAGGCCAGTTTATAATTTTTACCCAAAAAACACAAAGGAAAACCATACACGCGTACCTTTATTCCAAAACCAATCGCATCGGCAATCGCTTTTTGCAAACTACTCTCCAGTCCTGATAACGCCGGGGTTATATTTTTATCAGTATGATAAACGAAATTAAATTGGATGTCCTTTACGCCTAGGTCGCGATAAAAAGCCACACTCTTTGTCAGTTGCTTATAATTGTATTTTGTAACAACATTATAAATACAAATTTTCTTAGGATCCCAAAGCGATACTAGATTTTTAATCCCGGCAACCGTCTCATCAAAAGCACCAGCTGCGTTGCTCAATAAATCATGCGTCTTATAGTCAAAACTCAAAAGACTTATATTTACACGATCTATTCCAACTTTTAATAGTTTCCGACAAAAAGTTCTATTTTTCAATTTTCTACCGTTAGTTCTAAGGTCGACCTTGTAGCCAATTTTTTTTGCCAGCATAATCGCCACCAACAAATCCGGGTTGAGGGTTGGTTCATTTCCACTAAAAATGACCCAATCACACTGATTCTTATGTTCTATTAGCGCCCTACCAACCTCCCTCAGAGAACTTATGCTTGGCGGAACCAATTCTTCCGTCAACAAATCATGCTCCTTGCAAAAACAAAAGATGCACGCATTGCTACACTTATTCCAAAAATTTATTGCTAATGCACTCATATAGCTTTACTTTAATCCATATTCACGTCCAAGAAAAACGTTAAGATTTTTTAAAAATTTTTCATATTTATGCAAAATTGCAATTTGAACATCTGGGGTATACAAGAGTCCATTTTTCGTTAAAATCAATTCAGAACCTTCCTGCTTCAAAAAGCCATGCTTTTTCAATAAGTGAATTTCCCTTTTTAAGGAAATTTCCAATGCTACGCCAAATTTCTTATTAATATATTCCAAATCAGCGCTACCAAACCTCAATAAATACGCCAAGAAACTAGCTGCACCTTCTTCATCATTTAGCTCAAATTTCTGCCATATTGGCAGCTTTTTATTGTCCAAAAAATCGTAATATTTATTTATATCACTAATGTTCTTAAGGAAGCTGTTTTTGTACTTACTGATTGAAAATGGTCCAAAACTAACAATATAATCGGCAAGCAAAAAATCAAAAGTATACTGACAAGGTTTATTATCTTTACTAAAAAATTCGGTCATTGTACGTTTATATTTGAGTTTTTTCATTTCCGCCCAAATAAAAGAGTCAAATTTCTGGGATTCTGTATTGTCTTTATTCATCGCTTTCATATAATCAGTTACATCCTTGGTTTCATACCAATAAACCGATGTAGGATTGATTTTTTTTATAAATGCAATATCATCAGCAATAAGCTGTAAATTTTGTTCAGGCAAACGAAACATGAAGTCCAGATTAATCGTTTTGAATTTTATTTTTTTTGCATATCTAATCATCTCTACCGCCTGCTTTTTATTGAAAAATCTCTGGACTTTTTGCAACAATGCAGGACTAACAGTCTGAATACCGAAAGAAAGTCGGTTGACTCCGTTTTTTTTAATTAAATCAATTTTTTTCTTGTCGCAAACTGAAGGATTTATTTCCATGGTAAACTCGACATCCTTGTCAATTTCAAAATGTTTATGCAATATTTTGAACAATTTTTCAAGCGAAGCCAGTGATAAATATGAAGGTGTTCCACCTCCAATATAGACAGCTCTAATGCCCTCTGGAAACTTCCACAATTCTTTCTTGAGAACAATTTCTTTTTCCAAATAGTCTAGATATTTATTCACAGCTGCAACACCTTGATTTTCAAGCGAATAAAAATAACAATAGCCACATTTTTTTGCACAAAAAGGCATATGAAAGTAGAGATCTGTTTTTAAATCTAAATCCGAAATTGAATTATTTTTTGACATATTTTTCTAGTATTCCAACACTTTTTTTATCAGGAGATGTGAAAACAATTTTTCCATCCGTACCTTCATCGATAATAAAAAAATGCTTTCTTATAAACTCTTCTAAGTTTGGCATATTATCAATGAAATTGAAAGCAGTATCCATGATTTTCACCAAATACTGTGAGTTATTCAAGAGCAAATTGGAAACCGGAGATGAAATCGTATAGCCCTTATCAGTAAAGACGATCTTGCTATCTTTAAATTCAATCAGTCCCATGAAAATAAGCTGCTCAATTTCTTTTTTCAACTTTTTTGCCAAATCAACATTAAACTCCTTTTTTATTTCAGCCAAATCAGCAAAACCTTTTTTTAACTCAGACATCAAACAAACCAACGCCTCATCCTCCTTGCTAAGTTTATATACGTAACGGACAGGCAACTTTCCTTTTTTCAAAAAGTCAGCATATTCTTCAAAATTATCGGTATTTTTCGAAAAAACATTTTCCATTTTACTAAAAGCTGAAAGTCCAAAACCTAGACTTTGCCCAGATGTCCACCAGTTTTCCAGATAAAGAGGCATCATTTTCTTACTGGTAAAATATTCCGGTATTATCTGCCGATAACCAACCCTGGCAAGATTGCGCTTTATAAGCTCATACATTTTAACTGTTTCCTCGTGCGAAGGGATGTTTGTAAACTTCGTTATTTGCCTTGTTCCACAGCGCAATTCGCACCAAAATGATGACTGCGGCTTAATTTTTTTCACAAATTGCACAGCATCTTGCGCATCCTTAATTTTCTGACCAGGTAATCCCAGCATAAAATCCAAATTTATTATAAATCCCATTTTTCCAGCAAGCTGAATAATCTCAGCAGGATTATCATGATAATGTCTATTTATTTCGCTAAGAATTTCAGTATTCAATGTTTGAATCCCAAAAGAAAGACGAGTCACGCCATGCTTTTTAAGAATCCCAAGTTGCGATGCACTGCACGCAGCAGGATTAAGCTCAATAACAAATTCCTTAACAAATTCCAGCTTCAAATATTTTTTTAAAATTAAAAAGAAGCTCTCAAATTGTTCATCAGAGAAATAATTAGGAGTGCCACCCCCAATGTAAACAGTCTCAATACTATCAACATCTTTTAGTTTATATTTCTTGCTTTTAAGATAAAATTCCTTTCCCAAATAAAAAAGATATTCATCCGCTATTTTATCCCTCCCTGGAACAAAAGAATAATAGTAGCAATAATGACATTTCTGATGGCAAAATGGGATATGGATATAGATATTCATTAAGTTTAAATCCTATTAATTTAAAGGTTGTTTATCAGAAAGATAATTAGGAGTTCCACCGCCAATATACAAAACATCCACCGGAAATAGGTATTTTTCCTTAATTTTCAGCTTTATTACTTTTTCCAGATAGCCCAAGTATTCATCCACGAGAGTCTTTTTTTGGGGCACAAAAGAATTATAAAAACAATAAGTACATTTCTTACTGCAAAAAGGAATGTGAAAGTATAAGTAATATCCATTGTGCTTATTAACTGAGATCATAATTAAAACATCTATCAAATTAAGTATCCATATTTGCTAAATATTTTTTCAATATCCCTAAAAAGCACCCAATTATTTTTTGCCACACTTGAATCAAATTTTCGCTTTTGAGTATCATATCCAAAACATACCTTATAGCATGCCTGGGTTTGCTTACACGATGAGCATTTCTTTTTTAAAGCTGGTATATTATCCCCGGCATCACAAAGTTTATGCCTCATACAACTTTCAGCCAAACTATCATTTATCCCTTTATTGATATTTCCAATCGCATATAGTATCCGCTTTTCAACTGGTATAGATAAATAAAATTCACAAGGATAAATATTTCCATCAACATCAACCAGGAATTCTTCCTTCACTTTTGGACAACCCTTTTCCTCCTGGCAATTACTAATAAAATCTCGCAAATGCTTCATATCAACAGCAGTCTTGTTTTTCAACTGACTTTTTTCAATTTCGCCAAAGGATGCTGCAAGGTTTTTTAAATAAATTCTTTTCTGCGCTGGACTCCACATTATTCCCGTAACAGGCTGCATATCAATTTTCGTAAAACCAAGTTCTAAAAATTTCTTAAAATTTTTCGCCGATCCATTGACGTAATCTGGATGAATTGTTGACCTTATCCTAACAACATCAGCATATTTAAGCAGCAAGGGAATCATTTTTTCAACCAAATAGAAACTATTTTCTCCCGCCAGGGTTCTTCTTTTGTTATCGAAACCATCAATACTAACAGCCACTTGAATATTCTCTCTTCTGCAATAATTTAAAATTTTCTCATTTAGTAATAATCCATTAGTTGGAAAGCCGATAGTACCTATAGCAATCTTAGTCTTAGCTGCCAGTTGCTTTGAGTAAAAAATTATCTTTAGCATGTTTTTCCACTCTATTAATGGCTCGCCCCCAATAAAAACAATATCGACCGATTTTCCGCTGCGCTTTCCTGTTTTCATCAAGAAATCTACCGCTAGTAAGGCGGTTTTTAGATTCATTGATTTATTTATTTTCTTATCGACATAACAATATTCGCAATTTAAATTGCATTTGTATGTCAGAGGCAGCATAAGTCTGGAAAGCATAATTTATATTTCTTAAGATATGGCTATTTTAACTATAATTATGCAGCTTGATTAATTTCTTTCTTATTAGCTATATCTTAGCTAATATAACAAAAAGCGCAACAGCAATTGCACTTTTTTAATCGAAAAATATTATTTTAAAAATTACACAAATAACCAATAAAACATAGTTTTCGTCATTAAGCTACTATTTACAATAACTCTGCAAGAATTTTTTATACTTATCATTCTGACAAACTTCTTGCTTTTTACTTAAACTAAGCTTGCAAGTAATATCATAATTACTAATTGGATTCAAAGAAGACAATTCGTCGCATTTCTCATTGTTCCTTTCACTCACTGCTTTCAAAAATTTTGCAGCAACAAAACAATCTTCTTCTGAATGAGAACCCTTGCAAAGACTGTCGTCACTATTAATAAGGGCGCGACAGGATGGTTGCTCATTTTCAGGTGAACTAGCGCAAACATCTTTCTTTTTTGCATCATCAAATGACCCAACATACTTGCAAAATTCAGTGTTACCCAGATGAGTTTTGCAAATATCTTCTGCTTTTGATTTATCGCCGTTAAGACTAGCTATTAGCATTTCATTCAAATAAAAATTGCTCTTGCATTGACTAATCGCTTCCGATGGTTTGAGTTTATTAGCACAAGCTTCTTCCGAATTATCCTCAACAAGTCCCATGCAGAAATAATAGCCACTGATGTCTGCGACCTCTTGTCGAGAAAAGTTTTTCAAAATATCCTGCAATTGATAATCTTTTAGCTCTTTATTGAGTCCTCCAACAGTTGGAGCACTTTCCAAATTGGAGCAAAAAATATCCTTGAAATTTAAAGTCTTATTTTGAACTTGATTATTGGCTTTATTTTTAAAATAAATAAATCCAACAATCCCACCCAGAACCAAAATTCCACCCATGATTATTATTAATATTTTTTGTTTTGACATAGCATAGTCCAAAGAAATTAAAAAGATACGTTACCAACTCGCACCACTACAACCACTTGCATGCGAACTGTGTGAACCGTGTGAACCGTGTGATGCATGACTGCATGAAGCAAAACTGTCATTTGGTTTTGCAGCAACACTAAGCACACTAGCAACAGCCACCACAACGGCTGTCATTTTCACGATGTCTTTTTTTGTCATTTTTCCCTCTTCACTCAAAAGAAATGCTTTTAAATCTTTTTTGATAAGTGGAAATTTTTTTGATATACCAGGCATACGCTTTTTTTAATTTACCAAAAATTATTAAGTCTCTTATTCAAAATGATACCACAGCAAAGTCAAATCTGCAAAATAGTGCCCATCATTAAAGACAAAGAGTGGCTCAGAAAAACCCAAAAAAAACGACACTTCTCTTTAAAAACAACTCCTTGAATCAAAAAATTCAATAGCACAAAAAAATTTTCTCTCAGATTAAACTTAAACGATCCAACTCTCAAAAATATTTTTGTATTTTTCATCACCTATTTTCTTGAAAAAATATTCGAAAAGTGCTTTATTGATCTTATGCTTATCAGTGTTAGTTATTTGCGGAAAAATTGTGCCATATTCAATAAAATTTGCCAAGGGACAAATTCCGCAATACGGCTTATACACACAATCACTGCAACCAGCCTGATTATCCAAAGACGATCCCAGACACATTGTTCTAGTCACTTCATTATCCACAATGGTGCTAAATTTATCTTCATGAACACTGCCAAGTTTGAAATTATCATGCCCCATTCTCTCGGCCATGCGTCCTTCGTCGCAAGTATACACATTTCCATTATAATCAAACGCTATTTGTCCAATTCCTGCACCACAAGGTGAACGCATCTCATAATATGAAGAATCCTTATAGCTTAAGATTCTTTTAAGAGCCAGTGCTGCGGTTCGTTCAACAAAAAGTACTCCACCCAGGTTTAATTCTAAAATATAATCCAATGCTTTTTCATAAAACTCAATGAATTCTTCCGCACTATAACCTATAATGTCAATTGTTTTTCGCTGCAAACCGAAAGGACTCAGCGGCCGAATAAAAATATTATTAAAACCTTTTGCCAAGTATTCATCCACAATTTCCTTTGGATAAGGTAAGGAAAATTTTGTTGTTGTTAAAATAGCATTAAGATTGTCGACAAATTCACCATTACTTTTTTGTTTTTTTCTCACGATAGCTTGCTGAACCTTTTTTATATTTTCGACTAACGGCTTATAACTTCCACCTTTGCTATCCAGATAAATTCTGTTCTTATTGTGCACAAAACCAGGTCCGTCAAATGAGCAACCAATGCTGACATTTTCTTTAATCAAAAAAGCTAACTTTTTTTCATCCATTAGGGTCAAGTTTGTTACCAGGGAAATTTTCAATTCCTTTTTAGCTGTTTTGTTAATCTTTTTAGTGTATTTAACAATATATTCCAAAACTGGCCAATTGAGTAGCGGCTCTCCACCTTGAAATTCCAGGCCAATATACGGAGATGGCGATTCAAAAGCAATATCCACGGATTTTTTGGCAATTTGCTTACTCATATCAAAACCCGTTGCTCCTCTTTTTTCAGGTGTAACTTGGCAATAAAGGCATCTATGATTACACTGGAGAGTCAGCACAAAAATAAACAGGGATGGTCCCTGCGAAAGTGAAGAATTGAGCTTTAGGTATTGGGAAGCATATTGTGACAACTCAGTTTTCCTTGTTTTAATAAAACCACCGTCAACTAATTGCTGGTGTAATAAAGTATTTTTTTTCACATTACCCTCAAGAAATTTTTTGAATTCACTTTCTGCAAGAAAAATCCATCTACCCATATCCGTAGTCAGGAGGTATTTTTCATTAAGTTTAGCGAATCTAAAATTCGCCAAATTAGAATATTTTATTTTTTCCTTAGAAATCATTCAATTGTATAGTTAAAAATAAAGCGTAATTTGCAAATTCAAGGGAAATGCTTTTTTCATCATCATCAACAATTAGCACTTCGGTATATTTTCCCTGTTTAGAAATAGCTATTTCAGCCATTTTACTAAACTCTTCTACTGCTATTTCAACACAATTTTGATTATAAAGCGCATGCGATAATTTCAGAGTTACGTTATTTTTTTTTGCCATTATTTTTTTTCTTATTATTTTGCTTACCAAGGGACGGCGATAAGGCAGCTTTACCCACATTTGTTTCTTCCATCGCAATATTTCTTATGCCCAGCGCATCGGCCTCATAATCATCTTCAATCTCAATAGCATCGAGCTCCTTTCGAAGGGCTGCCACTGCAGCTTCAATATCTTCATCATCTTTCAAGTTATCATCATTCTCTTTCTCGCTAGCTTCAGCTCTTTTCTGGATTCCCAAGGCTGCTCCCATTGCTCCACCCACAATTTGCTCTAATATTTTTTGATTACGCTTTGAAACATTTTCTCTTATCAGCGAATTTAACAATTCATTCATAAATTCTCCCTTAAGTTTTTCAAGCTCATTTTTCAACAAAGGCGCTTTCCCTCTTAGCGTCACAAGAATAGCATCTTTCTTATCAGAAATATCAAGAAAAATATACATCTTATCAATAAAGACGTAACAAGCTTTATAAATAATATCTTTTGAATATATTCTAGTGCTTACTGAAAACAATACTGAATCATTTTTAGAATTAATCGCCATTTTCATAGTAACAATAAATAATAAATATTAATAAACCAATGGAAACTCCAACCACCACAGCCATTTAGTCAAAGCTGCACCATCACCACTAACTCACTGACAATAGCAAATATTCACCTCGCAAGATAGTGAAGTTATTCAAATTCATCAATTCAAATTATATGCTGTTATATTGGAGTTGTAAAGAATTCCATATTATTATTGTAAATTCCTAAGAGCAAACCAGAATAAAAGATATTGACAAAATGCAAAAAACGAAGAAATAAATTCTTCGTTTTTTGGAATATTTTTTGGAAAACTAATTTACTTTTTCTTTTCCTCAACCGGCTTCTCTTCTTTTACGACTCCGGCAACCTTGGTCACATCTTCTTCAACTTTCTGATCAAGTCCCTCCATTTCAGATTCGGTTCGTGGAGCGGCCACAAGTGCAATTACAGTATCAGCTTCAAGCAGAATTTCCACAAGATCGGAAATTTTCAAATCAGCGACCGTGATGTGATCTTCAAAAGTTGCAAGTTTTGACAAATCAATCACAAATTTTTCTGGCAGATTAGCTGGCAAACATTTCACCGAAACAGCATCCAGATTCTTGATCAACACTCCGCCATGTGCCTTGACTGCAGCAGATTCGCCCACAAATTCCAATGGAATTTCAGTTTCAACTTCCTCTTTCATGTTAACTTGGAAAAAATCAACATGCGAAACTTTTCCACTTCTATGGTCATGCTGCAATTCATGAATAAGCACATTGAGTTTTTTCCCAGCAATTTCCAATTCAATCAAAGCGCTTTCCCCCGCCTTATTGTGAACTCGGGTAAAATCAAGATCGTTAATCCAAAGATTTTGACAGGCAACTTTATTTCCATAAATAACAGCAGGAACTTTGTTTTCCTTTCTGAACTTAGCAACTTTTTTTCCAACAATATCTCGGATATCAGCTTTAAGCAAGATTAATTCACTCATTTTGTCATGGAGCATAAATCATGTAGCATATAGCATTAGTGTCACGAATCAAATGGCAAGTTTCGCGTATTTAAGCTATTTGTTATATGTTGTATGTTTTATGTTTTATGATTATTTAACTTTCGATAGAATAGCAGGAATCAGGGCAAATGTCAAATCAATTGTAGCTAGTGTAAAGGGGAAATAGAAATGTCCGCTTTTGCGGGAAATGAAAATGTCCGCTTTGGACATTTTGTTAATGTTTAGCATATTGGCGACTTCTCCATGGATGATCCTTGGCAGGCACTATCGGCAATGGCTTGGCCAAAACC
>CAIJXA010000076.1 GCA_903824515.1 uncultured bacterium
TATTTCAATTCATTTGCTTTTAAGAAATCCGCACTCCAAGAAAATCAACCACCCTTACTCGCAGGAACGCGTAGCGATAGCCAGTTTCGCTTTCTCCAAAAAAGTCTTGCCAATCTCCTCCGCATTAAGCGACGCCCTTTCCTAAAAGCCTTCGCCCAGGATTTAGCAACCGAGTATACTCAAAAAAATATCCTCGCAAGCGACCCCCACGAAAAACTCACCCTCACCATCCAAACTCTCGCTGAAATTCAGCCCCGACTTTTTGCTTCGCTTAATCTTGAACAAAAAAAGTTTCTGACCAACACTTTGAACCTACTTTTGCAAAGCAACCAGATTGGTCAACTAACAAGCTTGCTCCATTCAATCGTGGAACTTAATCCCGAGGAAAAAGCTGAGCTGGAAAATCTGTTTAATGACAAAATAGCATAAAAATTTCAGGTTTAACTTTTCTTAAAAAATATTTACAATAATTTATCATTGCAATCTCGCATTCCGCATTCCCCTTCGCACATTGCGCAGTGCGTCCTAATTTATTCCATAGAGCGTTAAAAAATTTTGAAACGTAGCGACCGTCAGCAGACGTAGGAGCGCAGTGTAAAATCAATTGGCTTTCAAAATCTATGATTTTGTCCAGACAATATATACCCGGAGGGTGCTAGCGAAGAGCGCAGTTTTTGACCCAGTATCTTCATCCGGTGCGAGTTTTCTTTCCTCCAGGTTTCTTTTGCGGAAAAAGAAATGTGGAAATAAAAGTTTTTCCTTTTTGCAACTTTTCTATTAAAAAATCAACCACTATCCGCAGTTGATTTTTTATTTCCATATTCCCTAAGAAGCTAAAAAGCTAATGCCTAAAAGCTATCTTAGTTTCTCCCAAAAGTATTTCTGCAAATCAGCAATCTTGATGCGCTCTTGCGTCATCGTATCGCGGTCGCGCACAGTCACGCAGCCATCTTCCAGGCTTTCGAAATCAACTGTCACACAAAACGGGGTTCCGATTTCATCCTGCCGTCGATAACGCTTGCCGACATTCCCATTGTCATCAAACTCGCACATGAAATCTATTTTCAAAGTGTCAAAAATTTCTTTGGCCTTAGTCACCAATTCCGGCTTGTTTTTCATTAGTGGAAAAATTGCAACTTTGATTGGCGCCAATCTGTGATCCAATTTTAAAACTGTTCGCACTTCTCCATTATTATCTTCTTGAGTGTACGCTTTGTCCAAAAACATTAGAAACAAACGGCCCAAGCCAACTGAGGTTTCCATCACATGTGGCAGAAAGCGTTCACTGGTTTTTTCGTCAAAGTATGAAAGATCCGCCCCGGAAAATTTGGAGTGCCGTGAAAGATCCCAATTCCCCCGTGCATGCACACCTTCAACTTCTTTAAAGCCGCCCAACGATTTGAAATCATACTCCACATCATAGGCTTGCGATGCATAGTGCGCCAATTTTTCATGTTCGTACCAGCGAATATCATCCTTGCCAATTCCATACTCCAAATACCAATTCCAACGAAGTTCTCGCCACATTTCATATGCTTCATTCATCATGCTTGGATGCAGAAAATATTGCATTTCCATTTGTTCAAATTCGCGCGTGCGAAAAATAAATTGTCTGGCCACAATTTCATTGCGAAAAGCTTTTCCAATTTGCGCAATTCCAAAAGGTAATTTGACTCGCGTTGAGTCAATTGTATTTTTATATTCCAGATATATTCCGCCACAAGTTTCTGGTCGCAAATAAACCACATTTTCTTCGCTCAGCGCATCTGTCGGACTGCCAAGATTAGACTTGACCATCAAGGAAAATCTTTTCGCTGGGGTCAAATCAACAGAACCACAATTTTGACATTTGAGTTTTCCAGTTGCCCGAAGCTTGTCCAATTCAGCATTGATAAATTCCAATGGCTGCTTGTCGGCACTGACTCCAAAAAGTTCCAACACATGATCTGCTCGCATGCGCGCTTTGCATTTTTTGCAATCAATCTGCGGATCATCAAAACTATCAAGGTGTCCCGAGGCTTTCCAGGTCATTGGATGCATAAAAATTGCGCTGTCTAGTCCAACCACATCATCACGATATTGCACCATGTGTTTCCACCAAGCGTCGCGAATGTTGTTTTTCAGTAGTGTTCCATAGTGACCATAATCATAAATTGCTCCCAAGCCTCCATAAATTTCCGAAGACGGAAAAACAAAACCTCTGCGTTTTGCTAAGGACACAAGTTCTTCCATAACTGCTTGTTTATTCTCTGCCATAATCCTACAAAATTACAAATTAGTTACCAATTCTTATCTTTTTTCATTTTACTACTTTAAAGCAGGCGGGGTCAACTCAAAATATAAAAACAGAGCGACTCCCGCAATGGCGAGCCGCTCTTTGATAGCATTCTTATTTAATCTTGAAAATAGCAACCAACGAAGACAATCTCATCATAGTCGAGCAACAGCAACTAAAACTAACTTGCTCTATGCCTTTTTTATCCAGACTAAAGTCAAAAGAAGCATTTCTAACAACTCCATGACCCTTCACATATTCATCAAGCGCTATTTCAACCATCGTATCTCTCTGCTCTAAAAAATTAGCGTAAAGTTGATCGTCAATACCGCCTTTGTCTTTTTTTTCATTGAGCTGCTCATCAAAAAGTTTTTCAAATCGTTTTCTCACTATCGGACTCAGTTTTTTCTTAACCTCGAAAATTATTCGATCAATATCATTCAATTTATATCCTTCAAGAAAGCCTGCGAGAGTAGAAATCAGGGCCTTTCTCTGATTGTCGATTTCCTCGGCTGTATTTTTCTTTTTTGTCATAACCTCTCCCAATTAAATTGTGATAAAAAAAGAACAATTTACTATCTTTTTAACATCAAAAGCATAACAAATTTAACGCAAATGTCAAGCTTAGCAACCTATTGGACACAATAAAAGGCAAGCTAAAATGACTTGCCTTTTTTGAATCTTGACGATGCAAGAAACATCATACAGCACCAACTGCCAGTTAGTCAATCCCTCTGCTGCGACATAGTGGAGCAATAAAGTTCCCCTGAAACGGAGTAACCATTTCATCCAGACCGTGCTGATCCTGAAAATGTCCCGTTAATATGGGTGTCCCATTTTCAGTCAATTGAATGATATAGCAAAATGGAGGAAAAAAATATTTCGTGCCAGTTATCAAAACAAAAGCTTTTAACAAAATGTCACTATGCACGGTAAGGGCAATAGATTCAGTGTCAGTCAAGCCAACTGGGTCCATCATTTCAGCAGCCTTGAAGGCTGGCTCCTTCACCATTTCTCCGGAAAGACTTTGATTCACCCCAAAAATGTAATACGACTTTCTTGGAACTATGAATAAGTCTCTCGATTCCATAATCTCAGGATACGAAGCACATTCTCCAATTTTTTCTGAGCATCTCACTAATCCCATCAATCCCAATATTCCCAAAGCACTTTTTGGAATAACAGGTAAAAACGGAATTTCATCAACATCATTAACTTTTGCTCTCATTGCTTTCAACAGCACATCTACTTTTTGACCCCACAACTCTTTCAAAATCACAGGATGACAGTGACGTTTCTCAAGTACAACAAGTTGCCCATCAAAAAGAAAACAAAGAACTTCCAGCCGCTCCAAAGAAAATGTTTCTTCATTCATTAACACTTCAGCCATTTTTTTGCTTAAAGATGGAAGTAACCACAAGAGTCGATTCAGCCGAATTTCCCAAATAGAATTATTTTTCATGTTTTCCTCCTTTCGTATATTCAAATTTTTAAGAACTAACTCAAATACCTCCTTCAAGCATTAATACGAAACAACAATGTGCCAAATTTCAAACCAGATAAGCATACAGACAACTAAACATATATGCCTATAGTCATACAAGCATAGAAACAAATACTCATATTAACAAAACAGTTACCAATCCATGTGTCATGAACCTTAGTGAAGGATCCCGAAACTTAACACGCCCGCCAACATCAACAGGATTCTTCTTCGCCTAAGGCGAGAATGACCTCAGGCCATATTCACCACCAATTCGTAAACATATAATCTTATAGATAACCAAATAACCATGTAAAGACCCAGCAACGCAAGCATTCAAACCTCGCACCAAAAAAACTCTAACAATGCAGCAATGCAGCAATTTAAAAATTTAAGCGTAATCCCTTGACAAATTGTCCAAAGCGTATTACAATTGACTTTTATGTTAATACCTTGGTTATTGCCAGGCCACAAGCCTTTGGCGCAAAGTGCTTTGAAACACTTCTGTTATCCTTCACGTATATAAGCATAAAAGCCTTTAATTTTTTATGCATAAAATGCGCAAGTGACTAAGCCTGCGAAACTGTTTCGTAGAGGCTCAACATCCACAATGGAGGTTGAGCCTCTACGAACAACCCGCACAATTTCAGCTATTTCCGCACTCAACATAATGCAAAGAAGTGACTTTAAAAACGTTAACAAACGTCCCCCGCGAACAAGAGCTAGTTTTCAAGGTGGACAAACCAACAAATTCAACCGCGCTGGAAGCGGAAGATCCAAGCGATTTACTGGCACCTACATTGATGTCAATAAATTCATCAACAAAGCTCAACCGATTGAAGATCAGGTGGCCTATGTTCCTGAAAATGTTTTTGCTGATTTCAAAATCAATGAGGCAATCAAAAAGAATATTGCTGATCGAAAATTCATAAACCCAACCCCAATTCAAGACAAAACCATTCCTCACATTCTTGAAGGAAAAGACGTGATTGGGCTTGCCAATACTGGAACTGGAAAAACTGGAGCCTTTTTGATTCCGATGATCAACAAGATTATGAACAATCCGGCAGAAAAATTGCTCGTGGTTGTGCCAACTCGCGAACTGGCAATTCAAATTGAGGATGAATTTCGAGCCTTCACCAAAGGACTCAACATCCAATCTGTTGTTGTTGTGGGTGGCGCAAACATCAGACCCCAAATTCAGCGCCTGAGATCTCGTCACAATATCGTGATTGGAACTCCAGGTCGACTGAAAGATTTAATCCAACGCAAAAATTTGCACCTGAGTGGTTTCCACAATGTGGTGTTGGATGAAGCTGACCGGATGCTAGACATGGGCTTTATTGATGACATCAAACTTTTACTCTCATTGATCAAGGGGCCCCGTCAAACTCTTTTCTTCTCAGCAACCCTTTCACCCGAAATTGAAAACCTGACCAAACAATTCTTGACTGACCCTGTGAAAGTTTCAATTCGAACAGTTGCAACTTCAGCTCAAATCAATCAAGACGTCATCCGACTCAAACCCGGCGAAGACAAAATCGAAGTTTTGCATGACTTGCTCATCAAAACAGACTTCCAAAAAGTGCTCATTTTTTCTCGCACCAAACACGGAGCAGAAAAACTTGCCAGAGCCTTGCATGGTCGCGGCCTCAAATCAGAATCGATTCATGGTGACAAATCGCACGCTAAACGTCAACGAGCTTTAAAACTCTTTAAAGAAAATATTGTTGATATTCTAGTAGCTACCGATGTAGCTTCCCGAGGCTTAGACATTCCTGATGTTTCGCATGTTATCAACTTTGACGTGCCAGCCACGCACGATGATTACGTCCACCGCATCGGACGAACCGGCCGCGCTGGTAAAGCCGGAACCGCACTGACGTTTATTTAAAAATATCTTTCAAAAAAACTACCCACCTGGGTAGTTTTTTTGTTTTCAGTATAGCAATGTTTCGGTATTTAGTATTTGCATTTTTATCTGCACCATTGCGCAGTGCGTAGGTAAAAGACGATTGATGAACGTTAAGAAGTTTTCAGTGAGATTCTTCAGCAGAAGAAGCGCAACGGGAACTTTAGTGAAGAATGAAGTCTTTGCCCCAGCAACAAGCTCGGTGCGAGTTTTTCTTTCCTCCAGGTTTCTTTTTGCGGAAAAAAGAAATGTGGAAATAATGTGAATTTTTTAACTTCTTCTTTGCGGAAAAGAAAAGTTAGTTCTGAAATACCCTGGATTGCTTCGGGTGATTACATCCTCGCAAAGACAAAAATTAGAATTTTATAAAACCATTTAGAAATAAGTAAATCAAATATAGCAGCGCCACATTTTCCAAAATGAGCATTGGGATTCCAATCAAAAAATACCACTTCTGGGTCTTGTGCCGAAAGGCAAACATGCCAGCCAAAACTCCAACGCTGCCAAAAACTGTCGCCAGAAAAAACAGCATTCCTTCCGAAATTCTTTCGGCCCCATTTTTCTTGGATTTATTTTTGTCCAAAAGCATAATCAAAAAAGCCAGCAAGTTGATTGCCAGGAAAAATAAAATTAAAAACAAGGATAGATTTTGCATAAAAATATAAGTCACCAATTATTAGAAATAAAAAGGATATATGATTAAGATAAAGTAGAAATATAATGGAAATATTATAGAAGTATGGCACAATTAATTTCTATTGTATTTCGCAAAGCATATTTCTAGGTATTTCTATGCATCATTATACTCCCCTCTCAAGCAAAAAACCAACTTAGGTCTTTCAGAATGTGTCACTAAACCACGGCCGACGCCAGATGACACATTATTTTTCTATCCTTCTGAGTGCAATGAAAAATCCCGTGCTTTGTTTCGTAAACTATAATGCAAAGGGATTCTTCGATTCTCTCGGAATGACAAATTTCGGGATTGATATATTAATATTTAAGCAACAAAAAAAGTTATCAATTTTTTGATAACTTTGTCTCAAATAACGCAATTTTTTTGTGAGCACGCTAATTGAAACATGCTCACAAAAACCAAACTTCACTTTATAAGAGTCGTTAGAAAGTCGTGCCTGATGAAATAACCTATTTTCTCGAATTTATTGACGGTAAAAGTAGCTTGATTTCTATCAAAAGCAGAAATTGCTAACAACATCTTACCGATAATTTCGTTGGAATGTTCAGCTCTTGGCACAACGATATATTTGTATTTATTCATTTTAACCAAAATTTCCTCCGTTTGTTTTGTTCATTCATTCTTGATTTTCTTAACTTCACACTTTCCAACAAGCAATTCAAAGCAAACAGCGCACACAAAAATCCCATAACAGCCAACCAGACAGAAAAGATAGCTATACCTAGAATACCTGTTGAAAAATCATCGGGAGCTTCTTTCAAAAAAATACCAACTTGCAAGAAATAAATTGTGATCAAAAAAAGCACACTGCTTGCGTCTAGAAAGCCTAGAGCCAGTTTCAGCAAATCCGCTGAACTCATTTTCTGCTTTTCACTTTCACCCGGTTCCTTTTTCATTATCCCAATTCCCTATTTTGAAAGTTTGTAATCAAAGCTACAACCGAACCAAGCAAATCAATTTGAGTTTTATTGCTTGGTTTTTCCTAAAGCTTCGAAATAGTTTCCTTCCTCAAACTTTAACCAATTTTTCAGGCATGTTTTTGTTTTGTTAAGTTTGAAAATCTGAAAAATGCCACAAAAGAAACTACCGTAAGCAAGGCAGAAAAACAAATTCCGATTTGCAAAATCAGGGTGACATTTGCCACCTGTGTTTCGAAATTGCAGCTAAAAAGTAGCCACGAAAAAAGTCCTGTCAATGCTGCCAAGATATACCCAACAAACAAACTACCAACCTTTTGAGACTGGAAAATGTCACTGCTCAAAGAAGCTTCTTTTACTCCAAAATTCACTGCAGTAATTGGCATCTTATCCTCCACTAGTTTAATAAATTTTCAAAATAACAACTTCAAATAATGATAACTCAAAATAAGAAAAAAGTCAATGGGTAAATCTTGGCTCGAAATTGTCATTTTATTGTTCAAAATAAGGCACTTAGGGACTAAGTCCCCACTTGGGGACTTAGTCCCTAAGTGCCACAATAGAAATCACAGCCAGCGAATTACCCACCAAAAAAGTGCTCCGGCAAAGAAATAATTAAAATAAAAAATATTAAATTTGTTGACAACCCAAATGAGCGTCGCTACGGGCAAACCCAACAAGGCAAATGGGCTGCGAAAAAGATGTCGCCAGGTTTCACTCATAAGCGCCTTAGCATCAGCCGTGCTTGGAAAACACTGACAAGCAACCGCCAAACCTAGCCAAGCAAAAACAAACCCCTTGATTTCATGGGCGTGCTGTTTGAAAAGCAAGAAAAACAAAATGGAAAAAAGCGTGCCCAAAATGAGTGGCCCCACCGAAATGAAAAAACTTTGCGAAAATTTTCGCGGACTTTCATGCACCACAAAACCGGCCGGATTGCCAAAGCGAAAATAGCAAACTTCCAAAACTCGCACGCCCGCCCAATCGCAAAAAAATTTGTGACTGGCTTCATGCATCACCACGCCTGGAAAAGTAATTAAAGATAAAATCCACATAAAATTACCGATTTAAAAAAAATAAATCATGCCATTATCTGTCTTTGTGAGGATGTAATCATCCGTGGCAATCCAGCATTACAAGGGTTAACTTTTCTTTTAATAGAAAAGTTACAAAAGAAATCCCGACACGTGCTTGTTGCTGGGGCAAAGACTTCGCTCTTCGCTAAAATTTACACTCCGTTCGGCCTGCTGACCTCACTGCGTTTCAAAATTTCTTAACGCTCATCACTTGTCTTTCGCCTACGCACTACGCAATGTGCGGAGGGGAGAATACAGGATGCAAATATTGCATAGAAGATTTTTGAATCAATTTCAACTTCTCGCCTCGCGACAGTTTCTTGATCCGACTTTCTTCTTTGGAAGCAATTGACCTGTCAGCAAAACTGCGGGCATAAACCAGCGCAACTGGCCTGCGACCACTAGTATACTTTGCGCCCAAGGGAGAACTGTTGTGCTCGGCCGTTCGCCTTTTCAAATCAGTCGTCACACCGCAGTACAAAGTCCCATCATTGCACTGCAAAATATAAACTTGCCAAGACTGTTTTTTCTTTTTCATTACATAATACTAGCATATTTTTGCAATAAAAAAAGCCTCGCATTTGATTGCAAGGCGCCCTGAAAATTCAAAAGCCCTGGATTAATCATAATAGATTAACCAGGGCTTTGCAACTAGTGCTGAAACCATGGAAGATAAGTTGCAGCATACACTATACCACAAAGAGCAAGTGCTCCCATGGTATTTTTTGTGATGACTGCTTCTTTCGAAAAAATCATCACATATGAATTCAGGACGACAACCACGAGCGTGGCGACCCGGAAATCCACATGGAATTTTCCGAATTCTTTTCCGCCGATGAATATCAGAGCGGAGAAAATTAACACAATTGCCGCAAAATTTGCGACAATTGCGAATTTATTTTTTTTCATTTCAATAATTTTTTTGTTGAAAAAAATAAAATTTGTTAAATTGCTGTTATTATTCACTAACTTTATACTATACACCCAAATTGATAAAATGTCAATAGTTTGCCAGCCTGCCATAAAAAAAGGCTAAGAAAAGCCTCAAAAAGACAAGAAAAATGCGAGCAATTTTGTTGGCAAAGGTAATACGTCAATATCTGTAAAATTTTTTAGCTCTGCCTTTTGCCGTGCAGCAACATGTCCAGCGCCTGCTCCATTGAGCCAGCATTTGTGACTTGTCCGCCATTGACAAAGAAAATTTCATCGGCATTTTCAATTGTGTTGAGCCTGTGCGCAATAATAATCTTGGTCGTTTTGGCGGGCAAGTTTTTCAAAATTTCTTCCAGCAATTTTTCGGTCACAGTGTCAATGTTGGCCGTGGCTTCATCCAAAATCAAAACGTCCGGACTGCGCAAGGCCGCTCGAATGAAAGCAATTAATTGTTTTTGACCCAAGCTGATTGCATCTCCCCCGACTGCAATATGCGTGTCAAGACCATCAGGAAAACGCTCCAACAATTTTGTCAGCTGCATTTTTTCCAAAGCTTGCCTAAATTGCTCATCACTAAACTCGCCATACTCACCATTGCCATACAAAATATTTTCGCGCACCGTACCAGTGAAAAGAAAAGGTTCTTGCAAAATGAAACCAATTTTCTTGACTCGCTCGCTTGGATCCCAACAGCGAATGTCCTTGCCTTCGAGCAAGACGGTGCCACTGCTGGGATCATAGAGCCGCGCCATCAAAGAGGCAGTAGTGGTCTTGCCGCCACCGGTTGGACCCACTAGCGCGTAGGTTTTGCCTGAATCAAGTTTGAAATTAACATCTTTCAAAACATCCTTGCCTTCTACGTATTGAAAAAAAACATTTTTAAATTCCAAAACACTTTCCGCTTCAGTCAACGGACAGTCAGTTTCCTGTGGCTTCGGCGCAAGGTCAGATTCAAGTGCCAGCACTTGCGAAATGCGGTCCAAACCGGCCAAGGCAAGTTGCAGCGACGGCCACACGGAAGCCAATTGCCTGAGCGGATTGTAAAAACTATTCACATAAAGCAAAAATCCAACCAACAGTCCGATTGTGAAACGTCCCTGAGAAATCAGCAAAATTCCAATCGCCAAAACAACCAGTTGTGCCAGTGATGAAGCCAAACCATAAATCGGATTAAAAACATTGCTGGCAATTCCGGCCGAAACAGAAGCAGAATAATTTAACTGATTGGCTTGTCTGAATTTTTCTCTGAAATATCCGAGTCGATTGAAAACCACAATCACCTTGAAATTGTTGATGCTTTCTTGAATTTCGCCGCTCATGCTTCCCAGGGTCTGCAAACTTTTCAAACTGGTGCGTTTAACCCAAGGCGAAAGCAGTTGTGTGGCAACCAAAGCCAAAACTGCTGGAACCAGTGCAATCAGGCCTAATTGCAAGTTAATCGCCAACAAAAAAATTCCGGTGCCCAAAATAAGCACGATATTTCCAATGAACTGCATCAGCGCTTGCGCAAAAAATTGATTGAGTTTTTCAGTGTCATTGTTGATGCGCGAAATTAAATCGCCCGCTTTGTTTTGATTGAAAAAAGCCACTGGAAGTTCTTGAAGTTTGTTGAAAACTTTGCCCCGCAAATTGAAAAGTAAACGCCTGCCAACTCCGCCCAGAGTTTTGACTTGCAAATAAGTTGAAACAAGCCCCACCAAAAAAACCACCAAAAGAATTTCAGAAAAAGTCATCACTCCTTGAAAATTTTTGCTGACAATATACACATCAATGATTCGTGCAATGATGATTGGCACCACCAAAGTCACGGCGCTGCTGACCAAAATTGCCACAATGGCAATTGTCACGGCGCGCTTTTCCTCCACCATCAAAGGCACGAGTCTTTTCCAAGCCGTAAAAAGTACGCCCTTTTCTTTTTCTTTTTCGAAATCTGTTTTAGTGAGAGAATAATTCATTAATTTAAAATTAAACCTTAAAAATTACAATTATTTAAAAGCAAAATTTTTGTGAGCTTGTTTGTTTTCTAGGTCAGTTGAGCGACAGTGATTCAGAGTTCTTAGCCATAGTCTTGGGCTAAATGCGTGCTCCAAAAAGCAATTAGGCTCACAAAAATACAATTTGTATATTATTTATATTTGATTGGTGCTGCGCTGCGATTGATAAATCTGCACATATTCCGGACAGGTGCTTATTAACTGATCGTGCGTGCCTTTGGCAAGCAATTCCCCCTCCATCAAAAGAATAATTTGATCATAGTGCTCGATGGCAGAAATTTTTTGCGTAACTGAAATGAGGGTGAGCTTGGGGTAATTTTTGGTAATGTTGCTCAAAATTTTTCCTTCTGTATTGGTGTCAACGCGCGCTGTAAAATCATCCAAAAGCAAAACTTTTGGATCAAGCGCCAAGGCTCGAGCCAGCATGATGCGCTGCTTTTGTCCGCCAGAAAGACTAGTACCCCGCTCAGAAACAATCGTGCCGAGCTTTTCAGGAAGTTGCTCAACAAAATCTTGCAGTTCAGCAGTGACAATTGCTTTTTCAAGATTTTCGTCCTTGACCGTGTTGCTAAACGCAATGTTTTCTCGCAAGCTAAGATTGAACAGTGCGCTGTCTTGAAAAACAAAGCCCACCTGACTATGCAAACTTTCTTTGTCATATTCATTCAATTTTTTTCCATCGAAAAATATTTCGCCAACGCTTGCTGGCAAAATTCCCGTGAGTAAATATAGCAGCTGCGTTTTGCCAGCGGCAGTTGGACCAATGATGGCAGTTTTGCTACCAGCTTTCAGCGAAAAAGAAATATCTTTGAGCACAGCTTTTTCGCCAAAATTCAGCGAGACATTTTTCACTTCAATATCTCCGCGCAACTTGGCTTTGAGTCCCCCGGTTTTTTTCTCAATTGGCGCACCAAGCACCAACAAAATGCGGCCGTAGGAAGCTTGAGCCTGAGCAATCACATTACTCATGAAACCAATAATCATGATTGGAAAAATCAAAATAGCCAGATAGCTGTTAAACGCTGTGAAATTTCCCAACGACATTGCGCCAACAATCACAAAGTGTCCACCCATAAGTACGATAGCGAGCGTGGCCAAGTTGGTCAAAAAAGTGATGATTGGCACCAAACTTGCGAACAAGCCCAAAATTTTCAAACTCACTCTTTTCGCCTGGGTGTTGGCCGCCAAAAATTTTTCATATTCTTGGTTTTGCGAAGCAAGCAAGCGAATGAGCGCCGCCCCCAAAATGCTTTCACTGATAACCTTGTTAAGCCAGTCAATCGCTTCTTGAGATTTGATGAACAATTTTCGAACTCTGCTTAGCACGAAAAAAATAGTTGCACCAAGAAAGGGCATAATTGCGAGCACCACCAGCCCAAGTTTCCAATCCATCAGCAAAAGTAGCACCGCCACTGCTCCAATCAAGAATGCCGACGCGACCAAGGAAGAAATTGCCAACGACACAAAGGTTTTCACTGCATCAACGTCCGCAGTCAAGTTGGTCAAAAGTTTGGCCGGGGTGACACTTTCGATATATGAAAAAGGTTGCACGGAAATTTTGGCCATAATGTCGCTGCGCATATCTCGGGCAACTCGCTCTGAAGCCAGCACTTGGGCAATGTTTTGCAAATAGGTGAAAACAAAAATTCCCACCGACACTGCCAAAAACTCAACGATGATTTTCTCCAGAGAAAAACTGCCTGCCGCATATGTGTCGATGGCCCCGGCAATGATTCTTGGAACTGCCACGCTCAGCGCATTGGCAACAATGGTAAGCACGATTAATAAGGTAATGATGCCCCAATATCTTTGCATTAAGCCAAAAAGACTCGGCGAAGTCGAGCTTTTTTGTTTGCTAACATTTTTTTGTTTTTTCGCCATAATAATTTTCACTAAATAATTTCAATTTTTTTCAAAACTGGCAAAACATCAATTCGCATAAAGATAAAAGAAATCTTTTTCATAGCCATTCAAATATTGCTTTGAACCATCTTGCAAATCTTTTGTCAGTGGGATGGAATTATATTTTCCATTGCCAAGATAATTAAAAATATTAAATCTCACCCAAATTGGATTGATGTCCAATTGAATCGCATCCACTGCCCCGGCTGTTTTCAGCGCATTTGCCAAAGTGATGGGAGTCAGATTATTGCCAACCGCAAAAAGCAAATTGCCCTCCTTGGTCAAACCCAAACCTGAGCGCCAAGTCAAAATATCCACCGTTCCAGCAGCAAGCCTGCCCCAAAGTTTTTTGTTGCGCGGATCGCCAGCAGCAACCGCTCCATTGCTGATCAAAATTGGACAATTTTGTCTGACAAATTCCACATTGTCTCCCAGTGGCTGACCCGTGTAGTCAATGATTTTCAAAGTTCCATCTTTATAACCAATAATTGTCCCCAGGTCGCTCCTCAGTGGCAAATAAGTATTGCCACCTACAATCATACCATACGCCCCATCCTTATATTGAAAACCCCCATCAAAAGCTGCAATCAATTTTCCGCCACTAACGATGTCCTTAGGCACAATTCCGGGACCAGGCTTTCCTACTGGCCCACCAGGTTGCTTGGTACCAGCCACAATTCCCATTCGCAGAACTTGCTTGTCGATTTGAACAACTGTCGTGATGGCATAGGATCTGGCTGAATCAGGACGAAGAAAAGTGTGAGCCATCACTTCTTTGTCGGGAAACATTTTGAGTGACAAATTTTTCCATTGGCCTTCTCCGGCCAGCGGCTTGTCATCTCCAGCGGTGGAAAGGGCCATCAAGTTGAGATCACTGCCAGCAATGCTTGCTTGGGAGCTATCCTCATTGAAAATTGGCGGCTTGTCGAAATTACTATTGTGAGTCAATCGCTCGACAAAATCAGAAGCATTAAAAAAAATTTTTTCCAGAAAAACAATATTTTTGTCTCCAACAACGGGACGTAAAATGTTGTCAGTCAAATAGGCTGCTGCAGCAGTGTTCAGCTTGATGAAAATCACACCGGAAATCAACAACACCAAAAAAATCAAAGCCGTGAATTTGAACTTTTGATAAATTTGAAATTTTCTAGGCCTCTTTTCATTGCTACAATCCATAGTTTCAATTGGCACATCAAATTGCTTGCGAACTATCCCTACTTTTTGATTATGTTCCTGAATATGTTGTATTTTTGGTGACCTGATTTTCTGCCTAAGGCTGTCCATTTTATTTTCAATAGATAATAAAATAATTAAAGTTTTTTCAATACTTGTATCTTACCACTAAGCAGCAGCTGACTCAAAAATTTCAGAGCTCTTTTTGCAATAAAAAAAGACCCACATCCGTATTACGCTTTGAAAGCCAAAAGAATTTGATTTGATTCTTCCCTGACTGGCTTCATCCAAACTTAACCCAACAAACAATCAAATTTCAAATGAATATTCAGAATTTAAAACGACTCTACTTTGGTTTTGTCGCGACGCTGGTCATTCTCATCATTTTTACCCCCCTGCTCATCAATAGCAGCTTTTTCTTTTTGAGCGAAGAACCAGTGGAGGTTCTGGCAATCGGTTTTTTGTTTTTGATTGGCTTTATTCTAAACAGACTATATGAAAAAGAATTGAAGTTAAACAAAAATTATCTGCAAGAAGCTTGGTCGCACATCGGAGAAATCAACCTTCTCACAGATGCTTTCACGAATGCTATTGTCAACACTGAGAAATATCCGGAGAGCAAAAAAGAATTGAAAAATTTTCTTGCCACTGTTTGCGAAAAAATATTAAACATTACTAATGCGCCCTATGTTTTGCTGCGCATTTTGCTTTCCAGTCAAACCCAGACACTTTCAGAACATTTTCAAGCCAGAAGTGGCGTTACAGACTTTGAGTTCAAAATATCCAACAAACAACTACTTAAAAATATGCTTGAAAAAAAATATAAAGTTTTTTCATCCGCTGCCACCAACATTTCAATCAAAGTTTTTTGTGTTTTTCCTGAAACCAAAATCAGTCCCGAGCAAGAAATCTTCCTTCAAAAAATAGTCAACGATTTAGCAATGATTTATTTGATTTATGATCCAAAACTGCTGCCTTCAAGCCAAGCGCAGCCCCAAGAAAAAAAGCCTGCCACTCAATGAGCAACAGGTCTCTTTTTTTCAAACACTTTTTCAGGAAACAATTTTCAAAGAAAATGTCATTTCAAAGCTGTTTCCAATCAGGAGAAACTCACCGCCTTCATCAGGATCACCGAAGGCTGAGGGTTCCATCAAAATTGGTTCGACACAAAAATATTCATTTCTTGGACTGTCACTCCACAAAACGAGGCAGTGACATTCTGGAGCTTTCATCTCCAAGCTGCAATCGCCGGATCTGATTTCAACCCGGCCCTCATTTGCAACAATCCCTGCTTGGTCATGAAATTGCGTGATCTGCTCGCCACTAATTTTGGCAAGATTTTGCTGCGAAAAAGCATTGAATGGATCGGCCAAAAAATATGGATGAAATCCCGGATTGATTGGGGCAGGTGACTCGATTTCGTCACAACACCTGACCACTTCCAATTTCAAAGTCAATTTTTTCTCTTCAGGCTCAACTGAAATTGTGACTTTGTATTCTAAAAGCCAAGGATATTCGCTGGAGGGCTTATTTTTTCCAAAAAAAGAGCCAACGTTGTCTGACTCGCGAGAAAATTTCAGTTTTTCATCTCGCAGCCAACCATGTTGCCGCAACCCAGAAAAACGTCCAACTGCCTTTCCGAAATTCGGAAAACAAATTGGAATCCCGCCTCTTTTTCTTTGGGCGTGATCAACTGACTGCTCGGGATAAATAAGATCTTTACCTTTGTAGACAAACCTGCCCACTGTTGCGCCAACGGTTGAAACAATAGCGTATAGCGAACTTTTGTCCCCGAATATTTTGTACGTTTTTGACATTTTTTAGGCTCCTTTTTATTTGAATTGACAAACAACAAACCGACCTTGCTAAAAGTATTACAATGATTCTACTCCAAGCAGAGAAATAGTAAAGTGGTTTTAAAAAACCTGTTAACTCAATTCAAAGAGTCAACAGGTCTAAGCAGCTAAAGCTACTTTATGAATACAAACTGCGATTGCTTTGCTCAAGAGTATCCTGGCCGAGTGGCAAGACTTTCACCTCCACTTCAGTCAAGGAATAACCTATTTCGCTCAAGGTATTTTTGACAAGCTTTTCAATTGCAGCTCTCAAAGCTTCGATGTTGGCCTCTTCCAAGGTTGGCAATTGGACTCTTAACGTCACCATTTTTAGTGTTCCTTATTTTTTTCTGATTGATAAAAAACTTCTTATTTATCGAAAGACACAATCGTCTAATTCGATACTGAAGCGTACAACATAAAGCGGAAAATGTCAAGCCAAGCGAAAGTTGCCATTTTTCAGCCCTAAAATGAAAGATTAACCCCCACTAGTTGTATCATATATCAGTGGAATCAAAAAAGACTTAGATATTATTTTTCCCCAAAAAAAGAATCCTTCGAGCGGAGAAACAAGCTGTCAAATGGGTTCTTCGGAAATTTAAGAAAGTTATCCACAGTTGTAGAGCTGCTTTGCTTGAAGCAACTTGTAATTATCGTTGATATATGCTAAGTTTAATTGTATTGAAGATGTTTAATTCAATCTAATTCAAAAACTTTTATGTTTACAAAAAAAATCATTGGAACCTCGGTTATTCTCGGAGCACTTCTTGCGGGAGTGGGATTTTCAAGTGCAGCCGCATTTGCCAAGTCAAACAACGGCAACAACAATAACAATGGAAACAACAATAACAACAACAATGGCGGTCCTCGCTATGGAAATGACGACCACGGCAATGGTCGCAATGATCATGACAATGGTTACAACGATGGACGTAATGATGGACACAAAGATGGTTTTGACAACAGAGGTGACAACAGAAACAATAATGGTCACGACAAAGGACGCAGTAGCGACTACAACAGAGGATACAACGATGGATATGACAAAGGATTCAGTGAAGGTCACGATGAACGCGGCAGACAAGACAACAATGGAAACAACGGACGGAACGGAAATAGTGGAAACAAATAAAAACTAGCCTATCATAAAAGCCCCACCCGGGGCTTTTAATTTTGCTTATTTTTTTCTTCAATGGCTTCAAAAAATAATCATATGAAATGCGTCATGAAACCACGGCCGACGCCAGATGACGCATCGTGCTAAAAATTTTTTGATTAGTTCTGTTTTTCCATGTCATCTTGAGCGAAATTTCTCTGCCCCAAGGCAAAGAAATGAAGTCGAAAGATCTGAGCCCAGATTCCTCGATTCCATTCATAATCCTTACAGTCGGATTCATTTCACTCGCAGTGACAAAAGCAGGCACCAAATTTTCAATATTTGACCCTAAAGACCAGTATCGAATCATTGTCAACAATTTTTTCAAAAAAATCTGAAGCAGAAAGCTTGGAAAATTTTTCCCAATCATCAGTTTTGGCAATCACAATGTGCGAAACATTTTCGCTTTTCCAAAATTCCCTATCATCCGGAATCGTTTCCCTTGCCAACAATGAAACGTGCTCATCCAAAGGACTTTTTTCAGCTTCCAGCAAAA
>CAIJXA010000077.1 GCA_903824515.1 uncultured bacterium
GAAGACAAAGCATTGTCAACAAAATTTGAACCAAAAGACAAAGTGAAAATGTGGAAAAGTCTTGGAAATCAAGGTTCTGGCAATGGAGATGTGGCAGCTTTGCTTGAAATTCGTGATCAAATTAGGGAAGAAATTCAGCAATTAGAAAAAGATGAAAAAAAGGATGACCGCTTGCGCTACGTGGTTGTTTGCAGTGATGGCTATCCGGATGATGCAGTGAGCGTTCGGCAAATAGTGGAAGAATTGGGGAAAATGAATGTCATGGTGGTTGGGATTGGACTGACTGAAACTGCTCGCGCAGTGAAAACCATTTTTGCAACCCAATGGAGCAGGGGTGATGTTGCCGCTGACATTAATGACTTGCCGGCAATTGTCGCCAAGCACCTAGTTTTCGAGGCAATAAAATTATTTCCCAAAAAAAGTCAGCAAAATGCCCAAGTTTTTATCGAAGCTATTCTTGGCAGATTTAAAAATATCGGAGAATAGTGTATAATAAAAATATTGAGAAAATAAAAAAGCAATCTTTATGAAACAAGAATTATTTCAGCCTCAAACTCAAAATAAGCAGGAAATTCCTGAGCGCGCTCGGTCAATTTCGAGGTATGTTGAAAAAATAATTTCCGATGGCTCGCTCGATTCAAAAGCGACGGCAGAATTTTCGGAGATCTTTAAGCTTGCAAGTGACGCTGAAAAAGCTACGCAGATTTTTGATTCATTGCTGGACTATGTTTGGACTAAAAAAGCAATTAGGGAGGAAAAAGCGGGTCAGGCTGAAGATGAAGTGGAAACGGTTGATGAAAAAATTGATCCAGCTTTTATCTCTAAACTGAAATATCTCTGGAGCGATGAAAAAGCTCGCGGAATATTTTTGAAAAAATATCAAGAAGATCATGAAGACAAAAAAGAAGCTGGAATTTCTGATTTTGGCAGGGAGGGGCAAAGAATCAATGTTCAAGTTGATCAGAAAGAAGAAGTTTACAAAGAGTTGGAGCAGGTTTTGTTTTTGGGGAAAATCACTCGCCCCGATCAATTAAATGCTGCCAAAACCAAACTTTCTTTGCTTGCCAAGCAACTCATTGACCTGCACCACCAAAAAGAAGATTTTTCAAATTTGAAAATGAATGGCAAAAAATTGGAAGCCACCCCCGAAAATACGGATATTCTGGCACGGGCAGATTTTGAAAAAATTCAAAAATATCATCAAGAGCTTAATTCAAAGGACAGATTTGTTTGGTTGCCACATTTCAAGGAAAATTTGCTCCCAAAAATCCTGAATGCTATTGGGAATACTAAAAAATTTCCAATGCTTATTGGAGAGCCTGGTTCAGGCAAGACAAATTTGGTTAAGGCTACCGCGAAATTATTGACGGGAGAAAATGGATTAGAAGAAGGATGCACCACCAGAACCAATGAGACTGATTTGATAAGTGACACAAAATTGCAAGGAGCAAGCACTTTTGAAAAATATGGAAAAATTGTGCAAGCTTTTACCGGGTATGAAGATTCAAGACAGGAAAAACCAGCCAGTGAAAAAGGTCGGGTAGTTTTTTTGGAGGAACTTTTGAAAGTTGATTTGGACAAGGTCTTTTCAATCGTGAAGACTTTGGCTCAAAAAAGAGTTGGGGATGATTTTGATTCAGAAATCAGAAAAAAAGTTTTGCCAGGAAGCGCGCTGATTGCTGCAACCAATCCGCCAGGGACTCGGCACAACTTGCCCCAAATCCCGCCCGCCTTTGAAAGAGAGTTTACAATGATTGAAGTTGATTATCCCCCCATGACTCAGTCAGATCCACAGCTTTATGATTTTATGCGAGCGGCACTTGTGAGTGAGCAAGGAACGATTGCAGCTTCCAAGAAAGAATTGTCACCAGCTTTTGCAAGCATTGAAATA
>CAIJXA010000078.1 GCA_903824515.1 uncultured bacterium
AAGAAAAGTTAATCCTGAATCCGTTAATGCGTTAATCCATAATAAATAATTTCTATTGAATGTTAATGCGTAATAGTAAAAGAGGTCTTTCGAATCCCTCCTAACCTCCCTTCTCCAAAGGGAGGAACAAATGCAATCCGTCCAATGTTTGAATGTTTAAATGCTTGCATGTTTAAATGTTTATATGACTTTGCGTTAATTCGTTAATCCAGAGAGCAGCTTCGTTAGCTTTTAGCTTCGTTAGCTTTTAGGAAAATGCATGAATCCGTTAATCCGTTAATAAACAATTTGCATTTAAATGTTATTGATTGTTAACTCCGAAAATCAAAAAACCTTCCCACACACAACGGGAAGGTTTTTTGCTTGGTGTTCTGTCTATTGAATTTGCGACTCAGGCACATAGTAAATCAAGATTGATTTTCCAATTTGATCAACTGGTTTGAAATTTTGAGTCCAACTATAAGTTTCACTAGGATCTCTCTTGGTGTCATAAATACTGCCCATTAGATAATTTTCAGAAATTGCGTACCAGCCAGCTTCAACTGGGCGTTTGCCGTCAGACCAAGCTGCATATTTGTCACCGAATAGTAGTTGGGGATTTCCACCACCAAAGTAGTCAATATTTATTTTGGTTATTTCAGGATGTTGATCTAACCAGATTTTAAGACGATTAAGGTCTTGTCCCCAGTCAGTATTTGAATCAGTTACATATTTGTAGCCATTTTTTGATCCGCCGATTGACTCATTGAAATATGACGTGTAGCTAGGGTAGGCCAACACGGCCGCGCCAATTTGCCATGAAACCAAAATTGCAATAATAATCATCAAAGAGTGTCTGGCTTTTGGCTTGGTCTTTTTAACAAACTCAAAAACTTTTTTAGCTATCAGTAGATAGGCAAGTGGCAGAATTGGGAACAAATGCCTGAAGCCAATGTTGAGTCCGCCCTGAATGCTGATATAGGCGTAAACAACAATAAACAAAAATAGGGAATATTCAACCACGGAATTTCGCAGGAAGGTGCCAATTTTACTTTTGATTTTCTTGAAAGAAAGCGCTGAAACAATTGTTTGTTTGAAAGTAAAGAAAAGCGCAAAAAGTGCCAAGAATAAAAATGGAATAGTTTCTTTAATCAAAAATACAATAGGAAAATAATTAGTAAAGCCATTCCCAACCTTGCCCATAAAATAGGCTCCATTTCCGCCCACGACTCGTTTGACTGTCCAAGCTGGTCCAAAAGCATAGGTTGCCCAAGGACGGGTCAATGCTGATTTATTAAGATTGTGCAGGAGATTGTTGGTGATGGTTGCCTTTGGATTACTGTCGTCAACGGCAAAAAAGAAATCAATAGTTTTGTCAAAAGTTTCTTTTGGCATAGCATAGTTGTTTGCCTTATAGACAATCCAAATCACAATGGCGGCCACCGCAAAAGCAGCAAGACCTTTCAGGAGATATTTTCCAAGATTGCCTAAACGTGTTTTCCAATTGTTTTTTCCATCGCGATTATTTTTGGCCAAGCTATAAATAATTAAAGTCAATCCAAAAATTGGCAGTGCAATGATTGATGAAAATTTGCTGACCAACAAAAGTCCAAGAAAAAGTCCACCTAGGCCAACATTTTTCCAAGAAGGCAGCTTGATGAATTTCAAAAAGTAATAAAAAGAAAAAGTTAGAAAAGCTGCTACGCCTAAATCAGTGGTCACAAAATGATTGTGTCCTAAAATATTTGGATCAAAAGCATAGAAAATCAGAGCGAAAACACCAGCAGATGTTCCGGCGAGTTCCTTGCCCCATTTGAAAAGGAAAAGGCCAAGTAAAATTGAGAGCAAGACAATCGGCAGACGTGACCAGAGAATGATTTGGTCGCTGTCGTTGCCGGACTCATATAGCAAAGATCTGCCAGCAGCCCATTGACCTTCATCCCAAGCATTTGGCAAATCGCCAGTCCAAAAAGGTTGCGTGGTGTCAAATTTCAGATTAAGCAAAAGAAGTGGCAGGCCTGCCATATCCTTGATGAGCGGCGGATGTTCAGGATTAAGGCGCGTGTCATGCTGCGAGACATAACTATATCCAGCCGGGATGTGAGCAATTTCGTCAAAGATGGCACTGTCATTTTTTGCGTTGAGTATTGAAACGATGGCGAAAAAAGCCATGATGACTGCAACGATTATGCTGGAATTTTTGTTGATAAATTTTTCCATATTTTTATTAATTAGTATTTATTACGTATTGTTTATTATGTCTTCCGTCATCGCGAGGATTTTTGTAATCAAATATTCATGTCAATCCAGTCCGCCAGCTGGCGAATTGGAAACGCCCTGAATTGCTTCGAGTGATTGCCCTCTCGCAAAGACGGAAAAATGATTGGCTGTTGTGCATTGGCTGCTGAATATTGTTTTAGTATTTTAGTGTATAAAAATTGTCTCCAAAAGCATTAAGGTGTGGTTGAAAATTTGTGCCAGGAAATTTGGCCTTCATGGCATCAATTATTTTTTGGTCGGCGCCAGTAAAAATGATTACTGAGCTTGCCCCAGGGGTTAAATTGATTGAGTCGGCTTCTCCCGGATAAAAATAATTGGTGTTTGGCAAATTCTGATTGAGATATTTCAGAGTCAATCTTTGCATGCTGCCAGTGATAATGTTTTTTTGCGTTGATGGCGGAAATGCTTGAATATAGTTCGAAACTTCCTTAAGATTTCCTTCGAAAGCGCTATGCTGCTTTGGGCTGTTGGCAAAAAAGACAAAATATTTCACTGGGTCAAAGATTGCAATGAATGAAAAAGCTACAATCAGAAGTGAAATGACAAGAAATTTAAAGGAATTTCCAAAAGAATTTATTTTTCTAATCAGCCATAAAAATGGCAAAACTGAAATAATCATAACAACCGGCAATGTTCCAATTGAACGCAATGCATGAGGATTTCCTTCATAGGCCAAAAATTCCGGAATAAGCAAAGCAAAGAACCAGGCTAGCAAAAAAACCCAGACATCAAATTTGTGACTGCGAACTTTGTTTTTCAGGCGGGCATGCAGCAGGTGAAAAAATTTGATGAAAATATAAATCAGCCCAACCAGAAAGGCAACCCCTGTGATTGGATTGAGAATCGGATAGGGCGGATAGTTTTGGCGCATGTTTTGGTCGCCCCAGAAATTGTATTTAGCCAAAGACAGACCAAAAGTTTTGCCCAGTAGTGGCAAGAGGTGACCCTTGTTGGTGGCAGGATTGAGAATTGAAATTTCACTTGTTCGCGACGCATAGTGCTCGGGATGAAAGTGGAAGAAGTCCAAAAGCATTGGTGCGGCTGAAATAAACATGGCAATTGCGAAAACCAAAACATGCTTCCAATAATTTTTCAAAAATTTTTCCCGAGTAATCATTAGCGAAACAAGTAGGACAATCAAAACCAACGGCGAAACTCGAAATGCTATATAGGTATGAAGACCCAGTCCATAAATGAATCCTGCGATGATGAAATCATGCAGTTTTTTGGTGCGAAGGCCGCGAAAAAGAAAATAGAAAGCAAAGGTCAAGACGAAAGGAACCATGACTGCTCTGAATCCAATGCGAGAAAAATTGATGGCCCAATATGAAAAGGTTGTCAACCAGGCGCCAATAAGTCCAGCCAAATAGGTTCCAAAAAGTTCGCTTGCAAGCAGAAAGACGCCGAGCACAGTCAATGTCCCGAAAATGATGGAAGGCAATTTGAGTCCCAAGGCTGTGCTGCCAAGCAATTTGATTGACATGGCCTGAATGTTGATGAAAAGTCCTTCTCGACCATTATTGCTCTCGTAAAAAAGTTTATATTGTCCGGTTGCGTTTGCCACCTGCGCATCAATTCCATTTTGAGCCTCATCGGGAAAAATGCTATATGGAATATTTTCAATGTTGCTGATTCGAAGTGTGAAGGCCACGAGCAAAATTATCAGCAGTAATCCAGCGACGATTAGTTTGTCCTTGTGCCAAGGAATTGCCGAGCCATTTTCATTCTTTTTCATTTTTATTTTTTTAATATTGATTTAAGATAATTTTACTATACCATTTTTAAAGGAAAAGTGCCATATTTTTTCTTTAATAATTATAGCTGGTTAAGTTAAATGTTTTTTGGCTACACCTTATCCCTCACTTTGGAAAAGAGGGATTGATTGGGATTTGAAAAACTATTAAAATGCGTCATCGTGAAGATTTTGTACTCAAAATATTTGACGATCTATTCCGCCAGCTGGCGGAATTAAAACGCTCTGGAGTTGCCTGTTTGATTACATCCTTGCAATGACAGGGTAATCTTTTCCTTCAGGCGTATAATCCTTTGTGAGAGCCATAATTAGGTGTTTTAGCAATGTAATAATGCAGCAATGCAATAGTGCCTGAATCAAGGCTTGACACGAGCCTCTTTTTGTGATATGATGAACGGTTACAGGATAGTCCTGTGATGAGGTCAAAAAGATAAGAGGCCTCGCAGGGGTTCCTTAAAAATTCAATATCAATCACAAAAAACAATGGAGGAGATATCATGAGTATATTTAAGAAAGTAGCTGGATATGCTGGAGAATTAGGGCTGGACGTCCTTTTTATGAAAGGCATTCCAAACCTTTTCAATTTTTTGAGCGGCGTTCATGCAAAGCTGCCGGATGAATATAAAGCAAAAATTCCAGCGTTGTTCGGCATAGGCACTACTGATGAGGAAATTGTTAACTCATTAGTTGGTCAACTCGACAATAAAGACCAAGCTGTGGTTATGGGATTCTTGTCTGGAAAGTGTAAAGATTACGAGAGGAGCCGGTATATTCGGATTGTTGCCGGAATGGAGTTTTTTCCTGCTATTCGCGAGGAAAAAACGATAAAATATGGCAAGGATGGCAAAAAAGAGTCAGAGGCAACAAAAGCTGGTTCGCCGGAAATTGATCTCAGATTGAACTTTTTGAAATCTTTTGCTAGGATCATTCGCGAAGAATATGGCGGTGATTTGGACAAGGCTTATGATCACTGTGTTGGCGGAAGGATGATTATCAAGGATCCGCTGCATCAAAAAGTTTTAAAGTCTTTTTCTGAGAGCATTGGGGATTTCAAAAAAACAGTATTGAGTCCGTTTGAAGTTGATTCTATGGGAGAATTGACACAAAAAGTCTCAAAAAAAATTAAAACAGAAGGCACTAGTCTTTCTGCAGACCTAAAATCATACAGACAAGAAGCACACGATCGACGTGTTGCTCAAAGTCAAAAAAGGAGGAAGTAAACATGTTTATATTTACAGTGATTGTGGGTTGTGTTGTTGCCTTTTTTTTCCGCGAACAGATTGGCGATCTCTTGATGGGTTTAATGGATGATGCAGTTACTGGATTCGTCTCCGCTTGGTCAGTAGTTCGATGGTTCATTGCTGGAGGCATAATCCTTTGGCTAGCATCCATCTTCGCAATAGTGAAAATAGGTGACTATGCCAATGCCGGCGCAGCCATCTGGATTTTTTTGGGAGTTTTGCCGATTTTTCTTATTGCTCTCGCAAGGGCAACAGTGGCAAATCGACCAGTAGCGCAACTAACAAGTGTTGTTACTGGTTTGGTGGTTCTTATTTCTGGCGGAGCTCTTCTGGTTGGCCTTTGGTCACCCTCAGTCAAGTCAAGTCTTGATCGCTGGTCTGGCAACTCAAAGCAGACCATTGCCAACAAGCTGGACAAAGAATCCCTCAACTCCGAACCGGAAGTTGGAGTGAAAGGGGTCTTGACTCAAGAGACTGCGGTATATGATGAAAAGTCCACGGCTTTTCCAGACAAAATTAAGTCCGGAACCAAGGTACTTGTCGTCAGTCTTGAGAAAGGCGGGCCGAAGGGAATGGTGTTTGTAAAACTGCAAAATCCGCAGGGAGATTTCACTGAAAAAAGTGATGAAGTCTTTATCCCTACGGAGAAGATTGCATTTGCTCAGTAATGAGCACAACGGGCACAACGGATTTATTACAATCCGTTGTGCTTTTTGCTTGTTAAAATTTCTTGAAAAATTTTTGAGAATAATTGCTATGTTTAAAAATTTATTTTTGTGCTATAATTTTTGTATAAATATAAAAACTTTTTGACTATGGCATTTTTTAGTAAAATTTTTTCAGGAACCAATGGATCAACTAATAGTTTTTCAGATAATAAAAATTTGTTGACAGCAAAAAAGAGCACACCAATGAGAAAATTGGCTGTGGTGGTTGAGGATGAAGAAGTTTTGAAAACAGAAAAGGAAAAGAATGACCAAAAGAAAAAAATAATTGTGCAGGAAGAACAAGCTAAATCAAAGAAAAAACAACGAGCTGCTGATGATCCACTTTTAAAACTGAAAGCCTTGGCAGAAAAGATTAGGAATCGTGTTCACTACATCGACAAGAATGATTTTGCCAAAAGAGCTGTTTCCAGTAAAGACAAAGTCTATGATTTTGATTTGCGTAAAGATCTGGCGTATTTTTTGGCGAATGATGAATTTTTGACTGAAGTTGAAGTTGGAATTAAAACCGAAAAAACCGCAGATGATTTTCAAAGGTTTGAAACGCTCATTGCAAATGCCACCAAGGATGAGGAAATTGGCTATGTTGTTTATGGTGATAAGACATATGTCATTGGCAAGGAAATTGAAAAAGAAGAGCAGTCCAAAAAACCAGAAAAAAATCAAACAGCAAAAGTGGAAAAAGAAAAAACAGTCGCAGGACTTTCCTTGGAAATTGTCGGGGTTTTCAGCAAAAGTGCTACTGACTTTATGGAAAATTTGAAAAAAGAAGCTGCTGGCGATGCTGATGTTATGATTACGCAGTCAGAGAAAAATATCCTGATTAGAATTTTCACGAAAAGATTTTTGCGCGAGCTGATCGCTGAAAAGGAAACTGAGATGAAAGAAAAAATGGCTTTCAAATCTGAAAATTCTGAAGAACTTGTTGAATTTGTTTGTAGTTCAATATTCAAATAAATGGTATTATTGCCCCAGCGCAAATTCTGGACACTATTGGCATCGCAGCCCCTCTCGCCTGAGGCTCGCCGAGGCGGACAAGCTGCGAGGTAAAACGCCCTTTACTGCCTCCATTGAATCGGTCCGCCCTGGGGGGACCCTTACTTCACTAGATAATAAATATATAAGCTAATATGGAAAAGCAATTTTTTGGAAATCTTTACAATAACATAGAAAGTAGCAATACATTCAGGGCATCTTTTGATGCTGAGTTTGGAAAGGCTGCGCAAAGTAAAGAAATCAATGTTGAAAACACTAAAGTCGTTGCTAGTGAGGTTGTAGATGCTGACAAAAAAATGAAACATCCTTTTGGTATTGATTCTGAAAGTTCTTCGAAAGATGAAAAGGTTGGCAGGAAGTTAAGCATTGGTGATGACATTGATATCTATAGCAGGCCCAAAAATCCTGTTGGTTTTGTGGTGGGAGAGGCTACACCGATTGACTTTGGAGATGATATGGATAGTAACAATGTGATTAGCGCTAGCAGTAAGTCTAAGTTTCAGATGGGCTTTGTTGCTGACCCTACAAGCCCACAGAATAAAAACAGTGGCAAGAAGGCTCCTGAAACGACTCAGCAAAAAAAAGATCGAGAAGCCAATGAACTAAAGCAATCTCAGAAGGATGCTCAGCTGGAAGAACAAGAAAAAAAAGAAGCTCTGGCGCGTCAAGAATACCAAGTGAACTTGAAAAACCTTTTTGATAATTTCAAGGAAATTCTTGAAGCAGAGAAGTTTTCAGATGTTTTTAAATTGTTGAAAGATGACAAAGGGCTAAGCGAGCAAGACAAAAAAGATAGATTGGAAAGAGAATTTAACAGACTAAAGAAAATTTGTAATCCTGACACCAAGGGAAATCCTGATGAAAAAAATGAAACCTTGAAAGAAGTTCGCGAAATTGCCGAAAAGGCCACTGCCATGTTGGAGTCTTTTAAGCTTGAAGCGCAGGCCTATATCGAAGGTGAAGCTACAGTAGAGCAAGAAAAAAAGGAACAAATAAGGCGCGACTTGCAAGCAGAAAACAAGAAAAATTCCGATGCGGATTTTGCAAGTATTGAAAAAATTAAAAAGGATATTGCTGACAAAAAAAATGAACAGCAACGAAAAGCCGAGGATGAGAAAAAAGCAGAACAAGAAAAAAAAATCATCGAGGAAAAAGAAAACGTAAAAAATCCCGAAACAGAAAAACAACTCATTGAGGAACTCAACAGCGCAAGAGAGAAATTTGCAGACACGGAGTTTCGCGACAGGACAACTATGCAAAGAATTCGCAAATACCTCAACAATGGTAGGGCGACCGAGGAAAAAGATGCTGAAAGTCCAAACATCAAATCAGCGCGCGATTCATATCAAACTGCCTTGAAAAATTTCATGGAGCACAAAATTTCGCAGTTGCAAGATTCGGGAGTTGTCGGCAAAGAACTCGAAACAAGAGTCAAAGAACTGTATTCATTTTTCAATTTAGATGAAACGGTTAAGTATTATGACGCTAGAACCGAGGCCAAGATGACCTATTTGGCAGGTAATAAGAAGAAAGATGGAGTAACAGAGAAGGGCTTTTTGAAAAAAGGTTGGGACAAAGTAAATCAAAGAATGGTTCAATTTACGCATTGGTACAACAAGAAAGTTCCTGCCTATGTGAAAGTTGGCTTGGCTTTAACTTCTTTTGTTCCTGGAATTGCAGCGTTTAAGGCTGGAAAGAGAGTTTTTGGAGCTTCTTTGATGGCGGCTGCTGGAGGATTGCAACTCGACAAGCTTGCTCAACTCAAGGACGCTGTGCTCGACAAACATGAGAGAAATAGGGATTTTGAAAAAGTGTCAGAAAATGAAGTTGTTGATTTTGAAAAATTGAAAGGAATACTGGATGACAAGATAAATAATATTGACTATAAATTGAATGCAAAAAATCTTCGTAGTGGTGCCAACAAATTTGCTGCTTTTGGTGCTGGAGTGTTTTTGGGTTATGCTGCTTCTCAGGCACTTGCTGCGGAATCATTAGGTGGAAATGGGCTGCATGCACACATGGCACATAATGTTACTGATGGTGGGCATCATGCACACCATAGCGCTGGTAACGTTTTAAAATCCATCTTAGTGGGAAGTCCCGATGGACCTGCTGGTAATTTGAATCCAAATGAAGTTGCTGCTCATAGCGAAACATTAACAATTCAAGAGGGTGGCAGTATTGAAAAAGATATCCTTCATCACTTAAAGGTAAGTCACCATGAAATAAAAAATACCGGTTGGGCTGTGCATCATATGTTTCTAGACTATATGCATGACAATAAAGAAGCGCTTATCAAAAGTGTGGGCGTTGATGAATATAATAAGATGTTTAATGATGGAATGGTCAACATCAAACCAGGGACAAAATTGGTTTTTGATGACAGTAACCCTTTGAAGATAAAATTAATAGACATTGGCGGAAAAATTTCGCATTTGAATGTACATGAACATCATGTCCCAATTACTGCAGCTCCTGAGGTTCCAGTTGAGTTTGATCCTCCAGTACATATTGAATCTTTAAACGACATAAAAGACCCATCGATGAATGGTGGCAATGTTCAATTTGATCGCCCTGTTAGGCTGGAAGATTTGAGAGATGCTCATCCTGACACTCCTTCCCCCTCTAGATTTATGCAGGATCTTTCGATGAATGAAAATTTTGGACGTGACGGAATTAAGGTTAGTGCTGATTTCCTTACTAGAAATTATATTTTAGATCATATTAAGGTTGGACCTTCTATCGCTAACGGCGACCATCGAGAAACTCTACGGATTTTCAGGCAAGGACTTTTTGCAAATGCAAATGAATATAAACTTCATCGCGGAGATAATGTTGTTGATCTAATGAAAAATTATAAAGAAAGTTTTTCTCGTGAGGGTAGAATGGTTATGAAAAAAATCATCGCTTCAAAAGAGTTTACAACAGATAGAAGCATCACCGCTGAAAGATTAACCAGAGATGTGGTGATAAAATTAGCTGCCTGAGCTAAAAAATTTGGAATTTAGAATCTAAATAATCTTAAAACAAAAATATGACAGATCAAAATGAAGAAATCATGAGTTCGTTGCAACAGCAAGCCCTTTCACAGCTAGTCAAGGACCTAGGAATTGACAATCTTCCTCAAGATAAGCAAAATGAGCTTATCAATAAGATGACTGAAGTTTTACTCAAACGTATTTTTCTTGAGACAATGGAAAAGCTTGGCGAACAAGGTCGCGAGGAATATGAAAAAATGTCTGAAGGTGAAATTGAGCCTGAACAAGTAGAGGCATTTTTCAAGGAAAAAATTAATGATTATAATCAGATGGTCGAAAGTATTGTTGAAGAATTTAAAAATGAAATGTTATCAGCCAATGCCTAGACAAACAGGATATGTGCTGCGCTAGCTAAAATTAACTTAGTATGACATAGTGTTTGAAGCTTGATTTTTTCATGATTCATAACCCATGTTCCATGCTTTCTTACTATGGAGCCAATTGACGAAAAAGATTTGGATTTTGCGGCACGATTTAACAGACCAGTGTCTGACAATTTTCAAGAAAAAGAAATTCCAGTGCAGACTACAGAAAGAGAGATGCCAACGGAAATTAGTTCGGCTGAAAGGGATTCGGCCTATGGAAGGATACTTTCGAAAGTTCAAGCACAAACTGATGATACTGATCAGGACGATGTTTCTGATGATGCCCAAACAGCAGCCAAAAAAACCAATGCTCAATCGCAGGTTAGTTATTTGATTGATATTGCCGGACAAAAAGGGGTTGTTCATGCTGTGAAAGTTGCGCGTCAAATGGAGGACAACTATGTTTTGGATAATTTTCATGACAAACTTTTGGCGGATGAGCTTCATGATGCCTTGATAGCAAGGGGAATGATTAAAGAACTTTAAAAAGTTTCTGTAAAACTTTTTAAAGAATTTTTAATTTAAAATTTTTAATTTAAAATGAAATCTAAATTCAAGAAATTCTGAAAATTAGGGAATTTAATTGATTTAAAATTTAGGCGTTTAAAATTTAATAAAAATTTCAAATTTCAAATTTCAAATTGATTTTAAAATATAAAAAACAAAAAACAACATAAATGGATACACTTGATCTGAACTTTATTATAGTCCCTTTTCTCTGGATTTTTTCGATTGCTTTTATCGGAAGTGGTCTTTTTATGATTTTGCGCAGTTTTTTGAATTTTCGAGCTCAGGTGAGTCGCAGTATGAACATGGATCTGGAAGTTGTCCGAGTGACAAAAATTTTCAAAGATAGAAATGAAAAAGCTGGCGACAATCAATCCTGGAAAGAAGAAATTGGTGCAATGGAGCAGCTTTTGGTGACGCTTGCAAATATCAAAGAAAAAAAATCTCTACTTGGGCATCTGCTTTACAGTGAACCATATCTCGCCTTGGAAATAGCAAACCCATCAAGTAGCGAAGAAATTTTCTTTTATTTGGCTGTGCCTAGCAAATTTCGCGAGAGTATTGAAAAACAAGTTCACAGTTATTTTCCCAATGCTTCAATTGAAAAGGTTCCGGATTATACTATATTTATGCCGGGAAGTTTCACGGCGGCAGCTTCACTTGTGCTCAAAAAAAGTCACGCACTCCCGATTACAACCTATGAGCACATGGATATTGATCCCCTTAATGAGATTTCAAATGCACTGAGCAAACTTGAAACACTGGATGAGGGAGCAGTTATTCAGCTGGTTTTGCGTCCTGCGGGAAAAAGTTGGCGAAGGCATGGCAAGGAAATTGCTCACAAGATGCAACAAGGCCAGCAGCTCAAAGATGCGAATAGTTCATTGGCGATGGAGCTTGGAAAGGGTGCAATTCAAGTCTTTAGGACTAACCCGGAAAATCAGCCCTACAAAAAAGAATCCGTTCAACTCACACCAGAAGAACAAGAGCTGTTGAAAAAAATTGAAACAAAATCAAACAAGGTTGGGTTTAGGACTAATATTCGAATTCTTGCTTCTGCGAAGACTCAACAACGAGCGGATGAGGTTTTGGCTCACATCGAAAATGCCTTTGCTCAATTTGAAAATCATGAGGTCAATCATTTCATCGTTAAGAAGCGGTTAAGAGAAAAAAAGATTGCCTATGATTATATCTTCAGAAATTTTGATGAAGAAAATTCAATTATTCTTTCCACGGAAGAAATTTCTAGTATTTTTCATTTTCCAATTTCCACAACTGAAACTCCAAAAATAAAGTGGTTAAAATCTGGTGCAGCTCCGCCGCCAATGAACATTCCAGAAAAGGGAATTCTGCTTGGATATAACGACTATCGTGGAACAAAAACTGAAATAAGATTAAGCGACAGTGATCGTAGGCGTCATTTGTACACAATTGGACAAACAGGAACAGGTAAGTCAAATTATTTGCAGGAAATGGCCAAGCAAGATGCACGTGATGGCAAGGGTTTTTGTTTTATTGACCCTCACGGAGATGCAATTGAAGATATCTTAACTGCAATTCCAAAAGAGCGGGCAGAAGATGTGATAGTTTTTGATCCCTCGGATATGGAGCGACCATTTGGGCTTAATATGCTCGAATTTGATCCATCTCATCCTGAACAAAAAACTTTCGTGATTAATGAAATGATCGGAATCTTTGATCAATTGTATGATTTGAAAGCCACTGGTGGTCCGATGTTTGAGCAATATGTGCGAAATGCCATGCTTTTGATTATGGAAGATCCCGAATCAGGCTCGACCTTGATGGAAATTTCTAAGGTTTTGGCAGATGAGGATTTCAGAAAAATGAAGCTGACGAAGTGCAAAAATCCTGTGGTTTCGGATTTCTGGATCAAGGAAGCAGAAAAAGCTGGTGGCGATGCAGCCTTGGCAAACATGGTTCCATATATCACCTCAAAGCTCACAACTTTTGTTTCCAATGATATGATGCGTCCTATTATTGCTCAGCAAAAAAGCACGCTCAATTTTCGCGAAATCATGGACAATGGGAAAATTTTATTAGTCAAACTTTCCAAAGGTAAGATTGGAGAAATCAACGCTCATCTCTTGGGAATGGTTGTGGTTGGAAAAATTCTAATGAACGCCTTGGCTCGTGGCGATATGCCTGAAGATCAACGACGAGATTTCTATCTTTATCTCGATGAATTTCAAAATGTCACCACCAATTCAATTTCGCAAATTCTTTCTGAGGCGCGAAAATATCGTTTGTGTTTGGTGATCGCACACCAATTCATTGGACAGCTGAGCGAAGAAATTTCCAAAGCTGTGTTTGGAAATGTTGGCTCAATGGTTTCACTTCGAGTTGGTCCTGAAGATGCAGAATTTTTGGAGAAGCAATTTTCTCCCGTTTTTACTGCTAGCGACCTGGTTAATGTTGACAATTACAAAGGTTTTGCGCGAGTGCTCCTTAACGGCGAACTCTCTAAACCGTTTAATGTGAATTTTTATCCCCCAACCAAAGGTAATCAGGAAATTGCCAACTATCTCAAGGAACTTTCTCGACTCAAATATGGTCGCGACGCCGAAATTGTTAATCGTGAAATCATGGAACGTGCCAAATTTGCTCGGCAAGCGAGTTCGGGCTTTTAGCTACCGATGCGAAACTACGAAACAAATCCGAATCTACGAAAGAATTTCTGCGTTCCTGTGTTCCCATCCGCACATTGCGCAGTGCGTAGGCAAAAGACGAGTGATAATGCGCTGCGAAATTTTGAAACGCAGCTTTTTCAGCAGAAAAAGCGGAGTGTAAATTTTAGCGAAGAGTGAAGTCTTTGCCCCAGCAACAAGCACGTGTGGGATTTCTTTTGTAACTTTTCTATTAAAAGAAAAGTTAGCTAAGTTATAAATTACTTCAAGAAAACAAAAAAAATCCTGCTTCTTTGGAAGTGGGATTTTTTTAACTTCTTTCGCTTGTATACTTGAAGGGCTATTGAATCGCCATCGAAATCAACCCACTCGAAGTCACCACATAGGCCGTTTTATTCTTTTCATCGACAGCCAGGGATGTGCTGTTCTTCAGCGCTTCATTGTAAAATTGGGCGGTGATGGCACCAGTAGCTTTGTCATATTGCACGAGACGTGAATTTTGAACATCTAGAGCATACAGAGATTTTAAATCGATGGTAGTAAAAATTTTGTCAAAATGAACGGGCGTGGCTGAGGTTTCCAGGGTGAAATTTTCTCGTTTGCCTTTTAGGAACTTAATGATTTGATTGTTTTGGATAACGTAGACACTGTCATCAATTGTCAGGTCAGAGATTCCAGTTAGTGCGGTAATATCTTTCAGCCAATTGATTTTTTCTCCAAAACCACCATCAGCTCTTGGGAAGCGGGCAATTTGATTGGAGGCTGGATCGAGCACATAAAGATAGGTAAGATATGTCCCAATGAGGCTGTTAGTAGATAAAGTTGGTAAGTTGATTTTATTTTCTGAAAATTTAGAGTTGGTAATTGTAAATGACAGCAGCTTTCCTTGGTCAGTGAGTATTAGCAACATGGAAAGAGAAGGCATGTAGGCTGAAGAAAGCACGCTTGAGGCGTCACTTGGTAGTGGATAATCAAATTGCTGGCCATTTTTAAGGATGATTATTTTTTCCTTAGTCAGTGTGACAATGTTTTTATCAGCCAGAATTACTTTGCTTAAATTGATATTTGCAATTAGATTTGTTGTTTCGGTGTTAAAGTTAATATTTTTTTCAGTTGTTAATTTCGAAATTTGTGAAATTGAAGGTTCAGCCGGTAAATCTTTAATCGTGACTGGTTTTGGTTTATTCAGCCAGATATTGATAAATATAGGGGCTATGAAAATAACAAGAATGGCTAAAAAAATAGTTAATTTTTGCTTGGAACTCAATGATTGATAAATTTTTTTCAGTTTTGAAAGATGGGGAATAATTTGCGAATCCTTGAGATTTATTTTTGTGGATTTTGTTTTTTCTGCGACATTGGCAACTTTTTGGGATAGGTTTTTTTTGATATTTTTTATGTAATTAGGCCCTGAAGGTACTAAGGCGCATACTTTTTGAAGAATAGGTTTTAGCTTTTCAAAAAGAGCTTGGCCGCGTTGAGCCTCGAGATTGTTGTCAGTTTCTGAATAATAACTAGTTACACCAAGGTTGAGATTGGAAGATTGATTTTCGGCCACTTCAACTTTAGAATCTATCGCCTTAGGTTGATAGCTGGAGTTTTTTTTGTTTGCCTTTATTGAATTTTCATTTGGAAATTTTTCCGAGGAAGTTAATTTTTCTTTAAGGTTTATTATTTCAATTAATCTTTTTTTTGGAGCGCTGCTAATTGGAGATTGCTCTGGAGCAATTCGAGCAAGCGTTTGCACCTCAAGCTCAGAAGCTTTTTGCTTTTCAAGGAATTCAGTTTGCAGTTGTTGTTCAAGTAGTCTCTCTTTTTCGAGTTCTTGCTGTCTCAAACGTTCTTGTTTTTGAAGTTGCGCATTTATTTTTGCTTGCTGAATCTTTTTTCCAAGTTGCTTTTTGTGGAATTTGTATTTTCGAGCAAGACTATTTTTTGTGAAAAGCCAACCATCTGAAATTTTTTCCACCGCTTGCTCCCAATAATGTTGAGCTTGGCTTATTTCCTCTGGCGGGGCGCCACCTTGAACATAAATATGCCCAGTTTTCTTGTCGGTGTATTCTATGGCGGCAACTTGTTCTAGTTCTTGATTGGATTTTTCAATTTTTTGCGCAGAGGCGGGATTTTTTTTGGGGAAGGCTGCTTGACTGAAAACATTAATTGCTTCCGGCAAAAATTCATCATCTTCCAAGAATATATTTTTTGTGGCAGGTGCTTTCTTGACCTCTTCAAAGTCAGCTATGATAGTGGCAATCATTTCCAGTTCATTTGAAAGGGCTGTTTTCAGAAATTGAACAAATTGTGGTTTTGTCAGGCGCTGGAGACTTTTTTTGAGCTCGGATAATTTCAGAATGTGAAAAATATCCTCGCAAGTGATAATAAGCTTGTCTTCTTTTTCAAGTCTTCCACTGGAAACATTGATAAAAGTTTTTAGCGGATGTGGCTGACTTTCATCGGATGAAAGTCCTTCACTTATTTCTGTCAGCACTTTTTTGCGATTGAGGAATATCTTGGCGTTACCGGCAACCGTGAAATGAATGCTATTTTTTTCAATCACACAAATGCAGGCATGCAGTTTTCCAATCCATTCCACGTTTCCGTGTTTTGCAACCTCGGACAAGGCTAAGTTAACCTTGTTCATGGCGCTGTCGAAACTTTCAGCAACAGACCTTCTGGGATTGGCATAGTATTCTTTTTTTAAGACGGAGGTGAGAAAGTTCACCACATAGGCGGAATCCTCGCTATATTCTTTTATTTCAAAAAAACCAATTAGGTTGCCAAGTGGTTGTTGATAAATATTTTCAGGCGCATATTCAAAAAGCTCAATATATGGCTTGAGCGAGGAATTATTTATCACCAAAATTTGGGAAATGTTTTTTTGCAATTCCTTAATGGAGTCTAATTTTTTTTCAGTATTCTTAGGCGGCATTTGTTTATGATTATAGCACGAATGTTCGAAATAATCACTATCAGTATTCTTTTATGATAGCCCAAATTGGCTTTAGGTGCAATTGGTTTTTTGTATTTTTGCATATAGGAGCACTTAGGGACTAAGTCCCCAATTGGGGACTTAGTCCCTAAGTGCGAGCCCCTTGTTGAAATTGTTGCTTATTGTCTGAATCCAAATCATTTTCATTTAATTCTAAAACAGATTTCAGAAAAAGGAATTAGTAAATTCATGCTGAAGGTAAGTACTGGTCATACTACTTATTTCAACAAGAAGTATAAACGTAGTGGTTCATTGTTTCAAGGGCCATTTAAGGCAATTCACATCGATTCGAATGACTATCTGCTTTATCTTTCTGCCTATGTGAATAGAAACTCTTTTATTCATAACTTAGGGACTAAGTCCCCAAGTGAAATTTCACAAGGTGATTGGAAATATTGCAGTGCCCTGGATTATCTAGGCAAAAGAAATGGAACTCTTTGTAACAAAAGCGCAATTCTTGATCAATTTAGAAATGTTAAGGATTATGAAATGTTTTTAAATAACAATTCTTTGCACCTAAAAGAGAAAAAAGAATTGGAGAAATATCTATTGGAGGAATAAAATAGAAGAGAAAATTTCTTAGGGACTAAGTCCCCAATTGGGGACTTAGTCCCTAAGAAATTTGTTGTATTAACTTTAAATAGGCCATAAGGGCTGGTTGCTATTTGCTGTGGGAGCTGTATAATATAGGTAAGGTTGTTGCTACTGATTTGAATTAATCTTAGAAACTTACAAAAATTTTGTGGTTACAGAATTGAAAGTTTGAAACTAGGATCAGGGCGGCATAAATAATAATTAAATTTTTTTAAAGAATTTTTTTTGAGCAAGGCTCATTAGAAATCTTGCTATTGAATATGTCTGAAATCCTAGAAATGCTTTTTGGTTCCAAGTCAAGGGTGCGAGTGCTGCGTCTTTTCTTGCTTAACCCCGAAAATGAATATAGTGTGGATGAGGTTGCTCAAAAGAATATGATAACTCCGGCTTCGGTTAGAAAAGAAATAACCCTACTTAAAAAAATTAGTTTTATCAAAGAAAAAACAAAAAAAGGAAAAAAAATCTATTGTCTTGATCAGCAATTTCATTTTTATCCGGAATTGAAAAGTTTGATTTCAAAATCAACCGCCTCTCCTGAGAGCAAAAGTCTGGCTCGCCTTAAGAGTCTTGGCGATGTTAAATTGGCCTTGGTGAGCGGAATTTTTTTGAATTATCCAAAGAGCAAGGTCGATATGGTTTTGGTTGTCAATAATGTGAATCGTTCAAGGCTGAAAAATTTGATGAATAGTCTGGAAGCTGAAATTGGCAGGGAAGTTAGTTTTGCCTTGATGAATAGTGAGGAATTTAAGTACCGACTTGACATGCTTGATCGTTTTCTGTTGGATTTCTTGGAAGGACCACACACTGAATTGGTCGACAAAATTCCAGGGCTAAAGAGATTTATTCTGGGACTCAAAAAATACTAACCCTACAAATTTACAAATTAATTACAAATCTACAAATATACAAATAATTTAAAATCCTAAATCCTAATTTTCCTGTCTACTTGCCTATTGGCAGACAAGTTGGCAGGCTGGCAATTTCTAATAAAGTTTCAAAACCCAAATCTCGATTTTTGACATTTAGATTTTGGATTTAATTAGTCATTAGGATTTAGAAATTTGTATTTATACATCAGATAGTATACATAATACATTATACATTTTATTCTATGTCTTATCTTATTTTTTTTATCGTCATTGTCTGTTTAGCTGCATTGCTCTGGTTAGTTTTTGATTTGAAAAAAAGCGTGGTTTTGGGTTCGGACAAGCGAGAGGAGCGTGACCGGATGGTTTCCATGCAACAATCTTTGCAGCACATCATGGAAGAAAATCGGGAACTTCGCAAAGAAATTGATTCAAAACTTTCTCAAACTCATCGCGCCGGTCAAGAGCAAATGAGCCAAACAATTCGCACTGTGCAAGGGATTACCGAGCAATCAGCCAAGCTAATTAGCAACGTGACGGAAAAACTAACCAAACTTGATGAAACGAATAGGCAGGTGGTCAACTTTTCTGCTCAACTTCAAAATCTTCAGGATATCCTGAAAAACCCAAAACAAAGAGGAGTATTAGGTGAATATTTCTTGGAAGAAACGCTTAAAAATGTGCTTGGGCCAAAATCATATCAAATGCAATACAAACTTGGCAAGAGTGAGAAAACGGATCAAGATTTGATTGTGGATGCCGTTGTTTTTGTCAAAGACAAAATTGTGCCAATTGACTCGAAGTTTTCTCTCGAAAACTATGAAAGAATCCTCAATTGTACGGACGCTGCTGAGCGTGAAAAATTTGAAAAATTATTCAAGCAGGATTTGAAAAATCGTATTGATGAAACTTCCAAATATATTCGTCCCGAGATGGGCACGATGGATTTTGCTTTTATGTTTATTCCCTCTGAGGCTATTTATTATGACTTGTTAGTTAACAAAGTTGGAGCAGCGCAGATTAATACGCGCGACTTGATTGAATATGCTTTTCAGGACAAAAAAGTTATTATTGTTTCGCCAACTTCATTTTTGGCATATTTGCAAACAGTTTTGCAAGGTCTGCGAGCTTTTCAAATTGAGGAAAATGCTAAAGAAATAAGGGCAAATGTGGAAAAACTTGGAAAACATATTGTAAATTATGAGGAATATTTAAGGAAGCTTGGGAATAGTTTAGGCACAACCGTAAATCACTTTAACACTGCCTACAAAGAACTTGGAAAAATTGACAAGGATGTTGCCAAGATAACTGACAAGGAAAAAGCAATCGAAGTCTTGACCATAGAAAAGCCTCATGAGTTAGTATAAATATTTAGTTACTAGCAATAAATAATATAATGCAGCCTAGAATTGATTCAAAATCAGAATTGATAAAGTTTTTTTTGCAAGAATATTTTCGCAGTGGGCTAATTCAATGGGTGCTTATTGGTTCTCTTATTCTAAATGTTGCAAATTGGTGCTCAATTGCTTTTTTCATCAGGCCGGTTGATTTTCCAATTATCTTGCATTATAATGTATATTTCGGGGTGGATGTGATTGGTTCTTGGTGGCAAATGTATTTTGTGCCCTTTATTGGGCTGCTAATTCTGCTTGTAAATGCAGTTTTGGGCTTCTTGTTTTATCAGCGAAAAGAGCGTATTGCTGCGCATTTATTGATGCTTGCAACCTTTATTGTTCAAATTGGAATTTCAATTGCAGTTGCAAGTTTGCTTTTAATGAACTATTAAATATGGAACAATTTATATTTCCAAATCCAAAAACGGTTGAGCCAAAAGAGCGATTTGCCCAGAGAACGATGGAGATAATTCCTGGAATTCTTACCTGGACAACCTTGATTGGGATGATTGTGTTTTCTTTTCTGCTACCTATTTGGATGGCTGTTTTTATTATTCTTTTTGATATTTATTGGATTTTTAGAACTATTTTTATTACTTATTATTCGGTTGTTGCGTATAGGCGATTTCAGAGCGGAAAAAAAATTGACTGGTGGGAGCGTTGTCAGAGCATTGTTCATCCTTTGGAATATGAAAAAAACTTAGCTGGTCGTATTGTTTTGCTCAAAGAAAGTTTGCATGAAATTTCTTCTTTTGGTGAGAGTCGAAAATTAAAGCAAGAAATTGCAAGGCTTGTTGATTATCAGAAAGATGTTAATCGCCTTATTTGCGCTGGAAATGAAATTTTAGATTGGAGAAAAATCATTCATGTTGTCTTGCTTCCAACAGCTAATGAACCAGCTGATGTCATAGAGCCAGCCATCCAGGCTGTCGCAGATTGCAACTTTCCAAATCAGCAAATCATTATTTTGCTTGCGACAGAGGAACGTGAACCTGAAGTTCAACGTCTAGAAAAAGTTGCTTATCTTAAGGATAAATTCAAAGGAGTGTTTCGTGAATTCTTGGTCACTACTCACGAAGTTTCTGACGACGAAATGAAATGTAAAGCCTCAAATGCAACTTATGCAGCCAAAAAGTTGATGGTGTATTTGGACGAACACGAGATTGATTATACTCGCGTGATTTTTTCAAATTTTGATTGTGATAGTGTTTGTCATCGCCAATACTTTGCTGCGCTGACCTACGCCTATGTCACAGATCCAAAGCGACTGCAGCGATCATATCAACCGCTGCCAATGTATCACAATAATCTTTGGGATACTAATGCTTTTGTGCGCGTTATTGTTACGGGTTCTTCATTCTGGCATATGTTTCAAAGTACTCGCCATCAAATGGTCACGTTCTCTTCTCATAGCGAACCATTCGACACCTTGGTTCGGGTGAATTTTTGGCCGCTTAACATGATCAGTGAAGACTCGATTATCTATTGGAAATGTTTCACTTATTATCATGGCGATTACAAGGTGAGGCCTATTTATTTGCCAGTGTCGCTTGATGCCGTGCTGGCTGAAACTTATTGGAAAACCATCAAAAATCAATATAAGCAAAAGCGGCGTTGGGCTTATGGAATTGAAAATTTTCCTGTTATCATGAGAGCGCTCTGGCCAGATAAAAAAATAAAAACCAGAAAAAAATTATCCATTGCCTTTGAAATGTTGGAAGGTCATCACTCCTGGGCAACTTCTGCTTTTATTCTTGCAATTTTAGGATGGCTTCCTTTGATGTTTGGAGGTTCAGCTTTCAATGAGAGCGTGCTGGCACATAATCTGCCATTTGTCACTCGCTATTTGATGACTCTAGCTATGGGCGGCCTTATCATTTCTATGTTTCTAAACTTTTTTCTGCTACCTCCACGGCCAGCTAAGTATTCCAAAAAAAGATATATCTATATGTTCTTACAATGGTTTCTGGCTCCGATTATCGCTCCGACGCTTGGCGCAATGCCTGCTATTGATGCTCAGACAAGAATTCTGTTCAAACAATACTTTGGTGAATTTTGGGTAACGGATAAAATCAGGAAAAAATAAAAAATAACATCCCGGATTTTTTTGGAAGGTTTATAGGGACTGAGTCCCAATATGGGGACTCAGTCCCTATAAAGTCCCTATAAACTGCGTTTATATGAATAATAATATTTTTTTGGCACCTTTTCTGACTGCATTTTTTTTGGCGCTGGTTTTGCTTTTGCTAATAGTGAAGTTTTTCCGGCAGAAAAAAATTGCGGGCACTTTGGAAAGAAAAACTTCCAGACACATTCATCAAGCAGGCATTTCTCGTTTTGGGGGAGTGGGAATTATTTTGGCTTTTGTCGCCACCCTCTTGCTCAACAAGGAGTTGGTCATTTCCAGCCAACTGCTGGGCGTGTTGATGGCCAGTGGCGCAATTTTAGTTTTTGGAATTTTC
>CAIJXA010000079.1 GCA_903824515.1 uncultured bacterium
AAAAGGGTATTAATACCCCAGGGCAAGCCCTGGACCCTTCAGGCTCACGAGGCAAGCCTCGTAGGCAAATCACCTTTTGCTGCGTCGCTCGCTGCGAAATGAAAGATTACTTTCATTTCGCTCACTTTGCTAGATAATAAATATTTGACAATGTAACAATATAACAATATAGCAATTCGAGTTAAATCCTCCCGCCGCTGCCAAAATATCCAATTTTTTTCATCACCGCATTTTTCACTTCATTTTGAGCATCCCCCAGAAGTTTTCTAATGTCAAAAGACAAATTATGCTGGTCGCGGAATGAACCAGCCAAGCTATTTACAAAAGCCAAGCGAGTTGCTGTGTCAACATTGAAACAACAAATTCCCCTACTGATAACTTCTTTCACTTTGCCATTCTCCCAGTCAGAAGCACCATGCAAAATAAGAGGGATACCAACCAATTTATGAATTGCTTCGAGTCGATCATAATCAGGAATGGCGCGTTCTTTGAAAAATCCGTGCGCATTACCAATTGCCACTGCCAATGCATCAATGCCCGTTTCCTTGACAAACTGAGCGGCTTGCTGCGGATCAGTCATATATTTTTCCCAATCAATTTCGCCCATTTCGCCTTCTCCGATATATGGCACACTGCCTAATTCTCCCTGCACGCAGATGTCTTTTTCATGACAAAAATCCACAATTTTTTTTGTTAGCATTAAATTATCCTCATAACTTTTGCGTGACCCGTCAAACATAACCGATGGAAATCCAATATTAATGCAGCGTTGAATAATTTCGGCACTTTTACCGTGGTCCAGATGAATTCCGACTGGAATTTCTGGAGCATAAAATTCAGCGATATTTTTCACCAGATTAAAGATTGCTCGACCACCCGCATAATCAAGTGTCTTTTCCGTAATTTGAATAATAACCGGACTTTTCATGTCTTTAGCCGCCTCAACAATCGCCCTAGTTGTTTCCATATTGGTCGTGTTAAAAGCGCCGACAGCGTAACCTCCCTCTTTTGCATTGCTTAAAATTTCTTTGACTGATGTTATCATTTTTCATGGAACATAGAGCATGGAACACATAACATTAGATAATTATGCCAACTATCTAGAATTCTTGTTCCATGTTTCATGTTTTATGCTATGTGATTATTAAGAATCTCCACTATTTTCAAAAACTCATTTGGAATCAAGCTCTCACGTCCCACCAGCACGCCGTCCATTTGGGGATCCAAGCAAACTTGATTAATATTTTTTGAGTTAACTGAGCCTCCATAAAGAATTTTAACTTTCTCAGCCAAGGATGAACCATATTTTTCAACCAACATTTTTCTTATGGTTATTTTAACTTCCAAAATATTATCACCGGTCGGAATTACATCGCTGCCAACAGCCCAAATAGGTTCATACGCAAAAACAATTTCTGATATTTTAGAAATAGGCACGTCTTTCAAGCGCTGATCAATTTGCTGGACAATTACCTTCGCTGTTTCACCATCATTCCTCTCAATTTGCGACTCACCGACACAAACAATTGGAATCAAATTATCCTGCAAGGCAGCCTTTAACTTAGCATTAACGACTTCGCCATTTTCAGCAAAATATTTTCGCCGTTCGCTATGACCCAAAATGACATATTTGGATCCGACATTTTTCACCATTAAGGATGAAACCTCTCCTGTATATGATCCCCGATCTTCCCAAAAAATATTTTGTGCACCAACGAAAACATTTTTCATTTTCAGTTTTTCCGCAAATTTTTCTAAATGTACAAAGGGAGGACAAAGTACAATTTCAACAGAGTTTTTGGACAATTTCTCGAAGTCTCGCTGAAAAGCCTCCAAATAACAATCGCGCTCAGCGATAGTTAGTAAATTCATCTTCAAATTTCCGACAACTAATTTTTGCATATGGTTCTAAGTTAATTAGAGAAATTTCAACCGAAAATTGATCATTCACTAACTGACATCTTTAAATTTTCAACAATTATTTTTGCAGACATTATCAGATAAATACGACCCAGTTTTCAAAAAAATTAAAAATAAATTGTTACCCCAGTCACAATCAAACCGGAAACTATTGTTCCAATCAAAAGCAGTGGCAACGATTTTTTCAGTGGCACATTGAAAATAAATGCCGCCAGAGCACCAGTCATCCCGCCCAACAGTGGAATCGGAGTAGCAGCCAAAATGAAAATTGCCCACTCGCCATATTTTTCCATTTTCCCGTTAGCCCGTTTGCGAGTATGTTCAAACAGCCAAGCAAAAAATTTTTTAAAAATAGGGATATATTTGGAGAGCAACTTTGAGATTGGATTCAAAAGAAGCACAATGATTGCCATTGAGGAAAAAGTTCCCGCCACAGAATAAAACAAGGCCACCGTCGGCGACAAACCATAAACCTTGATTGCCAAGGGAATCGAAGCGCGCAGTTCTGTAATTGGAATCAGAGCAATCAAAAAAGTTGCCAATTCTTTCGGAAAACCCAGAAACATATTTATGATAATTTCGTGCATAATAGATAATTCAAAAATTAAATATCCAAATGGAAAATGGAAAATATTATTAAGAAAATATGTCGCAAAACGACTCAATAATTTTCCATTTTGAGATTCACATTTTACATTTGCAGATATCCTTACCAACAACTATTTACCGATTACTAGTGACTAAACCCCTAAACCCCAATTACCGATTACCGATTACTAGTTACCGATTACTAATCTGCTTTCGCAGGTATTCCGCTGCTACCTCTGGCTGAATAGTTGAAATTTCAATGCCAGTTTCCAGTTCAAATCCGGCCCAAATTGCAGTATGTGGCAAAATTTCAATATGCCAATGGAAATAAGGATAGTCCTTACCATCACAAGGCGCAGTGTGGATATAGAAGTTATACGGCGGATCATTCAGCGCAGTATAAATAGCATTAAGACTCTTGCTAAAAACCTCTGCTAGCTTGATTTTTTCTGTATCTGTGATGCGTTCAAAATATGGGCTATGCTTTTTTGGCATCACCCAAACCTCAAAGGCCGACCGAGAAGCAAAAGGACAAAAAGCAATAAACTCTTCATTTTCAAAAACAACTCTCTTTTCGCAATCGCTTTCATATTCGCTCATCACGCAATACACACAATGCTGGTTGCTCTTGTGATACAGCTGCGCTCCGTCGAGTTCCAATTTTACATAGGGCGCCACAACTGGGATTGCAATAATTTGTGAATGAGGATGCGGGATTGAAGCCCCAACTTCTTTGCCATGATTGTGAAAAATCGCAATATAGCTGACATTTTTTTTGTTCATCAAATCAAGATAGCGTTCTTGAAAGGCATCAAAAACTTCAGCAACTTCAAGCACATTCATCAAGGCAAGTTGCTTGAAATGATCTCTAGTTACCACAATTTCATGAAAACCAACACCAGGCATTGAAAAATATGGTCCTTCTGAGATAGCTTTGGCAATTACAGCTGAGGAAACAGCTGGAAATTTATTCGGAAAAACCCGCAGCGACCAGTGGCCATCTTTGTCAGTATAAATCAAAACATCTTTCTCTTGACCGCTAGTCACCGGATCCTCAAAAAGACACTGATCAATACCCTTATCGTCTTTGACCCGTTCAAACTTCGCAAAATCGTCTGGGCGCTTTGCTCGCCCAGTTGCAATGACAACCCAATCACCCGAAGCAATATCTTGCCGCAGCTGCGAAACTTGATCATCTTGATTTTCAGTTTCATTTTCGAGCTTATTTTTGTCTTTTGTTTTTATATTCATCTGAATCATTGTAATAAGGTTACCATAATTAGGATTTAGATTGTAGAAAATTTCTACCACCTATTAGCTAATTCCAGATACCTATTCTTGTATTTTGTATTTTGAGTTTCCCTAATTCCTGCTAAACTACTTTATCTTTTTGATGTCATATTTTCCAGTCATCAATCTTCCTTTTGTTTTAAACAAATCAATCAGAACTTGAATAAATCCATTTGGCCCAGTCAAGCTGACAGTTGAACCCTCTTCATTCAGCCACCGCACTGGCATCTGCGCCACCTTAAAACCAAGCTCCTTAGCAAGTACGATAAGTTCAAAATCAAAACCAAAACGATCAACAACCATGCGCTTGGCAACCTCGTGAGCAGCTTTGCCTGTGAGCATCTTGAAGCCACATTGCGTGTCAGGAAAACTCCAGAGACCCAAAACAATCCTAATGAGCCAATTTCCACCTTCTCCCATAATCTCGCGATGCTTTGGTTGATGAATCTGAACGAAAGAACCTTTTATTTTTCGAGAACCCACCACAACATCAGCTCCTTTTTCAAACTCCAACAATGCTTTTTCAACATGAGTAATTGAAGTTGAACCATCAGCATCCAAAAAAACAACGAACTCACCCTTTGCCTCCAAGAGACCTTGACGCACAACATAACCCTTACCATGATTTTCTTTATTCCTAATAACCCGCAAATTTTTCACCTGGCTAGCATAATTTTGTGCAACCTGTGCAGTATTATCAGGAGAACCATCAACAATTACGATTATTTCACAAGTAAAACTTTTTGAACTCAAAAAACTCTCAATCTCCAAGAGATTGCCGCCTATTCGCTCTTTTTCCTTATATGCAGGAATAACTATTGATAAATATGGTTTGTTTTCCATTAAAATTTTGTATTATTTATTAGATGTTTTAATTATAGCATATGATTAAAATATGCCTAGCATTAAAAGCTAGCTTTTCAGGCTTTAGCCTCTAAGAGAGTAAATGCTCACCAAAGTACAAGCTAATATGCTAGCACCTAAAAAGCTGACTCGTCCAACCAGCCCTGAAGAATAATTCTGGCAGCCTCCTGATCATCAAACTGGGCAATGTTTTTTCCACCTCTCATTTTGATGTTTGCATGAGCCATTTTGGTTGAAAACATTTCATCAGAAAATTCAACCGGAATGCCACAATTCTTTTCGAGTTCTTTTCCAAAATTCATTTTTTCCTCTTCACCTTGTCGATCTTTAGCATGCCGAGTAATACCAATAATAATTTTTGAAATATTTTCTCGTTGGATAATTACCCCTATACTTGTTTGAAAATTTTTGTCATTTTTAAGTACACCAAAAGCAAAGGCTATCTTGGTTTCACTATCGGCAATTGCTATTCCAATCTTAGCTTTCCCAAAATCTAACCCCAAAAAAGAGCTTACTTTAGCCATATTTTGACTACCCGTTGACTTTTGCATAATTATGGTGTATTATTAACAGTTGTACCTAGATAATATTAACGCAATCTTAAATGGAGTCAAGTTGAACGCTAAATTAATTACCGGGACTATTCTTCTTTCCATTTTAATCATTTGCCATTTTCTGAGCCTACTGAAGATTCAGATTCCACTTGAGTGGATAATTTATCCATTGCTATTCTCAACGGGGATCATCTTAATTCTGACTGGGCTCAGAAAATCAAGCGACAAGCAGGAAGAATTGCAAGTACAAGGTAATCTAGAGGCTTTTGAAGAAAAATTCGGCAAACTATCTGGTGACACCAGAAGCCTTGAAACTACTTTGCCAAAAATAGTTGAAATCAGCTATACTAATGTTTTTGAGAATTGAAAAATCTTATTACAAGCTATAAGATATCTTTGCAAATATATCTTATAGCTTGTAACCCCAACCCCTCCCCAACGTGGACTTACGGGGTCTTTTTTTGTCCAAATTTCAAAAATTAGTATCAATGAAAGAGTATTAATACCCCCGAGGCTTGCCCCGAACCCTTCAGGCTCACAAGGCAAGACAGCTCACTCGTGAGCGACGTGTCAAGCCTCGTAGGCTAAAATACCTTTTGCTGCGTCGCTCACTTCGCTAGATAATAAACTAGCCTATGCTGTTACTGTGTCAAAATCTCGACTCCGTTTTTGGTAATCAAAATTGTGTTTTCATAATGCGCACTCAATGAGCCATCGGCTGTTTCAAAAACCCAACCGTCTTTTCCTAACACGGTTTTGAAATTTCCAACATTGATCATGGGCTCAAGTGCCAACGTCATTCCAGCTTTTAACTGCAAATCCCGAAAACCTTTTTCAAAATAATTTGGAACCTGCGGATCTTCGTGAAGATTTCTTCCAATACCATGTCCAACCAAATTCTTCACCACTGAAAAACCTTCAGCCATAACCGTTTTTTCAGCAGCTTTTGAATAATTACTAAGTACACAGCCCTCTTTCAACTCGCCAATACCCCTCCAAAAAGCTTGCTGTGTGACCTCGATTAATTTTTTTGCTTCTTGAGAGATTTCTCCAACAGCAAAAGTTCGAGCCATGTCAGAAAAAAAACCTTCTATTTCTAGCCCCATATCAACCTTAAAAATATCGCCATCCCTAAGAATTCGCTGGGAGCTTGGAATTCCATGCACAATTTCATTGTTTATCGAAGCGCAAATAGTGGCAGGAAATGGATTTTTTCCTCCTCCATAACCCTTAAAGGCTGGTCTTCCACCCAGGTCCAGGATTAGTTTTTCAGCGAGCTCATCCAATTGCAAAGTTGAAATACCAGGCTTGATTTCTGTCTCAAGACAACGCATAACCTGCGCTAACATTTTTCCAGCTCGGCGCATAATTGCTATTTCTGATTCAGTTTTGATATGAATAGCCATATTTAAAAAATTTTGAATTTAGAATTTTGAATGTCTACCTCATACCGCTAAGGCATTGGCTTAAATTTAACTTTTTTTAATCAATGCTTCAGACATTCAGGTATAAAAATTTTATTTGAAATTTGAAATTCAAAATTAGATCTGCCGTATAATATCCTCGAAAACCGCCTCCATTGGCCTGTTTCCATCAACCTCAATCAGTATTCCCTTGTCGCGATAGTGGCTGATAACGGGAACCGTGACCTCGTAGAAAGTCTTCAGGCGCTTTGCGATGCCATCTGGGGTATCATCTCCACGTTGAGTAATTAGGCCACCGCAAATTGGACATATATCATGTTGAGATTGAATATGCTTTCCCAACACAATATGGTTAAGGCAAACAGTGCATAAATAACGCTTTGTTATTCTTGCAACAGATTCATCATATGGCAACCTTATGTAAATAGCTTTATCAATTGATCTGCCATCAGCTTTCATTAATTTTTCAACAGGATCAATTTGGCCAATTGTTCGCGGTGCGCTATCAAGAATAACTCCCTTTTCAATTGAGATTTTTTTCAGGCATTCCTGCAAAGTTGTAACTGTAATATCATCAGGAACCATTTCCTTTTGATCATCAAATTTTTTTACTATTTTTCCAAGCTCAGTGTCTCCTCTTCCCATATCACGAAAAATCTGTCCGGTTTCGATATGGGACAGATCAAATTTTTCAGCCAGCATGTCGGCCTGTGTCCCCTTTCCGCTTCCCTGAGGACCAAAGATAATTAAATTCATTAAATTAAAAAAATAATATTTTTTAAAATTTTCAATTCACAATTTTCAAATAATTTTCAATGAATTAATTTCAATCATTTAGTCATTTAGATTTTATTGAAAATTGTGACTTGGAAATTGGAAATTACCGCGAAGCGGGCTAGAATCCTTCATAGTCACGCATCACCAATTGACCCTCAATTTGCTTAATTGTTTCAATCACGACTGAAACAACGATTAGGATGCTGGTTCCACCAATTCGCAGTGTTTGAATATTAGTCATCCCTTGAATAATAAAAGGCAGAACTGCAATTGCGCCAAGAAATAATGCGCCAGCTAAGGTTATCCTATTCATTATTTTATACAAATAATCTGCTGTATTTTTTCCCGGTCGAATCCCTGGAATATATCCTCCTTGTTTTTGAAGATTTTCAGAAATTTTCACTGGATCGAAAACAACTGCGGTATAAAAATATGTAAACAAAACAATCAAAACAAAATACATACTGCCATAAAAAAATTGATTTTGAAACAAACTGTTAACGTTAGTTGCAATATGTGCCACTGTCTGATTGCTAGCTCGCATCAAAAAAGTCGCAATCATGCCAGGAAAAAGCATAATTGACATTGCAAAAATAATTGGGATAACCCCAGCTTGATTAACTCGCAGTGGCAAGTGAGATGAAGCACCTCCATAGGTATTGTCGCCATGAACACGTTTTGCATATGAAACGGCAATATTGCGCTGTCCTTCAGTAACTAAAACCACCCCAGCTATTGTTATCAGCATTACAACAAAAATAATAGCGTAAGTGAAAAATTGAGAAGAATCAAATGTCAAAAAAAGCTTCGAGATTGATGACGGCAAGCTACTCACAATGCCAGCAAAAATGATAAGTGAAACACCATTGCCAATTCCTTTTTCAGTGATAAGTTCACCCAACCACATAAGGAAAATAGTTCCGGTAGTGGCTATCAGAACAAGCACTGCTAAATTGAAAGGCGACAAAGTTCCAATAACGTTTTGCGATCGAAGCAAAGTAACTAAACCAAAAGTCTGCATTATCGCAAGCGGAACAGTGAGCCACCTAGTCCACATGTTGAATTTTTGCCTGCCAGCTTCACCTTCTTCCTTATAAATCTGCTCTATACTAGGAACTATCATTGTCAAAAGCTGCATAATAATAGAAGCTGTGATATATGGACCGACTCCCAACATCACTATTGAAATATTGGTCAAGCCTCCGCCGGAAAAAACATTCAGCATTCCAAGGAGCTGATTACCATCAAAAAGTCTCCTGAGCTGCTCCGTGTCAACACCCGGAAGTGGGATATTAGCTGCGATACGGAAAACAATAAGAACTCCAAAGATAAAAAGGATTTTATCGCGGAGTTCTCTTATTTTGAAAATTTGTGTTATTTTGTCCAACATATTAAGCAGATTCTTAGAATTTAGCTTCTCAACTTTTCAGGAATACGTAGGTTTTCAGTTCTTTTCTAAAAAGCTAACGCCTAAGAAGCTATTAACTATTCCAGAATTTTTCCACCTGCTTTCATAATAGCATCTTTAGCAGTTTGTGAAAGTAGAAGTTCGCTGTTAATAGAAAGTTTTTTTGTAAGCTCCCCAGTTGATAAAATTTTTACACCATCCTTTGAGTCCTTCTTTGAAATAACTTTTGCAGCTACAAGAGTTTCAATCGAAATAACATCTCCGTTTTTAAAATTTTTCTCAAGATCGAAAATTTTCACCACTGTTTTCTTTGGAGTTCGAGATTTGAATCCTCGCACTTTCTTAAGACGTTCGGTTAGGGAAGATCTTCCTCCTTCAAACAAAGGGTCAATAGCTGCTCCAGATCTTGCTTTTTGACCTTTATTTCCACGACCTGAATATGTACCGCGTTTTCCTCCGCGACCAACGGTCTTTTTTGGTTTTCTCTTCTTGAGAGTAAGTTGATGAATTTGCATATGTTTATCGTTCTAATTGTTATAATTGTTCTATGCGTTCTAGTTGTTTTTTCGTTTACAACAGTTACAACATTTAGAACATAACTACCTCTAAGCTTCTTTAGTAACCCCCTCTTTGGCTATTTCTTTAACAACTTCTTTTGCCACAACAACTTCGGTCTTAATCCTGGGTTCTTTCAAGCTTCGTAACGCCTCGATGGTTGCTCTAGCTACATTCAATTTATTTGAAGTCCCCAATGACTTAGAAACAATATCCCGAATACCAACCAAATCAACTACAGCCCTAACTGCACCACCAGCAATAACCCCTCTTCCTTCCGGGGCCGGTTTCAAAAGAATTTTTGCACTGCCCATTTTCATTTTAACATCATGGGGAATAGTGTTTGCGGATAGTTTAACCGTGATCATGCATTTTTTAGCATCATTATAGGCTTTCTGGATTGCATCAGAAACATCGGATCCCTTTGCCACTCCGACACCAACCTGTCCTTTACGATTGCCAATCACGAGTGTTGCGCGAAAACGGAATCGCCTTCCACCCTTAACCACACGAGTAACTCTAGCCAAATCCAAAAGCTTCTGCTCAAATTCTGGCTTTTCTCTTCTTATTGGTTTTTTTCCTGATCTTTTGTCCATAATATTATAAATCTCTAATTAACGCTAATCTTATCACTAATTATCTCTGATGTTTTATAATTATTCGCGAACATTTGAGAAAATTCGAATCGATTCGCGATTTATATCCTTAAAATTTGAGTCCGCCTTCTCGAGCACCATCCGCCAGTGCTTTAATTTTTCCATGGTATTGATATCCCGATCTGTCAAATGTTACAGTCTCAATCTTCAAAGCAAGGCATTTTTCCGCAATTAATTTTCCAACTGCCAATGATCCATCAATGGTATTTGAAGCCTTTTTGATTTCTGAAAGTTTTGCACTTGCAAGAGTTTTTCCAGAAATATCATCAATAACCTGAGCATAAATCCCCTTTAAACTCTTAAAAACTGAGAGTCTTGGGCGCTCAGCGTTACCTGAAATTTTTGCGCGTACGCGACGCTTTCTTTGCAATCGATTGCTATTGTTGCTTATTTTTTTCATAATATATCGTGAAACGTAGAGCGCGTAGCGTGAAGCGTTTTGCATTCCCACGTTATGCGTTATGCGTTATGCAATTTACTTCGATGATTTCTTTCCTTCTTTTCTTCTTACATGCTCTCCTACATATTTAAATCCCTTGCCTTTATATGGTTCTACAGGTTTAAGCGCTCTAATGTTCGCAGAAAATTGTCCCACCTCATGCTTATCAATACCCGAAACAGTCATCGTGTTTCCCTCAATCACAACTTCAATTCCGGTTGGAATTTCAACCTCCACCGGATGAGAAAATCCAAGTGCAAGTGTAATTTTTCTTCCAGCTAGTGCCATACGAAAACCAACACCATTGAGTTCGAGTTGTTTTTTGAATCCAACTGTCACACCCTCAAACATGTTCCCAATAATTCTTGCAGTGGTACCCCAAATTGCCGGAGCATTTTTACCTTTACCAATCTTTTCAACAAGAATATTTTCCGGGGTAATTTCAATAGCAACGTCCAAATGATGCTGAAAAGTAAGATTACCCTTTGGTCCCTTAACGGAAACCAAATTATTATCCACATTAATAGTCACACCCTGCGGGATAACTATAGGTTTTTTTCCAATTCTACTCATACTATTTTTATCGTTCTAATTGTTATGATGTTTTGACATGTTCTAGTTGCATCTCATCTACAACAATTACAACGATTAGAACACTAGCACGTTTATTTATTACCAAACTTCACAGATTATCTCCCCTCCTAAGCCTGATTTCTTTGCATTATCTCCAGTCATCATGCCCCTTGAGGTAGAAACAATAGAAATTCCGTATCCGTTTTTAATTCTCTTTATATCAGTCTTTTTGACATAAATTCTCTGACCTTGTCTACTTACTCGTTTAATCTCTCTGATTGCCGGATTTTTTTCAGTATTCGAAATAACCTCATATCTTAAGGTTATTTTTAGCACTGGGAACTTATCCCCATCTTCCTTCTTTACTGATTGGATAAAATTTCTTTGCTGCAAAATTTGAGCAATTGAATATTTTAATTTCGAAAACGGAACAGAAACTTCTTTATGTTTCGCTCGTTGTGCATTTCGAATTCTTGTAAGCATGTCTGCTATTGGATCTAACATATTCTAATTCTTTATCCTAATTATATATAAATTAACCGATACGAATCTACGAATTAAATGCGAATCTACGAAACTTTTCGTATGTGCGCTTTCGTAGCGCGCTTTCGGATACTACCAACTACTCTTTTTAACTCCGGGCAATTCACCTTTGCTTGCTAACTCGCGAAAGCAAATTCTGCAAATATCAAATGCTCGAAGATAACCATGTTTTCGACCACAACGCCAACACCTTCGAACTTCTCGTGTCGAAAATTTTGGTTTCTTCTCTGCTCTAGCTTGGGTAGATGTTTTTGCCATATTTCTTTAGTCAATACTTATTCGCTTTTTAGCGGAAATCCTAATAATTTAAATAATTCCAATCCTTGTTGCTGTGAAACTGCGCTTGTTGAGATTGTTACCTGAAGTCCGAAAGTATGCTTCACGCGTTCTGGGGAAATCTCGGGAAAAATCAAATGTTCTCTTATTCCGATATTGATATTTCCGCTTGTATCAACTGACTTTCTCCCAATTCCCTGAAAATCTCGAGTTCTTGGAAGGGTTGCCACAATCAATCTGTCGATGAATTGCCACATTCGAGCTCCTCGCAAAGTTACTTTCACACCAACTTCCATTCCTTCTCTAGTCTTGAAACCTGCGATAGCTTTCTTAGCTTTCGTTTTAACTGGTTTTTGTCCGGTAATTACAGTCAAAGAATTTACTACTTCCTCTATTTTATCATTTTCTTTCACAATCTTTCCAATGCCAACATTGACCACGACTTTGAGAATTCGAGGCACCGCCATGACACTTTTATATCCGAATTTCTTTTGCATTTCAATTGCAACTGTCTTCGCATATTTTTCTTTTGCTGGAATTATTTTCATATAATTTATCGCTCTAATTGTTATAATTGTTCTATGCGTTCTAGTTGTCTTTCATTTATAACATTTACAACAGTTAGAACATTAAAACGTTTCTAGATTTCCTTGCCACATTTCTTACAAACACGTACTTTTTTTTCTTTAACAAAAGCATAGGATGTTCTCGTTGCTTTACCACATGAAGGGCAAATCAACATTGCATTTGAAGCATCAAATGGGGCTGCTATTTCAACTCGCTGTCCCTTCTCACCCTCCCTGCGAGCTTTTTTGTGCTTCTTTACAATATTCATTTTTTCGACTACAATTTTTCCCTCGCTCGGAACAGTTCGCAAGACTTTTCCCTGCTTACCCTTGTCCTTTCCGGCAATTTTTTTTACGAGGTCTCCTTTTTTAATTCTCATAATATTTTAGCGTTCTAATTGTTATAATTGATCTACTTGTTCTAGTTGTTTTCACTCACTTATAACAATTACAACAGTTAGAACATTATTTCAGTCTACAATACTTCCGGTGCCAATGAAACTATTTTAGCAAATCCTTTTTCACGAAGCTCCCTAGCTATTGGTCCGAAAATACGAGTTCCTTTTGGTTCCTTACCATCAACAATCACAGCAGCATTTTCATCAAAACGAATATATGAACCATCTTTTCTTCTATAAGCCTTTCTCTGTCTGACTACAACTGCTCGAATCTTATCTCCCTTTTTAACTAAGCCTCTTGGTTCAGCTGATTTTACACTGCAAACAATAATATCACCAACGTAGGCGTAACGTCTGCGACTGCCACCAAGAATCTTGAAGCATTCGATTACTTTTGCTCCCGAATTGTCTGCTGCTCTTAATCTTGTTTCTGCCTGAATCATATAGTTTTTGTTCTAATTATTATAATTGTGCTACACGTTCTATCTGTTTTCATTTACAACAATCAGAACGACGTTTATGCTAATGTGTGATTTTTATCCTTGCTCAATGGCCGACACTGCACAAATTCTACCGAATCTCCAATCTTGTGCTTATTTTCACTATCATGAACCTTGTATTTTTTGGTTGAGCGATACTTTTTCAGGTATTTTGGATGAGTTTTAAGAGACTGCACAGCAACAACTATAGTCTTATCCATTGAGTCACTTACAACCTTACCCTTTTTCGTTGCTAATTTTTTAGTAGTGTTTGTCATATCCTAATTTTTATCCAAATTACATTCTAATTATATCTAAACTTATATATTTTATGCCTCTAATTCTTTTAAAATAGTTAGTGCTCGAGCAATATCCTTTTTAATCGCCCGATACTCTCGATGATTTTTAAGCTGACGAGCTGCAATATCAAATCTGAGCTTAACTGCTTGAGTTTGTTTCTCAGCAATAAGCTTCTTGATCTGCTCAATATTCAAATCTCTAATTTCCAAAATTTTCATATAATTATAACCGATACGAAACTATGAATTTAGTGCGAATTTACGAAATTTCTAATGTGCGCTTTCGTAGTGCGCTTTCGGATATTATTTTTCCTTAACAACAAACTTCGTTTTAATGCATAGTTTGTGGGATGCAAGCCTCATAGCCTCCTTAGCAACTGATACATCAATGCCGTCCATTTCAAACAATACCCTGCCTTCTTTTATCTTTGCTACGAAATGATCAACACTACCTTTTCCTTTGCCCATAGGTGTTTCATCACCTTTTTTAGTCATTGGCTTGTCAGGAAAAATACGTATCCAAATCTTTCCACCTCTTTTAACATACCTTGTCATAGCTCTTCGAGCTGCTTCAATCTGACGAGCTGAAATCAATCCTGAGGTTGCTGCCTTAAGTCCAAAGCTACCGAAACTTACGGTATTACCCTTGGTTGCAACACCTCGGATTTCTCCTCCTCGGTGGATTTTTCTGTGTTTTACTTTTTTTGGCATTAACATATGCGTAGACGTAATTCAAAATGTAAATATATAATCCCTCAATTATTCATTTTCCTTATTAAAAACTTCTCCCTTATAAATCCAAGTCTTAATTCCAATTGCTCCATAAGTTGTGAATGCTGTAGCTTTTGCGAAATCTATATCAGCCCTGAGTGTATGAAGGGGGACCGTTCCTCTTGAAAGCCACTCTCGTCTCGCCATTTCAGCGCCACCCAAACGTCCGCAAATTTCAATCTTCACTCCTTTGACAATTCTGTTTTTCTCGACTGTGTCAAGGGTTGATTTTAATATTCTTCTGAAAGGCACGCGTTTTTCCAATTGTTCAGCCACGCTTTGAGCAACCAAGGAAGCATTTTCTTCAAACTGACGAACCTCCTGCGCTTCAATTTTTAAATCAATCTTTTTTCCTGCAAAAAATTTGTCCTTAATAATCTTGCTAATATCGCTAATTCCGGTCCCGCCTCTTCCGATCAAAACTCCAGGTCTGGATGTTTTCAAAATCAATTTCAAAGTGTTAGCGCTGCGTTCAATTTCAACTTCTGCAATCGCTGCACTTTTATATTTTTTCTTGATAAACTCCCTGATCTGAATATCTTCTTTGAGCTTCTTGGTATAATCCTTATCTGAAAACCACCTTGATTTCCAAGTGTTAGTAATACCTATGCGTAATCCAGTTGGGTTGACTTTATGTCCCATATCTTATTTCAATTTCTAATTTCTAATTTCTAATTTCTAAACAATTTCTAATTTCAAAATTTTAAAATTGAAACATTGAAAATTGATTGAAAATTGAAAATTGAAAATTGAAAATTTTACACTCTCTTTTTAATTAAAATTAAACTACAACAATACACTATAAATTATTCACAAATACATTTAACAACTATATTATACTCCTGATTTTCTTTGAAAAACTTTATTCAAGAAATTACCATCTGGCTGCTGTCCTTTCTTTGGAACTTCTTTTTTTATAGCAGCTTTCTTTGCAGGAACCTTACTGTCAGTTACAACCTCCGCATCCTTCACAGCTTCTGTCTTGGCCGCTTTTTTGCTAACCCTTTCTTTCTCTGCTCGTTCCTTTTCAAGTTGTTCTTTTGATTTACGGTTCTTTCCTTCAACTCTTTCTTCCAGCTCCAGATCAATCAGAGATGTTCTTTTCAAAATCAACGTTGCTCTTCCTTGAGCCCTTGGAAGCCATCGTTTCAAACTTGGTCCTCCGCCAACTTGGATGTTACTGACAAATAAATTATCTTTGTCTAATCCAAAATTGTTTTCACCGTTTGCAATGGCACTTCTCAGAAGTTTTTCGAGTGGATTGCTGGTCTTTTTAACAAGATTTTGCAACTGAATCAATGCTTGAGAGCAGTTCATCCCCACAATACTGCGAGTGACCAATCTGACCTTTCGAGGAGACATTCTTAAATTGTTGAGTGAAGCTTTAACTTTCATATAATCATTAATCATGGAACATGGAGCATGGAACGTGCGTCCCTTTGTATTCTGCTCTATGCTTTATGCTCTATGTTATGTGGTTTACTATTTTTTCTTTCCTGCTGCTGGCTCAGCCTTTGCTGCTTTTGCGGCATCTTGAGCTTTCTGTTTTGCTGCTGATTCTATTTCTTTCTGCATCTTACCTCCATGTCTGACAAATTTACGTGTTGGTGAAAATTCTCCAAGTCTATGTCCAACCGTTTCTTCCGTGATATAAACTGGTGTAAATTCTTTTCCATTGTGAACTCCAAAAGTAAAACCAATCATTTCAGGAGTAATGGTGCAAGCCCGAGCCCAAGTTTTAATTGTTCCTTGACCTGGCGTTGCGTTTAAAATTTTCTTGGTAACGCGCTCATCCACGTAAGGTCCTTTCTTTAAACTTCTTGACATATTTTTTTACCGATACGAATCTACGAATTAATTACAAATCTACGAAATTTTTCGAATGGGCGCTTTTGTGGTGCGCTTTTCGGATGCTATTTTTTGACTCTTCGTTTAACAATAAATTTATCACTATATCTTTTCTTCTTTCTGGTTTTCTTTCCTAAAGCAGGCTTACCCCATGGCGTTTTCGGATGCTTCAAGCCGATTCCTTGTCTTCCTTCTCCTCCTCCATGTGGATGATCGACAGGATTCATTGCTGATCCACGAACTTCTGGCCGCTTACCCTTCCATCTGTTTCTTCCAGCTTTTCCAAGTTTTTCAGCACTATGTTCAAAATTACTTACTTTTCCAATAGTTGCGTAGCATTCTTTACTAACCAACCTTATTTCATTAGATGACATTTTCAATTGAGCCATCTTTCCGTCAATAGCCATCAAAATTGCTCCTGAGCCTGCACTACGTGACAACTGACCTCCCTTTCCAACAACCAACTCAATGTTTGAAATAATGGTTCCTGAGGGAATATTTTTAAGGACAGTTCTGTTGCCTTTCTTGATTGGAGCATTTTCGCCAGAAACAATTTCCACTTCCTGCTTCATACCTTCTGATGCAAGCACGTATCGTTTATCTCCATCCTTGTATGATACCAACGCAATAAGAGCGCTCCTATTTGGATCTCTTTCAATTGCAATAATCTTTCCAGGAATATCAAATTTCTGCTGCTTAAAATCCACCAATCGATAACGTCTCTTGTGCCCGCCTCCCTGATGCCTGGTTGAAATTTTTCCATGGCTACGTCCGGCCTTTTGAGTCATTGGAGCAAGCAAGGATTTTTCAGGCTTTTTACTGGTAAGATCGTCCGGTTTTACAATCGACATATTTCGCCTTCCAGCTGTATTTTTTTTGTATACTTTAATTGCCATAATATATCAGTAATCAGTAATCAGTAATCAGTAATCAAGTATTTAAATACTTTCACCGCTCATTGTATTCTGATTGTTTTATTGTCTCTTGTTTCTTGTCTATTGAATATTGATTAGGCTCCTTGGAATAATTCAATCTTATCTCCCTCTTTCAAAGTCACAACCGCTTTTTTGATTGCAGATTTACAGCCTTCAAATCTACCGTAAACTCTTTTCTTTGGAATAAAATTCAAAACCGCAACTTTCTGAACACTTACTCTATAAAAACCCTCGATTGCTTTCTTTACTTGCGCCTTAGTAGCATCTTGCGTAATCCTAAAAACATATTTATTCTCTGCAAGTCCAGCGTGTGATTTTTCAGTAATCCAAGGTTCCACAAGAACGCGATAAGCAATATCAGCATTTTCAGCGGTTTGAGGAGCAGCCTTCTTAGCTACTTTTTTAACAACCACTTCTTTTTTTGAAACATTTTCTTTTTTCTCTTCTATTGCTGCCATATATTTAATAAATCTCTAAATTATTTTACAAATTTTTCTTCCAAAAATGCAATCGATGCCTTACTTAAAAGCACATTCTTATTATTGAGCAAATCATATACATTCAAATCCTTTGTTTCAATATTTGTAATTTTAGGAATGTTTCGACTAGCAATTGCAAGTGCTCGTTCTCCCTCAGTAAATGAAACTAGTGTTTTCCCAGCCAGTTTAAGGTTTTTAATAACCTCAGCAAAAGCTTTAGTTTTCGCATCCTTAAGTTCAAGCACATCAACTGCTACTAGGGTTCCGCTTCGAAGTTTCTCGCTAAGCGCAATTCTTACTGCCTTTTGCTTCATTTTCTTGTTTACATCTCTTTTAAAATTCCTATCACTTGTTGGACCAAAAGCAATTCCACCACCCTTCATTACAGGATTTCTCTTTTGTCCTTGCCTGGCACTTCCAGTTCCCTTTTGTTTGAAAGGTTTCTTGCCAGTTCCGGCAACTTCACTTTTATCCTTAGTGTTAGCAATTGAAAATCTTTGATTACCAGCAATCACCATAAAAACCTGGTGTAATAGTTCATCATTTGATTTCACAGCAAAAACCTCATCTGAGATAGTCAAATCCTCTATTTTTTTTCCTTCTAGATTGTGCAGGGCAATTGTAGCCATAATATTCGCTTCGCTAAATTATAAATTTCAAATTTTAAATTTCAAATTATTGTATTTTTCTATCCGTGAACCTCAACGATTCTTCCAACAACTCCAGGCACCGAGCCAAGAACGCCAATGAGATTTTTTTCAATATTCAAATAAACAACTTTCACGTTCTTCACTGATTTCCTTTTTCCACCCATGCGTCCAGCCATTCTTTTTCCTTTGATAACATGCTGTGGTTGTTGAGCACCGATTGATCCAGGAGCTCGTAAATCATGCTTATGTCCATGCGAAGCAGGAGAACCAGCAAACCCATGACGCTTCACACCTCCCTGAAATCCCTTAGCTTTAGCGATACCACTAACTTTAACCAAATCTCCAATTGCAAAATTTTCAACGGTAACCTTATCACCAACTGCCAATGCCACTACATCTTCACTGCGAAATTCTTTCTTGTGAGTAACTTTTTTTGTCTTCTTAGTTGCAAGTTGAACAGCGCTATAGCCATCTCTCTGCGACGTTCTCACGATAGACACAGTGTTTGGCTCACATTCAATCAAGGTAATATTAAGAGCTCCCTGTTGCTGATCATACAGAGTTGTCATCCCCATTTTTTTTCCTAAAATATTTTTCATATCTGTAATTATACTTATATTTCGAACAAAAAACTGGCTTCTCAGCCAGCATGGTCCGAGGAGCAATTCCTCGACTTAGCTAATTGAGTATCCAACTTTGCAGTAGGACTTTAACTAGTTTTTTTCTTTTTTCTAACTTATCTATTTTAAATCAATTCTCAAATTTATGCAAGCCCCGACGATATTTACCATTCAAACATACCTACTAATTTGTGATTCGTATGGTAGCTTTCGTAGTACGCCTTTTACATGCTACATCTTTATTTCGATATCTACACCAGCTGGCAAATCAAGTCCGGTCAGACTTTCAATTGTCTTTGCTGTTGGATCCCAGATATCAACTAGACGCTTGTGAATCCTCATTTCATATTGCTCACGAGCATCCTTATGCACAAAAGTTGATTTGTTAACAGTCACCTTGTGAATTTCTGTCGGAAGAGGAACTGGGCCAGTTATCCTAGCGCCCGTTCTTTCAGCAGTTTCAACAATTTTTCGCGCTGACTGATCAATCACCTTATTGTCATAAGCTTTGATCTTAATTCTGATTCTTGTGGATTGTCCTGATTCTATTTTTTTCGAAGCCATCTGGGTGGATTGAGATAAAAATTACTATTTAAACTTTGTTCTAGGCAACACAGGTAGACATAATCGTTTATGTCTACATAGTAAACTAAAACTTTATTTGATGATTTTTGTTGCTACACCAGCTCCAACAGTGCGTCCTCCTTCGCGAATAGCGAACCTCATTCCTTCCTCCATAGCTACTGGCGAAATCAATTTAACTGTCAGACTAATTGTATCTCCAGGCATAACCATTTCGGTTCCCTCTGGAAGGATAACTTCCCCAGTTACATCAGTTGTTCGAATGTAAAATTGTGGTTTGTATCCCTTGAAGAATGGAGTGTGTCGTCCACCTTCTTCTTTGGTCAAAATATAAATCTCTCCTTCAAATTCTGTGTGTGGGGTAATTGAACCGGTCTTTGCAAGAACTTGTCCGCGTTCAACATCTTCCTTTTTGATTCCTCGCAAAAGTAGTCCTGCGTTGTCTCCAGCTTGTCCACGATCAAGTGATTTGTTGAACATTTCAATTCCTGTTACCACAGTTTTCACTGTTGGGCGAAGACCAACTATTTCAACTTCTTCATTGATGTTGATTGTTCCTCGTTCAATTCTTCCAGTTACCACTGTTCCACGACCTTCAATTGAGAAGATATCTTCAATAGGCATAAGCAATGGTTTGTCAGTATCACGAACTGGATCAGGAATTTTTGCATCAAGCGCATCCATAAGGTCATAAATTGGTTTAGCAGCGGGATCATCAATAGACGTTGCCACAAGCGCCTTAGTAGCTGAACCTCGCACAACTGCTGCGTTGTCGCCATCAAACTCATATTTTGTCAAAAGTTCACGAATTTCAGCTTCTACCAAATCAATCAATTCTGCATCATCAACCATATCAACCTTATTGATGAAAACTACGATTGCTGGCACTCCAACTTGCTTGGCAAGAAGAATGTGTTCGCGAGTCTGAGGCATAGGGCCATCAGTAGCACTTACCACGATAATAGATCCATCCATTTGAGCTGCACCAGTAATCATATTTTTGATATAATCAGCATGACCTGGACAATCAACATGAGCGTAGTGACGAGCCTGGGTTTCATATTCACAATGTGAAGTTGCAATGGTGATTCCTCGTTCTCTTTCTTCTGGAGCATTGTCAATTTCATTTACACCTCTTTCTTTTGCAAAACCTTTCAAAGATTGGCAATGCAAAATAGCCGCGGTCAAAGTTGTCTTGCCGTGGTCAACGTGTCCAATTGTTCCAACGTTTACATGTGGTTTTGTGCGCTCAAATTTTGCTACTGCCATATTAATTTTTTCGCCTCTGCTTGGGGCTATTTTTGTCCCAAAACTGGCTGATACTTAAAGATTGTTTATTAATAAAAATTTTAACACGATATTCCAAAAAAAGCAATTAAAAAATTCCTTTCAAGGAAAATCGAATACTTGTTTATTCTACACGATAAATAAATCCTGTCAAGAGCCGTGAATTAGCTTCTTAGTCATTAGCTTCTTAGCTTTTAGATTTGGCTTAAATAAGGGATTTATTTGATTTTTTCCTCACACAACCATTCTATGCAAAAATTCTTACCCTTAAGGGTTATTTCAAGCAATTTTATCTAAATTCATAATCTAGATAATATTTTTAAAAAATTGTGAGTTTTTTCAAAAATCTTTCGGGGTAAATGGGAGGCGGATTATTTTTGGCAAACTCTCATTTTTGACATCGGCTGACTTACGCATGCAAAAAATGAATTTCCCTGAAAACAAATTTGGCCAGAGGTTAAGCAGGGCAGCTCGCAAAAATGTTGGAGTAAGGCGCGTTGGAATCAAGCCCCCACCCATAAAATTCAATTGCAATTGCTCAACCTGCCAATTGAACGATTGAAACATTTCTCCAAGATCTTTCAGACTAAAGAAACGAACATGTGAATAATCCCAGGATTTCTGACCATACTGCACATTGTCCCAATGAACAATGCCTTTTCCAAAAAACATTCGCAGACGCTGCCTAAGATCAAAATGATTCGGCACCCCAAAAATTAGCAGGCCACCACTTTTCAAAACCAGTTCAGATTGCTTCAGGATATGCGTCGGGTTATAAAGATGTTCAGCAACATCAGTGCAAATGACCATATCGAAATAATCTGGTGCTACCTTCCAAACCAGGGAGAGGTCTTGCTGAATATGGGTGTAACTATCCTTTTTTTCACTGGCAATTTGAGCATCGATTCCAACAACTTCATGTCTAAGACCTACAAGATATTCGGCTAGCTTGCCATTTCCACATCCCACATCTAAGATCCTCAATTTTTCACCTTTTTTGAAATCATAAAAACGCCTAATTTTTTCATAGGCGCTTTTTCCTGAAAAGGTGGCTCTATTTTCGTGAAACTGCATTTCATTCATATGTTGCAATTATACAAAGTTCCCAAAAATAACACAACTAAAAAGCAGCCTCTCTCGAGGCTGCTTTTAAAAAAGTGCATTTGAATTTCGTATTTTCCTGAGAAACTAAGAAGCTAACGCCTGGTAAGTTGCCCCTTATTTCTTGGCGATAATCGCTTCAGCCACATTTTTTGGAACTTCACTATAGTGACCAAATTCCATCACAGAACTGGCGCGTCCCTGGGTCATGCTGCGAAGTTGGGTAACATAACCAAACATGCTAGCTAAAGGCACATCAGCTTCAATTTCTTTCACGCGCGCATTCCCCTCTCCACGATCATTGATTTCCTTGATCATTCCACGACGAGAATTAATGTCTCCCACAACGTCTCCCATGAATTGTTCAGGACAAGTCACCACCACTTTCATAATAGGTTCCAGAATGATAGGGTCAGCGCGTTTAACCGCTTCTTGCACAGCCATTGATCCGGCAATTTTAAAAGCAGATTCATTAGAGTCAACTTCATGATATGATCCGTCGTACAAAGTTACCATTACATCAACCATTGGATATCCAGCCAGCACCCCATTTTCCAAAGCCTCTTTGGCTCCCATATTGATTGGCTTGATATATTCCTGAGGAATAACTCCACCTTTAATTTCATCAAAAAATTCATAGCCCTTGCCTTTTTCTTCTTGAGGCTTAACCCTGAGCCAGCAATGTCCATATTGTCCGCGTCCTCCAGATTGTTTAATGTATTTTCCTTCAGCTTGAGCCTGCCCCTTGATTGTTTCGCGATAAGCAACTTGAGGTTGACCAATGTTTGCCTCAACTCCAAATTCTCGTTTCATGCGATCAATAATAATATCAAGATGAAGTTCGCCCATTCCGGAAATGATTGTTTGTCCACTTTCTTCATCTGTTCGAAGACGAAGCGTTGGATCTTCTCCAGCCAATTTACGAAGAGCAAGTCCCATTTTTTCTTGGTCAGCCTTCGTTTTTGGTTCCACAGCAATGTCAATCACAGGTTCAGGAAAAACAATATTTTCCAATTGAATTTGTCTGGTCTCATCACAGAGCGTGTCTCCAGTTGTGGTGTTTTTAAGACCAACTAGGGCGCCAATGCCGCCAGCTTTGATTTCATCAATTTCCTCTCGATGATTGGCATGCATCTGCAAAATTCGTCCAATTCTTTCTTTTTGACCATTAGTTGCATTGATCACATATGAACCAGCTTTTAATGTTCCAGAGTAAACCCGGAAGAATGTTAATTGGCCCACAAATGGGTCAGTCGCAACCTTGAAAGCCAAAGCCGCAAACGGTTCACTGTCATCAGCCTTACGTGTAATTTCCTCCCCATTTTTTGGATTGATTCCAGATACTGGAGGAATATCCAATGGAGATGGGAGATAATCAACCACAGCGTCCAAAACCAATTGCACGCCCTTGTTGCGAAGCGCTGTTCCAGTAAAAACCGGCACAAGCTTGGCAGCAATCACGCCTGCTCTGAGAGCTGCTTTGAGTTCCTCTGTTGAAATTTCTTCACCGTTTAGATATTTTTCAGTTAGTGCGTCATTAGTTTCAGAAATTTTCTCAACCATTTTTTCTCTCCACTCCTTAGCCTTTTCAACAAGCTCAGCAGGAATCTCATTTTCCACAACTTTAATACCCATTTCACCTTCAAAGCTATAAGCTTTCATTTTCATCAAATCAACCACGCCTGAAAATTCGCTGCGTTCCCCAATTGGAATTTGAAGTGCCAAGGCGTTTGGAGTCAAACGATTCCAAATAGAACCAAGCACGAAATTAAAATCAGCACCCTCCTTGTCAATCTTATTCACGAAGCAAATGCGAGGCACATGATACTTGTCAGCTTGTCGCCAAACAGTTTCTGATTGCGGCTCAACTCCTTCTTTTCCATCAAAAATAACCACAGCGCCATCAAGCACGCGCAAGGAGCGCTCAACCTCAACCGTAAAGTCCACATGACCAGGAGTGTCAATGATATTGATCGGGTGACCTTTCCAGCTGCATTTCGTGGCAGCGGAAGTGATTGTGATTCCCCGTTCCTGTTCTTGTTCCATCCAGTCCATGGTAGCAGCGCCTTCATGAACTTCTCCAATCTTGTGAGTGATTCCAGTGTAAAACAGAATACGCTCAGTGGTTGTGGTTTTTCCACCATCAATGTGAGCAATAATGCCGATGTTTCTTAATTTTGCAATGTCATTTTCTGTGGACATAAAAAATTAATTTCTAATTTCTAATTTCTAATTTCTAATCAAATTCCAATATTCCAATGTTCAAAACATGCAGGAATTCAAAATTTATTCAAAATTCAAAATTCAAAATTCAAAATTTTAATATTATTTTTTTTGATTATAAAACAAAGATAGAAACCCCAAACTAGCAGGAGTTTCTATCGCAAGAATCTATGCAAAGTGAGCAAAGGCTTTGTTTGCTTCAGCCATTCGATGAGTGTCGTCTCTTTTCTTCATTGCGCTTCCAACCTTGTTTGAGGCATCAATGAATTCATCTGCCATTTTTTCAGCCATTTTCTTGCCCTTCTTTGCTCTGCAAGCTGCCAGGATCCAACGCACTGCCAAAGTCTGACGGCGTTCTCCAGAAACTTGAATCGGAACTTGATAGTTTGCGCCGCCAACTCTTTTTGATTTCAATTCCAAAAGAGGAGAAACATTTTTGATTGCTTGTTCAAAAACATTCAGACCGCCTTTTTTGGTGCGTTCATGAATAATATCAAATGATTCATAGATAACTTTTTCGGCAATACTTCGTTTGCCGTCTTGCAAAATTTTTCCAATAAAACGACCCACCAAAACATTTCCATATCTCGAGTCAGCCTTCCATTGTTTCTTATATACTCTTTTTCTTCGTGCCATATTTTCCTTAATTTCTAATTTCTAATTTCTAATTTCTAAATAATTTCTAATGCTTTAATTTCAAAATTGAAAATTTAAACATTTTAAAATTGATTGAAAATTGAAAATTGAAAATTGAAAATTTTAAGCCCTAATCTTTAATTATAATCTTATTTAATTCAAATAATTCTCTTAAATCTGCGACAGAACTACTCGGTCTTAGCTTTTGGTCTCTTAGCTCCGTATTTGCTGCGGCCTTGGTTTCGTTTGTCAACGCCGGCGCTGTCCAAAACTCCACGCACAATGTGATAGCGCACACCTGGAAGATCTTTCACTCTTCCTCCGCGAATCATCACGATTGAATGCTCTTGCAAGTTATGTCCAACTCCCGGGATATAGGCAGTGACTTCCATACCATTGGTCAAACGAACACGAGCGATTTTTCGCAGCGCTGAGTTCGGTTTCTTTGGCGTGGTAGTGCTGACTTTGATGCAAACTCCACGCTTAAACGGACTGGCCGTTTGTTTCGGTCGATTTTGCAAGGTGTTGAAAATTGTCATCATTGCAGGTGACTTTGATTTTTTGGTTGACGATGTGCGTCCTCTCTTCACTAGCTGATTTATTGTTGGCATATTACGCTTCGCTTTAATTTCTAATTTCTAATTTCTAATTTCTAATCAATTTTCAATGATTAAATTTCAAAAACCAAAATTGAAAAATATAAGTTCATTTTTAAATTAAGCATAGCCTGCTGGAAATCCGTCCAGAACGAAACGGACCTCAATTGACTACTTTCTAAAACAAAACAGCCAAAAAATTGGCTACTTGACTAACAAAAGTAGTTTACCTAACTTTTGCAAATATGTCAAACGAAGTGCTTGTTAATTAATACTTAATTTGTAATCACACTATGATTGCAAGTTACTATTATATTTGAAAAGAGATAATAAGCGAAAAAATGATTTAAATAGTAATCCCAAAAAACAAACTTAACATAGTGTTCAGGAAGACTCCAAGTGGAGTTGAAAAAATGAAAACAAAAAGCAAAAGTAACATAAAGCCATATTGCTCAAGCATAATCATGGTTTCCATTTTGACTGGAAAGAATGTGAACAAAATTTTTGAGCCGTCCAAAGGTGGAAAAGGAATTAAATTGAAAAAAGCCAATAGCACATTCCAGAAAATTACAATCACCATTAGGGTAAAAATGATAGCACCGATTGAACCAGCCACAAAAGTTGAGAGCTGAGTCCAATTGCCACTTGCAACACTAATAATAATATCGCCCTTGATTGCCGCTGGCAAAGTTATCATTTTTCCAGCAATTGCAGCCACAAGTGCCAAAGCGATATTTGAACCAGGTCCACCAAGTGCGACCAACATTGGACCCCATTTCTGATCTTTCAAATTAAAGGGATTATACGGCACCGGCTTGGCCCAGCCAAAGGCATAACGAAAACCGGAAGTTGCCAGCATAATCAAGGGTACCATAATCGAACCGACCGGATCAATATGATTGAGCGGATTAAAATTGAGTCTATCAGCGTATTTTGCAGTCGAATCGCCAAGCCAAAGAGCTACGTACCCATGCATGACTTCGTGGATAATGATTGAATAAATCAAAATAACAATATAGAAAGCAATCAAAACGATTGAATTTAGGTCCATAAGGTATATCTTATATGTTTTCCATGGAATATTTCCCACAGAACCCACAAATCTACAAATTAGCTACCTTGCCTACCGGCAGGCAGGCAAATCTACAAATAAAATGCAGCCTGCTTAATGAATTAACAATTTAACAATATAGCAATATAACAATATAGCAATTTAACAATTCCCCCTTTCAGGGGTTGTCAAAACTCAATAGCTATGATACAGTAAACCTTGTAATAAATCAACATCATCATAGAACACGTAGCATAAAACACGAAGCATATTTTTCTTAGAACATAAGGAGATTGATTTCTTGTTTCATGTTTCATGTTCCATGCTTCATAACTATGAGTAAAGTATGCAGCGTTTGCGGTCGCGGAACAACAGCTGGAAATTCCCGAAGCCATTCAAACATCGCCTCTAAAAGAAAGTTTTCAATCAATATTCAATCAAAGAAGATTGATGGAAAGAAAGCCAAGATTTGCACCAAGTGTATGAAGACTGAGAGCAAATAAGGATTCCGCAACTTGCTATCCTTGCGAGATAAAAAGCTTTTTTCCAAGCAATAGTTTCAAAAAAATCCTCACCGTAATGGTTGAGGACTTTTTTAATGCGTAAAAAAATATTCACTAGAACTTCTGCTTCTCCCAGAGTTCATAGAGCCTGCCCTTGGCGCCGTAGAGTTGCTCAAAACTGCCGGACTCGATCAGCTGGCCATTTTCAATCACAAGAATTTTGTCCATTTCGCGAATAGTGGTCAGCCGATGAGCAATGACAACAGCAGTGACTTTTCTGAGAAATTTGTGCAGCGAATCTTTGATTTTTTCTTCCGATTCCAAATCCAGGTGTGAAGTGGCTTCATCCAAAAACAAAATCTCTGGTCGCTTATAGACCGCTCTGGCGATGCCAAGCCGCTGACGCTCGCCGCCAGAAAGCTTCACTCCCTTTTCTCCAATAAAAGTTTCCAGTCCGCCGGAAAGCTTTTTCAAGAAATCTGTCACATGCGCAATATCAAGAGCATTTTTCAAATCCTGTTGGTTTTGTTTTTTTGGACTGACAATTGTTATGTTTTCTCGCAAGGTGAAATTGAAAACCTCAGTATCCTGCAAAACCACCCCAACTTGCTTGAAATATGAACGCTTCTTTATTTTTCGCAGTGGCACGCCGTCAAACAGAATATCCCCACTGTAGCTCTCATTCTCTTTCATCAATAGCTTCATCAAGGTTGACTTGCCCGCCCCAGAAAGCCCAACAATGCCAACTCGCTCACCGCGCTTGATCTCAAAGGAAATGTTTTTCAAAATCTCATTTTTCCCATAAGAAAATGACAAATTTTTAACAGCGATTGTTTTCCAGTCGCTCGGCAGATTAACTTTATTTTTTTCACTATCAATTAGAATTGGTTCATCCAGTGTTCTCTGCATGCGAGCTATGCCATATTTGCAAACAATCAAATCCTGTGCGGCTTCGGACAATTCCTCAACTGATGCAGCAAGATTATTGAAATAGCCATTAAAAAGAACCAGCAGTCCAACTGCATAATGACCATTCGCAATTCCATAGGCGACCATTATCAAGATGCCAAATCGAAATAAAACAGTCCAGCCACCAAGAATCAATGCCCGCGTTTGAAAACTAAAAACTCGCTGCTGGATTATCGCAAAAAGTCCAGCAACCTGAATGTTGATCATCTTGAGAATATTTTCCGTCATTGCCAAAACCTTTACAGTTCTGATGCTATGGATGATTTGAAACATCAAGCCTGAAACATCCTCTTCCATGGCGTCAACCCTTTGAGAGACAGCCTTTGCTCTTCCGAGCATAAAAAAAGAAATGGCAAAATATGTTATCAAGAAAACGACCATAACAACGCCAATAAGCTTGTCAACAGTGCTCAGGATAAAAATCATACCAATAAAGTCAACTGCGATTTGAATAAAGCTATTGATCCACATTTGCAGAATTCGCTTCAAACCATCCCCGCCTTTTTGAATCCTTTTCATTTTATTGCCAGCATTTTCTTTTTCATGCCAAGCAATGTCAAGCAAAGAAAGATGCCTGACCATCTCGAGCTGACTGTCGAGCGAAACTTTTTCCACGATTTGATAGCCAATATATTTTGCAGAAAATCTCAAAGAATGATTCACGAGATATGCCACAAACATGAAAAGAGTAACCATCCAAAAATATCGCAGTGATTGTCCAGTATTATACTGACTAAAGAAAGTCACAATCAAAGCGAAGCCATATGCTATATACAAATGTGAAATATCACTAATCAGCCTGAGCAATGAGGCCACGAAGAAACGCCACCTGTATGGCCTTAAAAATTTTCCAAGATCTCTGATGAGTGACCAGTTTGAATAAGCAATTAAATCTTTTTTCATTTTACGCTTGCATAAACACGGATTATTTCTTTCTTTTTGAGATATTTGTTTCTTTCTTCTTGACCTCGATTTCTTTCTCCTTTTTTTCAACCTTGAAAAGTCTGGTCAAATAAAGTGAAATCACGACCACCAGGATGGTCATCACGACGGCATAGAGAAACTTGGCTTGCAAGCCATTTCGTGGATCAGAAAAGAATCTTTCAATGAAAGCTTTGATTGCTTCGTTCCAAGCTAGGCCGGCGACTAGTCCGAAACTCGTGAGAATATAGCCCAAGGTTTTTTCACGAATTTCCCTTTCGAGTTCAATTCCCTTGTCTTTAATTGTTACCATTTTTTCTTTGATTTGTTGCATTTACCCCGTCAAATAAGATTTGAGTTTTCCTGAGAAAAAACAACGCCTATTATATTTTAATTTATTATTATAATTTCATCCTTAAACCAATCACTCAAATCTTAATTTTAAAAAATAGTAATTTTTTAAAATTATTTCACTGGGTGAATTTTTAAAATAGTTTATTGGCTGGTTTGTCAAAAGTCATTTTGCGATATACTGCCCGAGTCGTCTCAACATCTCTTTTGCAATATTCCAAAATATCATTCACTTTTCCATCGGCAAAAAATTGCGCCACCTGTGAGCCATCGATTCCTTCATCTTTTGGAGATGGAATGTCCAAAGCTAATGCCAACTTCTCAAGACCAATTGAGCTGTTGCTCCATTTCGCCCATTCGCGCATCGTGTCATAGATTGGGTAATTTCGATAACGAGCAAAATTCAGCTCATAGGCTGGTTTCACATTTAAAACAATAGAGCGTTGATAGATAAATCGCAAATCAAAATCCATCACGTTATGGCCAACAAATTGCACGCCATAGTCCGGACCGCCATAGCCGCCGCGTGATGGCGAGCTGATTGAATCCACAATTTCCCAAAAACGCTTCAGGGTCTGGCGTTCATTGTTTTCATGATAGAGATTCTCTGGTGCGCCATCATCAATCGCAAAACCAATACACAAAATGCGACCAAAAGCCCCGTCAAAATTGGTCGCTCCCACAAAAGCTTCAAAAGTTTCGCCTTCATTTTTTTCACTTCCCTGCTTGGCGACTTTTTTTTCATATAGTTTTTTCAAAATTTCCAACTTGTCCTCCCCCGCCGGCAAAGTTTCGATGTCTAAAAATATTTTTCGCATAATGTTTATTTTTTCAATTTTTATCTTTTAATTATACCATATAAAACAGAAAAACCCACCAACAGATGAGCTTTCTGCGATGGGCTTGTTTATGGTTTGTATTTTTCAACCTTAATCCTTCTCTGAAGAATAAAAATCTTCAGGAAGCCTTGCTGGACATTTTTCAGGCGTGTCCGTTGGCTGATTCACAGACACAATCTTCCCTGCGGGTGTTTCTTCAACTCCTGGAGAATTATAAGGATTCCTCCTTCTATTAACATGGACTATCCTCACAACTGCTACTCTTGGTGTCCCCGCTGATTCCTGCTTAGATCCCGCATCTTCTTTCTGCATGGCTTCAATTTTTAAAGAGTTTTTGAGACTATTGTATTTTCAGAAAAATCAAAAAAATATTTCCTACAACCTACCACCTAATTCCTACAAAACTCTGAGCTGCTCAACAATCTTCGCATATTCAGGGATTGTTTGCGCCACGAGGTTCCAGAAGCGCTTGGAATGGTTAAATTCCTTGAGGTGGCAAAGTTCATGGACGATGATATAGTCAGCGTGGCGTTGCGGCAACAGCAGGATTTTGTAGTTGAAATTAAGGTTACCTTTGGATGAGCAGCTTCCCCAGCGGGTTTTTTGGTTGCGAATGGCAACTCCCTTATAATTGAAACCATAGACTGCATTAAATTTCTCCAGCCGCTTGGCCACCATTTCGCGGGCGTGTTCTTTGAGTTTGAGATATTCCACGTGATCGTGACGGGCAAAAAGGCTGCTCTTGCCAATTTTTTTCATCGCCTTCATTTTTTCCAAAACCCACTCGGCATTTTTCTTGATAAACTCATCTGCACTCAAAAAGCCCATGCGCCAAGGCAGGGTAACAACACAGTTTCCGTCGCAATAAATAGCCAGCTTAAGCCTTTTTGCGGTTCGGTGTTTTCTGACGGTATATTCAATTTTCTCGCTACCCAGCGTTACTTTCTTAATAATACCCATTTCTTCAATTTTATGGCTTAATATATTCACTATTGTTTGATTAATAAGTTATAGCTTGTTACTGCTTGATTGTAAAGCGGGATGAGATTGTTGTACGACCTTACATCCGCTTTATATTTTTTCAATAAACTGTTGTATTTTTCCGCTCCAGTATTATATTTTTCAAAATTTTGATCATTTTTCAAATTATCCAGATCATCTTTCTGACTATCCAAATTTGACAATTCTTGAGTTATGACTTTTTTTTGATTCCCAAGCTGAGCAATTAAAGCTTTCATTTTTGTTTTCAACTGAACAATCTCGGCTTCAATTTTTCTCGTTTCAATAATCCCAGCATATTCTTTTCCGGTTGAACTTTGATAAATCGTCACCTGACCAAGCTCTTGAAGATTTTTTTCCTGCTGTTGATTCTGGTCAAAATTTGCAAGCTCTTTGACGTCCACAGTTTTATTGCTTTGAGCGTCAAACTGTGGAATGATTCCAATCTTATTTCCTACACTCGTAGTCTCGCTGTAACAGTAGCCACTTCCATAAGTTGAATAGCTTTTCGGACACTCAACACCAATAGCCATGTGGTTGTCCTGCTCATAAGCAAAAATTGCAACCCCGTAGCCCATTTTTCTCAAAATCGCAAGGGCCAACAAACTCTTATCACTGCAGACACCTTTCTGCTGGAAAAGAGTTTCATATGGATAAAGCATTGTTTCGCTGCCATTTTTAGCCAAGATATTGCTGGCCTTGGCATCGTCATACTCAATAGCTTGCACAAAAGCCAATGTCAGCTCAACAACTTGATCACTGCTCAAATTGTGCTTATCGCCAAGTGCTTGCAGGCTGGTTGCTAGTTGCGAAATTGTTTGGTCAACCTCGTTTGCTTTCAAAAACATTCCATAATATTTATCTTCCCAATCTGCAGGAAGCTGGCCACTATAAGAATAAGTCTTGGGCTGGTTTTGATAATATGCATAAACAGATTGATACAAAGTGAGTGGCAATTCATATTTCACATCTTTATAGTTCCAGGGGAAGGTTTTGATGGTGGGCTCGGTTAACTGAGGAAAGGGTTGCTTGGCGACTTGCTGCATCTTTCTTTCCAGTGCTGGTGAAACCTGGCCAATAGTATGAATTCCTCTTTTTTCTGCAATATACCAAAGTACCCCCGTGATGATTACGAGTTCAAGGGAAACAATTATAAATTTTTTGAAAAAATTCCTCATAAGTGTTTAAAATAATATCTCTAATACGCCAGACACAACTTTATTATTCCGAAAAATCTCCGGAACGACACAGGGAAGCCTATTTGAGAAAATACCCCGTTATTTCATCTTTAATCTCCTGCGGTTTCAAGTCTGTTCCAAGGAGCTCATCAAAACTGACCCAGGAAAGCTCATAAAAATTCTCTTCACAATTCCTCTCCATTTCGGGGCCTCCCAACTTCTCCTGACCGGAAATGTTTTTAGCCATAAAGAAATATTCATGTCCTCTTGCGCCATCAAATTCAAAAAACAATTCACCGATCTCGACATTCAATCCTGTCTCCTCCCTGATCTCCCTGACTGCCGCAAGTTGCGAAGTTTCACCTTCCTCAATCGTTCCGCCAGGAACAGTGAAATATTCCAGACTGTTTTTTCTCCTATGCATCAGAAGAATTTTTTCATTTTTGATTATTATTACAGCCGCTCGTAAGCTCATATGATTTTGCAAATTTAGTCGGGATGCCGGGAATTTCACGTCGCCAAACTCCTTGAAACCTTGCGGTTTCAAATCTTCCACCCCGGGAAAACCCAGGTTTTCCCGACCCCTTTCTTATTCAATTCCCGAAAAATTTAAGTGGTTCAAATTTAGTCGGGATGCGGGGAATTGAACCCAGGCTACAAGACCCCTGGCCTTGCGTACTGCCATTATACTACATCCTGATTACAAACATAATGATATCAAATTAAAAAACAAAAACTGATCACATTGATCAGTTTTTGTCATCTTTCAAAAGCTAGCATTTTCAAGACTAAATGAAACTATTCCAAGATTCCATCCAAATTAACATCATACAACATTTGTTCAGCAATAGATCGATAGTTGATGATTTCTTCTTCATCAAACCAAATTTTGATTTCCCTTTCCGCTTCGGAAGGTTTGTCCGAACAATGAATCAAGTTTCGCACTGCGCGACCATCGATTCCTGCGAGGTCATATGAATCCAAAGTCAAATCTCCACGGATTGTTCCAATATCAGATGTAAGCGGCTCTGTTCCTCCGACAAGCTTGGTCACGATTCCAACAGCCTGATTTCCTTCAATCACCATTGCAAGCACCGGTCCCGATGTCATGAATGTCACCAATTGACCGATGATATCACGACCATATTCAATAGCCTCTTTTTCAATCGGCAAATTGTTTTCCTTGCGACCGTTTACAATTCTTTCGCCTTTCGACAAAAACCATACCTCGTCTTTGTTGTAGTGTGCCCAGCATTGCTCAGCTTTTGGCACCAACAATCGCATCGCTGTGATTTTTAGTCCTGTTCTTTCAAAGCGAGAGATGATTTCACCGATAAAATTCCTTTGAATTGCATCTGGCTTAAGGATGACAAATGTCCTTTCCTTTTTTGGGTGTACCATAGTTTTTTGATAATTTATGATTTAACTAAAATGTTTTATTTTCAAAGCTTAGCAGAATAATTAGGTTTAATCAAGACTCCAAGTAATTAATAATTGGTCATCTGTCATCACGAAAGAGTTAGCACAGTGAGTTTATTATTGATTAGTGATTACTGATTACTGGTGACTTTTCTTAAATTATATTTATAAAGTTTTTAAAACACATTTTCCATCATTTTGGCAATCATATTCCACATCGCCTCTTTCATCTGTTCGAAAAGTATTTATTCTGTGAGCTGACAGTCTTTGCAAAACTTCCTGATTTGGATGTCCATAGGAGTTATTTTTGCCAACAGAAATAATTGCATCAACAGGCCGTACCTGATCAAGGAAATAACTGCTGGTTGCATATTTGGAACCATGATGAGCGACTTTCAAGAAATTAGCATTCACATCAACACCATTGTCCAATAATTCATTTTCCTGCGTTGTTGGCAAGTCGCCAGTAAACAAGAATTTATTGTCGCCAACTGTCAATTTGGCAACCACGCTATACATATTAGTATCCTTGCCGTTAATATCAATTACCGATTCAAAAGGATACAAAATTTGCAAAGTTGACCCATTGGAAAAGGTGATGGCCACATCCTTTTTGGCTTCAACTTTTTCAATACCAGCTTCAGCAATCATTCCCTCCAGTTTCTTGAAAGTTTGCGAATCATTTTGCATTTTAGTCTCCATTACACTGCCAACCTTGTATGCGCTCACGACATCAACCAATCCTCCAATATGATCCTGATCAGAATGAGTTTCAATGATGGTTTCGATATTGCGATCCCAAAATGGAATATACCTCCCCAATTTTTCCAAGAGCAGTTTTCCGTCCTTACCTCCATCAATCAGCACCTGCTGTGAGCCTTGCGAAATCAAGATTGCGTCACCTTGTCCAATATCAAGAAAAACGACGCTCAAGGCCTCATTCTTGCCCTGCAAAACGACAACACTCAGGATTATTGCCAGAGCGAAAAGACCGCAGATGATGGAAAAAAATATTTTACGATTACGCATCAAAATTAATTTAAAATGTAAATCTCAAAATGAAAAATGACAATGTAAAAATATAAATGGTATTGATACCCCAACGAGCCCCTGACTCTTCAGACTCACGAGGTAGGATATGCCACTAGTTTTGCTAGATAATAAAAATTACATCCCCTCTTTTCATTTTAACATTATAATTTGTCATTTTCCATTTTGATTTTTAAATTTTCCATTCTCCGCATATGAGACAAGGAGTAAATCAACAAAAGGTAGTATATGACTATCTGCCATGGCTTTACATTATCAATACTAACACTTGCCCAGGGAAATTCGGCGAGAACATGAATTAATTTTATCACATAAGCCAGCAGCGCAAATGCCAGCCAAGCAAAAACCAAAGACAACGGCGTCCAGATGAAGCCAAGTATGGTTACTAAAAATACCAGCAACATCGAAAGTGGAATCACCGGCAAAATAAGAACATTCGCCAGAAGAGAAATGAGCGAAGCAATGTGAAAATTATACGCAATAATCGGCAGCACGAAAATCTGAGCGCTCAATGACAAGGTTATGGCCTCCGAAATGCCCAAAGCTTTGTGCTTTTTCACAAAACTTTTTTCCCAAAAAGATGAGGTCAGCACAATTCCAAGTGTTGCCAAAAAGGAAAGTTGAAAACCCACATCCCAGCGCAAGAGCAAAGGATTAAGTGCTAGCATAATCGCCCCAGCAAAAATAATTGCATTCTCTGATGAGGCCAATCTTCCATTTTTCATCGCCCAAAGCAAGATGCCGCTCATCACACCTGCTCGCACTGCCGAAGCTGGCAAGCCGCTCATAATCACAAACAAAGCAATGCCCGCGATTGCAAACCAAATTGCTTGCTTTCGCCAAAACCCAAGAGCAATGCCAAGCAAAATCAGATATTCTGCAATGATTGTCACATTATAACCTGAAACGGCCACGATATGTGTCATCCCGGTGCGCGAAAAATCATTTTGAATTTCCTTGGAAAGTCCCCCGCTTCCTCCCAATAATAATCCTTCGGCCAATGCGCCATATGGCTGTGGAATGACTCTGGTTATCTTGTTTTCAAAAATTGTCCGCGCCGCAATTATTTTTCCATAAAACCAATTGCCGCTGTTTTCTCCAATCTTTCTTGATTTGCCCTTTTCACATTGATAAAGCACGCCTTCTTTTGCCATATACATACGATAATCAAAACTGTCATCTGAGCCCGCCGAAGAGGCAGGCCGATTTTCAATCGCTTTGGCTGGACAAACTATTTCCAACAAGTCTCCATATTTATACTCTGGATATTGCGGAACCTGCAGCAAAACTGATATTTTTTCATCATCAAGCTTGGCAATAATATTTTGTCCAAAAGCTGAAACGCTCACTTTTTGCACAACCGCTTTTTCCTCAAAAGTTTTTCCCGCATAAATCAAATTATTCGCCTTGGCAATTTCTTTGTCAGTTTTCCACAGACCAAAAACAAAAGCGAGCAACAAAAAAGCGACCAGTGTCGCAATTTTGTTTTTATAAAAAACGAATAAAGTTATCAAAGAAAAAATCAGCAGCAGAAAAATTTGAACCTGAGTGACTGCGAAAAATGAACGCACAAAAACTGCCCCAATAAAACTCATAAGCAAAAATAAAAGTATTTTTGATTTTGACATGAATTTACTATAGCAAAAATT
>CAIJXA010000080.1 GCA_903824515.1 uncultured bacterium
CACACGAGTTTAAATCCTTGACAAAGTTGCTAAAAAAAGCTAAAATTCGTTGGTTATGGTATAATGTTTTAAGTGGTTCTTTGAGAATTAAATGTATCAAGTCAATCAGGCAATCGCCGTTCATTTTTAATGAAGGGAGGAAAGTCCGGACATTTAGCCAGTGCGTAGCACTGGAAATTTCAAATTTCAAGTTGCAAATTCCAAACGATTCTTAATAAACAATTTTCAAAGCCCAGGTAAACTTTTTGAATTTTGGTAGCTGAATCGTCATTTAGCGAAAAGGGTTGGGTATTTGTTTTTTAAAATTTGAAATTTCCATTGCTGCGCAATGGCAAAGGTAGTGGGTAATTCCCATCGCCAGTGCATAGCACTGGAAATTTCAATAATTATTAACTAATAATAATCAAACAATTCTCAATAAATAATTTCCAAATCACGAACAACTCAGTTTTTGTTTTGGCAGTTGAGCTTAGCATTTTGTTTGGTATTTGTTTTTTTGTGATTTGTAATTTCCGTTGCTATGCAACGGCAGAGGTGCGAGCAGAGACGTCTTGCGCGAAAGTTAGCAAGACACCCATTCGCAAGAAAGGGTGAGCTTTTATGGAAACATGAAAGGTGAAACGGCTAAATCCTTACTTGGATGCAAGGCCGTACCACCAGTGCTTCGCACTGGAAATTCCAACAACCAAGATAAAGATTCCAGATAATATTCAATGACTAATTTTCAAATTACAAATAATGCAATTTTGAATTTTGGTGATTAATTCGCCAATTGGCGAATTGAATTTTGCTTGGCGTTTGTTTTCTGAGATTTGGAGCTTCCAATGCGTAGCATTGGCGGGGTGCCGCTTGAGCGTATTAGTAATAATAAGCCTAGATAAATGGTTGCCTCAGACAGAATCCGGCTTATCGATTGGTTTGATACATTTTGTTTTTGAAGAAAAATAGCTTAAAGATAAAATAGAAATATGATAGAAATACGATAGAGATATGGTGGAAATAAAACAGAAATAAATTTCAATTATATTTTGCGAAGCGTATCTCAATTTATTTCAATAAATTTTTTATGAAAAAAAGATCTGAATTAATTTTCAGTGCCATTCAAGTTCCGATTGATGCTGCGATGGTAATCTTGGCATCACTCAGTGCGTTTACTATCAGGAATATTCCAGAGATTCTTTCGCTTAAACCTAAATTGTACAACTTTCCATTCAAAGTTTATTTGAGTGTTATTTTGATGATGACTCCGATTGTTATTTTGATTTATGCAATTGAAGGTTTGTATAATTTGCAAATAACACGAAAATTTTGGCATGAAGCTTTGAAAGTTTTTTCTGCAACTTCGATTGCCTTGGTGGTTGTGATTGTTTCAATATTTTTAAAAAGAGAATTCTTTTCTTCGCGTTTTATTATTTTGGCGGCTTGGGTTCTGGCTGTTATTTTTGTGGTGATTGGAAGGTATATTTCGAGAAAAATCCAAAAGTGGCTCTTGATTTCTCGTGGAATTGGCGTGCACCGTGTCTTGTTGATTGGTAGTAACGGAAAAATGGATAAAATAAAAAAAATTATTGAAAATGACTTGAGTCTTGGCTATAGAATTGTTAACCATATTGATTCGGGAAGCATTCAATTGATTCGCCAAATTAAAAAGCAAAAAGGTCTCGATGAAATCATTATTTGCGATGCAATGCTTACTGATTCTGAACAGGAGAAATTGATCGACTATTGTGCAATTAACAATGTTTCATTTAAGTTTATTCCGACCACTCTTCAGACAGCACGTTTTGAGGCTGGCATTTTCAGTGGAGAGCCAATTATTGAAGTGCGAAATACTCCGCTTGAGGGATGGGGAAAAATCCTTAAGAGATGTTTTGATATTGTTGCCTCAATTTTGTTGATAATATTGTTTTCGCCACTAATGGTCCTGGTGGCTTTATTGATAAAAATAGAATCATTTTTCGAGGTCAAAAAAGCTGGCCCAATTATCTATAAAAACGAGCGAATTGGTGGAAGTGGAAAAAAATTCGAGGTGCTCAAATTTCGTTATATGAAATGGGACATGTGCACTGACCCTAATACGACCGAGGGCAGAAAGGCTATTGAATATGAAAAGAAATTAATTGTGCAAAAAAGTTTGAAACGCGGACCACTTTATAAGATTAAGAATGATCCCAGAAAAACCAAGATCGGGTCTTTTATTGAAAAATATTCTATTGATGAACTCCCACAATTTTTTAATGTTCTAAGGGGTGATATGAGCTTGGTTGGCCCTCGTCCTCATCAGCAACGTGAGGTGGATAAGTATAATGAATATCATCGACGTCTGCTCACTATCAAACCAGGGGTCACTGGTATGGCGCAGGTTTCCGGTCGTAGTGATTTGGAATTTGAGGACGAATATAAGCTCGATGTTTACTATATTGAAAATTGGTCGCTCTGGCAGGACATTCAAATTTGTCTCAAGACTGTGCTGGTTTTGTTTAAGAGAAGAAGGAATTAGTCCCTGGTTTAATTTTAGTGTACGATACCCACATGTCCCTCTGCACTGAGCTTAAAACTGAATATGCCGAGCTGGAAGAACTTGAAAAACAATTTGAAGTGGCTTTTGACAAGGCGGTGAAAACTGGCAAATTGGAAAATGCCCAAGAACTAAAAACTCAAATTGAAAACAAGCTGGCCAGTATCAAAGAAAAAATCATTCCCAAAGAAATCAAAGCCAATTTCACCGATCCTGAAACCAATGAAACCAAAGAAATCAGTTTCAATCTGGCCGAGCAAATCAAAACCTGGCAGCAGTTTTATCAAAACCACAACCTGCCAATTCCCAACG
>CAIJXA010000081.1 GCA_903824515.1 uncultured bacterium
ATCCTGTTGATCCTGTTGATCCTGAAGTGGTGAAGTTGGATGAATTCTGGACAAATTTCAAAGAAAAAGAAAAAGCGGAACTCAGGAAAGATATTAACGAAGTTTGCGATTTGGGAGATGAATGATTTGAGATGAAGGAATGCTAGTTTGACAAAAACACCAAAAAAGACCATAATTAAAAATAAGGAAATAGCTTGATGAAATGTTTGGTCAACTATTTTGAAACTATTTCTTGGTAGCTAATCAGTAATTAATGAAACACAATTATGACGCAAGTAAGACCCACAGATCAGGAATTCTTGGAGTTTGCTGTAAAAGCACTCGTTGACACTCCTGAAGATGTTAGAGTTGAAAGAAAAATCGATGAAATGGGCGTTCTCATCACCTTAGATGTGAATCCTGCAGACATGGGAATGGTTATCGGGCGAGAAGGCCAAACAGCAAAAGCCCTCCGAACTATTTTACGAGTTATTGGCGCAAGAAATAACGCCAGAGTTAACCTCAAAATCAATGAACCAGAAGGTTCAACACGAGGAGAACGTACACCTCGACCAGAAGCTGCTGCACCTGCTGCACCAGAAGTGAAAAAAAGCATCGATGACGTTCTTGGAGATATGAATATCTAATCGTTCTATAATATTACAATAATAAAAAAACCGGCTTAGGTCGGTTTTTTGTTATATAATAGGGTAGAAAAATTAAATTTAAAGTTCATCCTTGAGCGCTGAAACATATCCTTCAAGAATTGCAACTTTTTTTGAATCATGAATTTTCGTTTCTTTGACTTTTTGAAGTTCATCAACAAGCCAGGCATAGGCAATCCAAGGGTGTATTCTTTTTTTATTGATTGATTTTGCAAGAATAATTAGACAATCGATTTGTGACCTTCCATCAGCGTGTGGTCGCCTCTTGTTGTGAATTGCTTCATGCATATCTGCAATACGGAGAAACTCAGACATTCTTTCGCTCAAATTAAACTGAGAAATTGTTAAAGGATATTTCTCATATTTCATTGAATAGGTTCCATTGTAATCATGATGCGAACCAACCAAGATAGCTTCATTTTGCAAGTTCAAGCTCTCAAGAATTATTTTTGAACTAATTTCATGTGATTGCACAATTTGCAAAAGAGAACTTTCTAGAGAAAAATGACGACGTTTCAATTCTGCAATGTTTTTCAATGAAAAAGCGCGATTTTCTAAGATTGGATTATTGATGGCTTCAGAGATTGGAACATAGGGTGCGCAGCGCAAATAATTTTCAGTCAAGAACTTTATTAACATACTCTTTTTTTCTTCTTTTTGAGTTTTTGTGGCTTCAGGATAAGCTTTGATTTCAGCTGGAAGGTCGATGCTATTATCCGTCAGTATCTGATTGAGAAGCTTGTGCGGAGTTTCTTTTTGAGGGTTGGCTACATAATTTTTTTCATCAAAATCAAGCAATAATTCCGACCATTCACTGTTTTTTATGCTACTCGCAATGAGAAAATGAGGAATTTCAATTTTGCCGATATCGTGCAATAGGCAAGCACGATAAAACTGATCAAGATTTACCAAGTTTTCGTCTTTGATTATTTTTTTTAAATCAATAATGCGCTCGCCAACATAAATCGGAGAGTCAATTTTTGACTTGGCAATCAGAAATGTTTGCAAGGAGTGCTCAAAAGTGTTTTTGTCATAAAGTTCAAGAATAGTTAGCGCTTGCCAAACTCCCAGTGAATTTTCATCTTCTTGAAAAAGAAAATTAGTTGTATCTGTATTTAAGATTTGTTCATATTCTCTTTGTACTCGATTGATTTGTTCAGTCAGAAAATTAAAATTTTCAGAATCTTTTTTGCTTTCAAGTTTCTTTACGATGTTGTTATAATTTCCTTCACGCACAACTTTGCAGGCAATACTTTTATGCTCTGCTGCATATTTTTCCAAGAGTTTTTCAGGGGAGTTTTCTGCAAGAGTCGGTTGATCGCCAGAATCTTCTTCAGTGGAAATGTGCCTATTAAAATGATTAATAAAAGTTTGCATCACTTAATATGTTGATTTTTTTGTACTATCTTATTATAACCCAAAAGCAAATTAAACTCAAATTTATTTAGGGTATTCTAGAAATTTGGACAAATAAAACAGACAGATTAATTAAGCTGGTTAAGAGAGTGAACAACTTGCTAAATTTTATAATTCAAGGTGTTATTTTAAGTTTATACAACTTGATTAAGGTTTTATTTCTTATTTTGATTAACGCTTTACTCTTGCAAATCCCTCAAATAAGGGCTAAAATATAGCTATAAGTTAATTATAATTATATTTAAGATATATGTTGGACATTAAATTTATCAGGGAAAACGCGGAGGCGATTAAGGAAGTGGCAAAAAACAAAAACATCGATTTGGATATCGACCAGCTTTTGAAATTGGACAAAGAACGTCTTTTGCAATTGCAATACATCGAAGAGCTTTTGGCTGAGAAAAACAAGCTCAATGAATTGATTCCGAGCGCGCAAGGAGATGAGAAAATTGCCGTCTTGGAGCAAGGCAAAAACGTCAAAGAAAAACTCGTCAATGCGCAACCAGAATTTGAGAAAATCAAAGAGCAATTTGAAGCGATGATGACCAGAGTCCCAAATCTTATTTCTGCTGACACTCCAATTGGAAAAAATGAGGAAGAGAATGTTGTGATTGAAAAGGCCGGCGAGATTCCAACATTTGATTTTCCTGTTAAAGATCATATTCAACTCGGCAAAGATTTGGATATTTTGGATTTAGAAAAAGGGGCTAAAGTGGCGGGGTATCGCGGATACTATGTGAAAAATGAAGGCGTTTCCTTGATGATGGCATTGATGATGTATGCCCTGAATAAAATGATTGAAAAAGGTTTTTCACCGATGATTCCGCCGACGCTTGTGAAAGGCAATGCACTTTTCGGCACCGGCTATTTCAAAGGCAAAGAATATGACAGTGAAGTTGATGAAGTCTATGAGGTTGCTTCTGGCGACAAAGAACAAGACGGAAATAGCAGCAAAGAAAAAAAATTCTTAGTTGGCACAGCCGAACCATCCTTGCTGGCATATTTTGGAGACGAAATTTTAAAGGAAGAACAACTGCCAATCAAGGTGGCAGGATATTCGCAATGTTATCGCTCTGAAATTGGATCATATGGCAAGGACACCAAGGGACTTTATCGGGTGCATGAGTTCATGAAAGTTGAACAAGTTGTTTTGATGGCGGCTGATATCGAAGAGTCAATCAAAATGCACGATGCGATGCTGGAAATATCCAAAGAAATTCACGCAGAACTGGGACTTCCATATCGCGTGCTCAAAATTTGTTCAGGCGACATGAGCGCTGGAAAATTCCGCGCCTTTGACATTGAAGCTTGGATGCCAAGCCGAGATGGTTATGGCGAGACAGGATCTGCTTCCAACTTTTTGGATTGGCAAGCTCGCAGGCTTAATGTGAAATATATCGACAAAAATGGCGAAAAGAAACATGTTTTCATGCTCAATAACACCGTCTTGCCTTCACCGCGACCATTCATCGCAATTCTCGAAAATTTCCAACAAGCTGACGGATCAGTAGTGATCCCGGAGGTTTTGAGAAAATACATGCCAGGGAATCTTTCAATTATCTTTCCTAAAAAATAGTTGAAAAGTATAAAGTATTTTGTATGACGTATAATGTATAAATGCAAAAAAATATGAACAAGCAGGAAATCACTGAAAAGACAGCGCAGTATGCGCGGGAAACTTTGGAGGGTAAGGGCTCTGGCCACGATTGGTGGCACATTTATCGCGTTTGGAAAATGGCTCAGCACATTGGGCAAAAAGAAAAGGCGGATATGTTCGTGGTTGAATTGGCGGCACTACTTCATGATATTGCCGACTGGAAAGCGCATGATGGCGACGACACAGTTGGGCCAAGAGTTGCCAGGCAGTGGCTTGAAGCCCAGGGGGGGTCGAGGAGGAAGTAATTTCTCATGTTTGCACAATTATCAAAGAGGTGTCTTTTAAGGGTGCGAAAGTAGCAACAAGGATGAGCACGATTGAAGGAGAAATCATGCAGGATTCTGACAGATTGGATGCAATGGGCGCGATTGGAATTGCTAGAGCCTTTACGTATGGCGGATCAAAAGGCAGGGGAATGTATGATCCTGAGGTGAAGTCTCAGTTGCATGAATCATTTGAACAATACAAGAACAACAATGGAACAACGATAAATCATTTCTACGAAAAATTGTTGCTGCTCAAAGACTTGATGAACACAAAAACCGGCAAGGAAATTGCCCAAGGCAGGCACGTGGTGATGGAAAATTTTTTGAAAGAATTTTTTGACGAGTGGGATGGGAAGGCTTAGCTAAGAGATGATTCTGAGTTATCCACAGTGCCTTTGTCGAAGGATTTTTGTTTAAGTGGTATAATATCACTGTAAACATTAAAATAAAACAAAACTATGCAAGAAAAAATCTTTAAACAAGACGGAGAAACAACAAAAATCGTGCTTTTTAAAAAGAAAGGAATTAGGAAAACACTATATAATAATGAGTGGTGGTTTTCGGTTATTGATGTAGTTAAAGCACTTACCGATAGTGTGGACGCTCGAGATTATTGGTACAAGATGAAAATTCGCGTTAA
>CAIJXA010000082.1 GCA_903824515.1 uncultured bacterium
CATGATTACGATGGCGCAAGATGGAATTTTGAAAGCGATTGAAGGCATGACTTCAATGGAGGAAGTTTGGCGAGCCACTGGTCAAACAGCTTTTTTGGAAGATATTTATGCAAAGCTCATGGAATCTTCACTTTCACGTTCAATTGATTTGACTAAAGAGGACTTGGAAACAGTTTTCAGTAACATGAAATCAATTGAGCAGCTTGGAAATTTAATCAAGGATGCAAATCAGAAAAGCATTGCCAGGTACCTATTTGCGAGTAGCCTCCTTTTGAATGTGGGAGACATTCACATTGAACCAGAAGAACAGGATGTTAAAATTCGTTTTAGAATGGATGGAATTTTGCAAACAGTTGCAGTGGTGCCACTTAATGAATATCCTAGTATCTTAGGAGAGATAAAATTTCTCAGTGGCTTTGCGAGTGAAGTTCGCGGAGGGGTTATTGATGGACGTTTTGTGATTTCGCTCGAAGAACCTTTTGAAAATATCACTGAAACGAAAATTGACGTGCGTGTTTCCATAATTTTAGGAGGCTATGGAGAGACAGTCGTGATGCGAATTTTGAACAAATCGTTGGTGACACTAGATGTTGAAAAATTGGGAATCCGTCAGCAAAATTTGGAAAAAATTCTAGTGCAGGCAAAAAAACCACACGGCGTGTTTTTGAACACTGGACCTACTGGCAGTGGAAAAACCACAACGCTGTATAGTATTTTGAAAGTGCTAAACAAATCAGAAGTAAAAATAATTACCGTTGAAGACCCAATTGAATATCAACTGGAGGGAATTTTGCAAACGCCAGTCAATGACAAAGAAGGGTACACCTTTGCAACAGCCCTGCGAGCACTTTTGCGTCAAAATCCTGACATTATGATGATTGGTGAAATCCGCGATGAAGAAACCGCCAACATAGCTGTGCAAGCAGCCCTTACTGGGCATTCAATTCTTTCTACCTTGCATACAAATGATGCTGCTGGTTCAATTGCTCGTTTGGTGAATATGGGTGTGCGCAATGATGACATGGCAACTGCTATCAATGCTCTGATGGCTCAGCGCTTAGTGCGAAAGCTGTGTGACTGTCGAGAAAAAAGGGCAACTTCGCCCGAAGAAAAAAGCAATATTGAAAAAATTCTAGCAAGTGTTTCTGAAAAATCTGGAATCATTGTTCCGCCTGCTGATTTTGTTTTCGAGCCGAAGGGATGCGAAAAGTGCAAACAGATTGGATACAAAGGAAGAACAACGATTAGTGAGATTTTGGTGATTGATCGTGAAATTGAAGAATTGATTAATCAAAGCGCTTCTTCTTCGCAACTTCAGGATAAGGCAGTTGAAAATGGAATGATCACAATGGAACAAGATGGTATGCTGAAAGTCTTGGAAGGAGAAACGACATTGGAAGAAATTGATAGAGTAGTATAAAAAGTTTTCTTCAATATTTCCTTCTCCCTCGGGAGAGGATGTCAGGTAATCCTGACAGATGAGGGCTAGTGAAAATTGTTATATTGCTGCCATTGTTAAATTGCTGAAAAAATATTTTGGGAAAACAAAAAAAACAGGACTTTTGAAAGTTCTGTTTTTTTTGAATTTTTTGAGAGAATTATTGTTTTTCAACAGGAACTTTTTCTCTGTCGTCTGGCAAAACAGTTTCCCTGCAAGCAACCATCAGCGCAAATTGATTAAAAAATAGATGTTCTTTTTCAAGAAAATCCTTAAGTGTGTTTTCTGTTTCTGGAGCTAGGTTTTCTCCAACTTGGTTCTTGATTTTTAACACATCTTTGACAGCTTTTTCAAACTCAGCGTGCCACAAAGATTGGTCCTCCTGCCAAGTTTCATCGCTGGCTTTTTCAAAATCTTGATTAAATGCAACCGTGCAATCAGTA
>CAIJXA010000083.1 GCA_903824515.1 uncultured bacterium
AAAAAATATCATGGAAGCGTGGCCGAGCGGGTCAAATGCGAGAAAAGAGCATTTGACGGGTTTCAAAAGAAACCCAGGAATCCGAGGTCCTTCAGTTTTTTGCATTTTTGAAAAAAATATCATGGAAGCGTGGCCGAGCGGTTGAAGGCAACAGTCTTGAAAACTGTCATGGGGAGACCCATCAAGAGTTCGAATCTCTTCGCTTCCTCAAAAAAGATAGAAGAGAGATTCGAAGAGCGCGAGTAGGATGCGAGCAGGTGCGAGCATTCTGTGTGTAGCGCTCAGACTTCGAGTCGGAGCGAGAAGGAATCTCTTCGCTTCCTCTTTCGTCCGCCAAAGCGGACTTCAGCGGACGTAGTCCGTTGAATGTGTGCGACGTCGGAAGTGCGACGTCGGAAGTTGTAAAGGTATGAGGTTTGTGGTATTGTGGAGATATGATTGAATCGTTTAAATCAAAAAGAATTCAATTTGAAAAAGGCAAACAGAGAGAGTTTATTGTTAAATCAAAAGAGGAACTTGATTTGAATTGGCAAGAATTTGCACAGGTAGTGGGAATTGGTGTGCGAAATTTGAATGATTGGAAGAATGAAAAAATTTTGATATCACTTGATGCTGTCAGAATTATATGCAAAAAAAGAAAATGCGTAATGCCGGTAGACATTGAAAAATTGGACGCATATTGGTATGCACACAAGGGTGCCCTGGCTGGCGGGAAAGCGACATATGAAAAATATGGAATAATTGGTGGTAATCAAGAGCATCGAAAAGAAAAATGGAATCAGTGGTGGGAAAAAGAAGGAAAGTTGAATCCTAATGATATTTTAAAACCTTTATCCTTCAGGAAGCCACGTTTTTCAAAACAATTAGCTGAATTTGTGGGGATAATGTTGGGTGACGGCGGAATAACAAAAAATCAAGTCAAAGTGACGTTGCACTCGATAGATGATTTGGCATATTCTGAGTTTGTTGAGAATTTGATGAAGGAATTGTTTGATGTAAAGCCAAGCAAGACAAGGCGGACCGATCGTGAGGCAATAGATGTTATATTATCAAGAGTTGAACTGGTAAAGTTTTTAGTTGAAAAGATTGGACTTTGCATTGGTGACAAAATAAGACAGCAGGTTGATGTCCCAGACTGGATTAAAAGAGATGACATATTTAAGCTCGCTTGTCTCAGGGGTTTGATTGATACTGATGGCTGTGTAATAATTCACAAGTATAAAGTTAGAGGAAAGTGTTATTCGTATAAAAAGTTATCATTTACCAGTCGATCGATTCCGCTGTTAACTTCAGCAAAAAGAATATTCAATGAATTTGACATTAAAAGCAGATGCACAAAGAATAATTTAGAAATCAGGGTGGAAGCAAAAATGGATGTCGAAAGATATTTTAAGATAGTAGGATCTCATAATCCAAAGCACTGGATGAGATATGAGAAATAATATTAAATTGGAAAGGTGGCCGAGCTTGGTTGAAGGCACCACACTGCTAACGTGACAGGGCTTAATCGCCCTCGAGGGTTCGAATCCCTCCCTTTCCGCCAAGTTTTACATTCAGCGAAATTGAAAGATGTTGCCTCGGCGCAAAGCGCCTCGGCATGGTATTTTTCCGCAATTTTGAAGGCATTTTTGAAATCCAAAACCAAAGTGCGGTCGGTAATACGGAAGTTCGAACCAATCTTTTTGAGAAAATCCCGAATCCTTTCGGGATTTTCTTGTTGAGCGTATTTTTCGGCTTGGTTGGCGTCTTTTAGAAAGGCAATGGCAAGTTCGAACCGATTATTGCTCTTTCGCCCAAAAGCG
>CAIJXA010000084.1 GCA_903824515.1 uncultured bacterium
AAAAAATCATTCCCAAAGAAATCAAAGCCAATTTCACCGATCCTGAAACCAATGAAACCAAAGAAATCAGTTTCAATCTGGCCGAGCAAATCAAAACCTGGCAGCAGTTTTATCAAAACCACAACCTGCCAATTCCCAACGGACAAGAAATCAAAAACAGCTGGCGCAAAAACAAAAAGGAAATCCAAAAAGCAATGGAAACATATGGCTATGACAAAATCCTGATCATTCCTGAAAACTTGCCAGCCACTGAAAAACTGCACACTCAAATGAGTCAGGGTTACAAGGAAACTTATCAAAGCGATAACTTCAAAAAGGCTAGCAGTTTTGCTGGCGCCAAACACAGTGAAACTCAAAAGACCAGAATCATCCTTTGCCACAATGACCAGAATACGTATGATAATCCCCAAGCTAATTTTTTTGCCAAACAAACTCTGGGCAAAAGTATCCTGCAACTTTCAGGTTTAACCGAAAAGCAATTGCAAACAAAAATTCAAAACCAAGAAAACATCCCCGTTGATTTTGAAACTCAAAGCAACAATCAAAAAATCCTAATCCAGGCTGAGGGTCTCTCGCTCAATGAATATCTGATTTTGCAGAAACAATATTTCCAGGCAAATCAAAAACATCTGGATGAAAAAGGTTGGACGTGGCTTCTCAAAACAAGCTCCGCTTCGCGCATCGCCGGTGCCTCTTGGGATCCTGTCAATTCTCGGCTCGGCGTCGGTGCCCTTGATCTTGGCTATTCGCACGGTGCTCTTGGGTGCCGCCTCTCCCGTAGTTTTTCAAGTTAACTTAGGCTTTGGGTCTTTGGGTTTTTCTTTTGAATTTTTTAAATTTTTATAAAAAATATAAGATGTCATCCTGAATTTAATTCAGAATCTTGGTTACAGTAAATACTCTGTAACAAAGAAAATAGATGCTGAAACAAGTTAAGCATGACATGGAAAAAACAATATGGAAAAATTTCTGGGGCGCAATTGAAAAAAATGTTAATGAGGCGGAAGAAAAAAAGCACCAAGAGCAAAATGCCTCGCAGGTTTTGTTTGCTGAAACGGGCCTTCGGCGAGAAGAAAGAACGGAAAAAGACCGTCAAGAAATTCTGGAAAAGGCAAATCGAAAAAGAGTGACAGAAAAAGCGTTGGAGCGAGAAAATTTTTTCAATCAAGAAGCGGAGAAAATTTTGGGTCAGGCTGATTCTCCTGAGCGAGTTTTGGTTGGTTTTCGCATGGAAAATCTTGCAAAAGCCCTTCGCTACGAAAAAGCGCTGGAAATGAAACGCCAAACGCTTTTGAATGAAGAAGTTGAAGTTTTGAAATCTTCCAGCAACGCTCCACACAGTGAAGAGCTGGAAGCGTTGGATGAAATCAGGGAAGAGTTGAAAAAAAATCAGCAATTGAGAGAAAATTTGTTGGCACTTAATCCAGAAGCATATTTTGGACTGAATTTGAAAAAATTAAAAGAAGGTAAGAGGGAGCTAAATGAGGGCAGGATTATTGAGACTGATTATGTCAAAGAGAAAATGGAGGACATTGATTCGCATCTGCGAGCTGACAAACCAATTTTGATTTATGGCCATTTGGGGAGCGGAAAATCAGAACTGGCTATGCATGCGGCCAAAAAATATTTCAAGAAACCAGCCTTGATTATTTCTGGCTCAAAAAATATTTCCCAAGCTGAATTTTATGGACATCAGGTTTTGTCTCTTGAAAAATCAAAAAATGACATTGAGCAGTATGCTCTCGAGGTTGAGAAGAAATATGAGGAATGGTTAAAGGAGGAAGGTGAAAAGCTTAACGGAGTGTCTGAATTAAAAAGAGAAAATGAAAAAAATAGAGCACACGATAGATTTTTACAGTTATATCTGACACAATTTAAAAATGGTACGATTTCTGATTTTTATCTGGGACCGATTTATCAAGCTATGGAAGAAGGAAGAGTGGTGATTATCGATGAAGTCAACGCAATCCCACATGAGGTTTTGATTAGCTTGAATCACCTTTTGACTCGAAAAGTTGGCGACAAAATCAACATCCAACAAGACAGCGGAAGAGAGATTGAAATTCAAGAAGGCTTTGGAGTTATCATGACTGGCAATCTCAATCAAGGACAAGAAAAATACATTGATCGTCAGGACATGGACCCCGCTTTTCTTTCTCGTTTGCACAAAATTGAATATGACTATTTGCCACAAAACACTGAAGGGACGTTGGAGAATGAGGCAAGCAAGGAAAATGAGCAATTTCAATTGTTGTTGGTCAGTTTGATGGATAAGAATGGAAATCTGGAAATTCCAGAGGATAGTTTGAAAAAACTTTGGAATTTGGCAAAATCAGCTCGAATCATTCAAAATGTTTTTGCTGGAAAAGAACTAAACAGCGCCTATTATTTCAAAGAAGCGGGAGGCAGATCAACCAGATATTTGCTGAAGGAAAGTGTATTGTCGCTTCGCGGACTTGAAAATATCATTTCGCAGTGGAAGGCGGAAGGTTTTGCCAAAGAGCTAGATTATTATGTGTATAATAATTTTATCAAAGAAGGAACCGTCGCATCTGACAGAGCATATCTTTATCAACTCATGAAAGATCAGTTTGGATTTTTTCAAACAAAGGTGAAAGATTTTGACAATGATGGTAAGGAAATTGAAAAAGATTCTTGGCCTCAGAATCCGAATTACGGCAGTGGCGGAGTTGTGAATTCTTTTGACATTGCGACGCCGAAAAATCCTGCCGAAAAAAGAAAATTTTTCACTCCGCGTCGGGTTGTGGAATTTGCTTTTGGCAAAGCGCCGGAGAGAACCCAATGGCCTCAGACAAAAGAAACTCCTGAATCTGAAGATGAACCAGTAGATCCTGTTGATCCTGTTGATCCTGAAGTGGTGAAGTTGGATGAATTCTGGACAAATTTCAAAGAAAAAGAAAAAGCGGAACTCAGGAAAGATATTAACGAAGTTTGCGATTTGGGAGATGAATGATTTGAGATGAAGGAAT
>CAIJXA010000085.1 GCA_903824515.1 uncultured bacterium
ACGACGAGCCCTGGATACAAATTAACAGTCGCTGGGACAGCTTGGGTCACCAGCGGTGCATGGTCTGGTTCTGACCAACGCTGGAAGAAAAATATCCAACCAATCGCAAACTCGCTCGACAAAGTTCTGCAACTTTCCGGAGTTTCCTATGACTGGAGAGCAGATGAATTTCCGGCCAACAACTTTGACAACAAAACTCACCTTGGCTTCATTGCTCAAGACGTTGAAAAAATAGCACCCGATCTTGTCACCACTGGAGCTGATGGTTTCAAAGGACTCGACTATAATGGATTTTCTTCCTTGCTCGTTGGCGCAGTTCAAGAACTTGCCTTCTCGACAAGTCAGCAACAAACTCAAATCATCGGCCTGACTGAAAATCAAATCAAAATAGCTGAGCAAATCACTGGACAACTTGCTGACCAACAACTTTCCACCCAAGAAAAAATCACCATCATCGGCACCAACTTGGACAATCTCAACGCTGAGCAATTTGACCAACAAATCAAAACCATCAAAGAGCAGGTCCAGAGCAATGGCAATGACCTGGCGAACTTGAAAAGTGGGCAGGAATTGATTCAACAGCAATACAGTGCAATTTCGGAGCTGATTTCCGTGTCAGCCGGGGTTTTTGATTTGAAAAATGCAACATTGAAAGTTGCCGGCATCAACGCTGGCACTATCGCTGCCGATAGCGCAATTTTCAAGGGTGAAATTGTGGCAGGCGTTTTGGTCATCAAGGCAATCGATCAAGAAACGAAAACTGTCGGTCAAGCAACAATTTGTCAGCTCGGAACTTCCTTTGATGAAGCCACAAAGCAATGCTCACCATGCCCAGCAGAGCAAGTTTGTGCTGGCAAAAGTGTGATCATCAAAACCAAGGCAGTCAATGAAAATTCCAGAATTTTCTTGACCCCCGTGGATGATTTGCAAGGAGGAAATGCCTATTCGTCAAACATTATTTCCGGTCAATCATTCACCGTCAAAATTTCAGCGCCGATTGACAAAGATGTTGTTCTAAACTGGTGGATTGTGGAAGAGAAATAAAGAAAATTTGACCAAAATCCATCTCTCGATTTCTGATTTCACCCAGTGGCATGCCAACGATGATTCGAGCCTGATTTTGGAGAAAAAGAGGCTGTAGAGAAACAAAATTTGCGTCTCTATCAAATGTAAAGATGCAAAATCTTGTATCTCAACTCGAGAGATGAAATTGCGCGAACCAGGGAGATGAAAGTCAATTTATGGCTTCATGAAAGCAAAAAAAGGCAAAATAGCTAAATTTTGCCTTGCCATAGCCCCAAAACGGCCGCTCGTCTCAGTTTTTTTGAAAAGTTCGGAAGAGGTTTGGCAAGGTAAAGTACAATTTTAAATTTTAAGTTTTAAATTTTAAATCAAATTAAAATTAAAAAATGTCAAAAAAAGAATACAATTTAGAGGAACGGGTAACTAAGTTTAGTGAGGATGTTATTATTTTTCTGAAAACTATCAAGAAAGATAGCATCAGTATGCCCCTGATGAATCAACTTGCAAGGTCCGCCACCAGTGTTGGCGCCAACTATTTCGAAGCCAATAGCGCAAGTTCCAAAAAAGATTTCAGAAACAAAATATGCATTTGCAAAAAAGAAGCAAGAGAAACAAAATATTGGCTGCAGTTGATTGCCAAATCAAATCCAGAAAAGAAAGAGGAATGTCGAAAATTTTGGCAAGAAGCTCAGGAGTTTACTCTGATATTTTCAAAAATAATTATTACGATTAGCAAGGGAAAGGAGAGCTAGTGATTTTAAATTAAAATTAAGAATTTTAAAATTCATTTAAAATTTAAAATTTAAAACTTAAAATTAAGGAATATGCCATTGGAATACAAAAAATTTCGTGTCAGAACATCGATCAAGAGTTTTCGAGATCTGGATGTCTATAAAAACACCACCATGTTGAGTGCGGATATTTTTCGGTTGAAACTCCCTGAAAAATATCGCAAATCCGAAAAAATCAAAAAAGAATTGGACATTTTGTATGACCTTTCCAAAAACGTCACCCGGCTGATTGCCGAAAGCTATGGCGAAAAATTCACAGACCTGAAAAGCTCCTTGGGCAAACTGGAAATGGCGGCCCAAATTTGCAACTTGGCAATTTCCAAATTAGATTTCCTGACCATCGTGATTGATGAACCAGAATTTCGCGGTTTACTGCTAGGCATCCTCAATAAATATCCACCCAATAAGTTGAAAATTCTAAATTTGAAAAAAGCCTGGGACCGCGTTTGGGGCGCCAACCAAAAAAGCGCTCCTATGCGCTTTGAGAAAAAACAATAATAGGACGGAGCTGAACTCCGAAATAGCAAAATTTCAGCCAAGGGCGCTGATTTCCACCCCAAATTTTTCCTTGAAAATTCTTTTCATTTGACGCATTTCCTCTTTCATAATTACGAATTCTTCCCTGAAGTCTTCTTGAGCTGCCACATAACTTTCAATAAGATTTTGAGCTTTGTTGATTTCAGCTTTCAATTCATCCCGCACTTCTTCCAGGCGATTCTCGAGGGAACTAAGACGGTTGTCAATTCTGCCAAAGTGATTGTCCATTTCATCAAGCCTTCCATCAATTCCATCAAGCCTTCCATCAATTCCATCAAGCCTTCCATCAATTCCATCAAGTCGACCTTCAACTTTATTAAAGCGCCCGTCGATAGCCTGAAGAATAATTTGAGTTTGTTTCTCAAGATCTGTAATAGTAGCGTATTCATTTTTATTTTTTTCAATCTTTTTGTTCATATCGCAATTTTACGTCAAAGCAATTCCTATGTCAAATTCAAAAAATGTCGGTGTTTCCAAACCCATCGAAGCAAGGCCACTGTCTGAAATCAGGCCAGTTTTGATTTGTCCCTATTGCCATTCTTCAAAGATTGTCAAAACTGGCATCAGAAAAAAGAAGTTTGAAGATGTACAAGTTTTTTTGTGTCAACATTGTGGAAAAAAGTTTACCCCACTGGTCACCAAGAATCGTCAGCATCCCGTGGCGGTGATTTTGCAGAGCCTGATTTTGTATAATCGTCTCAAAACCGGAGCAGAAATTGTGGCTTGGTTTGAAAAAAGCTTGGGACACAAGGTGGCGCTCAAAACCATTTTGCAATGGGTGAAAGACTATGCTCAATATGCTCCATTTTTGCGTATGCGTGATTTTTTGGCCAAGCAAATCAATGCCAAGCAAGCCAAGTTGACGGATTTCGTGGTCGAAAATCGGATGTTTCACAATCAGATTTATGATTTCAAATATCATCGCGCCAAAACAGATTTGATTGCCAAAGAGGACTTCAGGAATTACAAATTGCGAATCATCAAAGATTTCTTGGAGCTCGTGGTGGCGGAATGTCCCCATCAAGTTTTCAAAGAAAGCCAAACACGTTCTTCGGAATTCAAAAATATCTTCAATTTGGATGAAGTACAAATCACCACCAAACACAATGAGGCTTGTGAAATGGCCAAATTTGTGATGCAGGCCGTGGCCAACAACAAAGAACGACATCAGCGGTTGCAGGAATATATGTTGTTTTGCGATTCGGTCACCATTGCCACGGAAGTGCCAGTTTTGCTGGATGCGCAAGATGTGGCGCATTTCAAAAATATGCTCAATTTTCAAGTGCCACTGGAGCTGAAGGATGAGGATGTGATCACTGGCCATATCGATTTCATTCAGCTGCGCAATGGCATGATTCACATTTTGGACTACAAGCCATCAGCTCACAAGGAAAAACCAATTGAACAGCTCACTATTTATGCTTTAGCCTTGTCGCGACTAACCTCCTTGCGACTGTATAATTTCAAATGTGCCTGGTTTGATGAGGACAATTATTTCGAATTTTATCCGTTGCATGTTGTGTATAAAAAACAGACAAAGAAAAAAGGTTTCAAGCGGAAAACAAAACCAGAAAAAGCGTGAGGCAGTCCGTGAGCCGGATCCTGCAAGAGACCACCAAAAAAGCGAATCCGCCATCCGTATAGTTTGCCAAGGAGCTTAGCTCCTTCTTAACGTAATGCAGGGAGCAGGGATCGGGGACAAGGTCCGACCTTTTTGGGGATCAAGGACGGACCTTGGAATGCAATGGGGCAGGTTTTAGCTTTTAGCTTCATTAGCTTTTTAGGAAAATGCAAAATGCAGTTGGGTCTTTGCGAGCATGTAATCATGCGTGGCAATCCAGAGCATTTCCAATCCGTTAATCCGTTAATAAATAATCTGAATTTTATTGCTGACCCCATGCTCCATGACTCTGTGTTAATCCGTAAATTTATAATAATAATAATAATAGGAAGTCTTTCACATCCCTCCTAACCTCCCTTCTCCAAAGGGAGGAACAAATGCAATCCGTTCAATGTTTGAATGTTTAAATGCTTACATGTTTAAATGTTTATATGACTTTGCGTTAATCCGTTAATCCAGAGAGCAGCTTCGTTAGCTTTTAGCTTCATTAGCTTTTAGTTTCACCGATGCGAAACTACGAATGAAATACGAATCTACGAACAAAAAGTGTGTCATCCTGCCCGTCCGCCTTTGGAGGGAACTTGTTTCAGGATCTTCTTTGCAGTAAGGGCGAAGAACAAAAGAAAGTAGATGCTGAAATAAATTCAGCATGACAGGAAGGAGTTTCGCAGAGATAAAAAATAAAAATATGTCATCCTGAACTTGTTTCAGGATCTCGGTTATGGGCAGTGTTGTGAAGCAATCCAGAGCCCTGCAGTATCCTGGATCGCCACAGATTTTGAGTACAAAATCTTCGCGATGACCGGAAATTGATTATACCAAAACTATGCGGTCGTCGAGTTTTGGTATAACGCGTTTCTGTTCCCTCGGGAAGTGTTTTTGCATTCCGCATTTTACCCACACCATTGCGAAGTGCGTAGGTAAAAGACGATTGATGAGCGTTAAGAAATTTCTAGTGAGTTTTTTCAGCAGAAAAAGCGCAACGGGAATTTTAATTGGCTTTCAAAATCTTTGATTTTGTCCAGACAATATATACCCGAAGGGTGAAGCGAAGAATGAAGTCTTTGCCCCAGCAACGAGTTAGGTGTGAGTTTCTTTTGTAACTTCTTCTTTGCGGAAAAGAAAAGTTAATCCTGAATCCGTTAATGCGTTAATCCATAATAAATAATTTCTATTGAATGTTAATGC
>CAIJXA010000086.1 GCA_903824515.1 uncultured bacterium
AAAGAACTTTTTGATAAAATCGAAGTGAAGAAGAAAATAGTAATCGAAAATATTTTTGATTTAGAAAAAATAAATAACCTTGAAAAATAAATATGCGTACAAACATCGTGCATGAGGGGGCTGACGAACTGACTTATGAAATTCGGGGAATCGTTCGCGTAGCTGAACAACTAAAAAAACTGGGCGTGGAAATTGTTTGGGAAAATATTGGCGATCCAATTGCCAAAGGTGAAACAGTTCCCCAGTGGATCAAGGACATTGTCGTCGCCACAATGCGTGAGGACAAGTCTTTTGGCTATTCACCGACTAAAGGTGTTGTCAGTGCAAGAGAATTTATTTCAGCTGAAAGAAAAAAAGAATCAAATGTTTTGCTCAATCCAGAGGATATCCTCTTTTTTAATGGTTTGGGAGATGCGATTTCCAAGGTTTACACATACTTGCGTCACAGTGCGCGAGTGATTGGACCTTGTCCAGCTTATCCGACTCATTCTTCTGCGGAAGCGGCTCACGCTGGTGCACCACACATAACTTACACGCTAGATTATCGTAAGAATTGGTATCCGAATCTTGAGGATATCCGAAACAAAGTAAAATACAATCCGCTAGTTGCAGGAATTTTGATTATTAATCCTGACAATCCAACAGGTATGGTTTATCCCAAGCAAGTACTTAAAGAAATTGTTTCTATCGCTAGGGAATATGGACTTTTTTTAGTTGCTGATGAAACCTACGCACTCCTTTCTTATGGTCGCGAGCAAATGACGCCGCTTTATGAAGTGATTGGAACTGATGTGCCAGCAATTGTAATGCGCGGACTTTCCAAGGAAGTTCCGTGGCCAGGTTCGAGATGTGGATGGATTGAAGTTTACAACAAAGACAAGGACCCCGCTTTTGCTCGCTACGTTAAAACGTTAGTCGACGCAAAAATGTTGGAAGTTTGCTCAACGACTTTGCCGCAATTGGCACTTCCTCAAATCATAGGGGATGTGCGTTTTGCTGAGCATGTTCGTTTGCGTACAGAGAATTATCGAAAAAAGGCTGATATTGCTCGAGCCATCTTTTCTGGTATTAATGGGGTGATTGCACCTTGTCCGGAAAGTTCTTTTTATTATTCCGTCGTTTTTGAAGAGGGAGTTTTAAACAGTCAGCAAGCTTTGCCAATTGCCGATCAAGCCATTCGGGAATATCTCGAAAAAGAAGTTGAAGGTGTTTCTCCGGACAAAAGATTTGTGCTTTATTTGATGGCAGCCACAGGTGTATGTGTGGTGCCACTTTCTGGGTTTAACACTGATTTGCCAGGTTTCCGCATGACTCTGCTTGAGCCAGATCAGAAAAAATTTAAGGAAATGGTCACAAAAATTGCCGAATCAATTGAGAGATACATAAGAAGCTAAAAAATTTTTAATTTAAAAGTGCGCAGTTTTTCTTGATTGCTACTTGCTGAATTTTTTGAATCTGGCAACTTTTGTGCTATGCTAAAAGCAAACATAAAAATAAAATAAACAAAAATATGCCTCTCCAAGATCTGAATAAAGATTTGTATAGTTTTAATAAGGAAAAGGATTCCTTTCACCCGCATGAGAAGAGTCAATATGATCCAACTTATGGTGGGGTGCCAGTGGTTAGCCCTTTTGATGAAAAAGTGCAGTGGGAGAAGGCACGTAGACAACTGAATCCTTTTCAAAAAAGAATTTTAAGAATTGCTTTAGCGGTGTTGTTTTTGATTATCCTTATTGTTGGCAGCTTTGTGTATTCTACTTGGTGGCAAAATAATGCTTTTCATCAAGATCGGGTAGCAATTTCTTTTGAAGGTCCGAGTTCAGCGGATAGTACACAAACTGTGAAGTACATCATTCACTACAAGAATGACAATCAGGTCACACTGAACAATTCTGAAATAATATTGAGTTATTCTGAAAATTTTCAACCTATTAATAACTTAAATTTGAAGTTTTTGAACTCAACCTCAAGTCGTATATTCATTGGCAACATCAAGCCCAAGAGTGAGGGTTCAGTTGAGGTGACCGGTATTTTTTATGCACCGAAAGATGCTCCGGTTTATTTGCGTGGAGCGATTAATTTTGTTCCCTCAAACGGCAAAAAACAGCTTTCAATGGAAACTCAGACAAGTGTCAACATAACAACTGCACCAGTTATTTTGGATGTTAGCGCCCCAGCTCAAGTTATGGACGGGGATAGACTGGAATACGTCATTGATTATAAAAATCTGGATTTGAGACGTTTGAGTAATGTGCAAATTAGGGTTGATTTTCCTGAAGGTTTTCAAATGAGTGATTCTCAGCCGACACCTTCGCAAAATGGATCCTATTGGACGATTGGTGATCTTGATTCGACCCAGGGTGGAAAAATAAGGATTAGTGGAATGATGCATGGCACAGATGGCCAAAGCAAGAAGATTACAGTATCCCTGGGACAACTTGAAGACAATGGTCAGTTGGCATTGTTCAACAAGCGCGAAATGAGCATGCAAATTGTTTTGCCGATTTTGACAGTCGGCCAAAGTTTGGACAATTCAGTTAGTGATGTTGTTAATGCTGGCGATGTTCTCAAATATACCGTTACTTATCACAACAGCAGCACAGTTGCCTTACGAAACGCCATTGTGGCTGTTGAGCTCCAGGGAAAGGTTTTGGATTTTTCCGAAATTAAGGTTGAAAATGGTTCTTTCGATGGTTTAAAAAATACAATCACCTGGAAAGCTTCCGACTTGTCTGCTCTCATTAGTATAAACCCAAATGATACCGGAAAGCTTCATTTTTCAATTCCTGTTAAATCAATAATACCAGTGGAGAGTAGTAATGATAAAAATTTTGTTATCAAAACAATCGCTCAAATTGATAGTCCGGATATTCCTACTCCAATTAATGCAAATAAAATAATCGGAAGAAATACGCTTCAATTGAAACTAGCATCTAAGGTTATCTTAAGTACATTAGGATTTTTCACTGATGTGCAAATCAAAAATTATGGACTTATTCCAATACGAGTTGGGAAAGAAACCTTGTTTGCAATTCATTGGTCACTGGTTAATATTTCAAATGACATGGTCAATACCAGAGTTGTTTCATCTCTTCCTTCTGGCACGCGATGGACCGGAGTGACGTATCCTAGTAATGAAAAAGTCTCATATAATCCTCAAGCTAACCAATTAATTTGGGATGCTGGTAATATTACTGCTGGCACTGGCACGATTTTGCCTCCTAAGGAGGTTGAATTCCAAATTGGAGTTACTCCTCAGGAAAATCAGATTGATCAAGCAGTCAAATTAATAAATAATTCCATTTTCACGGGTAGTGATGCTTTTACGGGGAAAGATGTGATCGTTGAGAATCCAGAAAAAAATACTCAACTTCGTGAAGATCCAACAGTTGGCTATCTTGGCGGAAAAGCCGTAAAATAGACACTTAATTATCTAAGCATTAAAGCATTCAAACATCTTGATTGTATGCTTGCATGTTTGTGTTTTTGATTGTATGCTTCTATAATTGCATGTTGGCATTTTTGCGTGGTTACATGATTTTGTGTTTATATAATTTTATGGCTTTTGAATTGATTAAAAAACAAAATAATGGGCGTGCCGGAATATTGCACACAAAAAGCGGAGAAATTAATACTCCGTTTTTTATGCCTATTGCGACGAAGGGAGCAGTGAAAAATGTTTCGCCAGCTGATCTTGAGAAATTGGGTTCTGAAATTGTGCTTGGCAATACCTATCACCTTTGGCTTCGTCCTGGCGATGAGCTTATCGCTCGTGCGGGAGGACTTGGAAAATTTATGAACTGGAAGAAATCGATTTTGACAGATTCTGGTGGTTATCAGGTTTTTTCACTTGGCGCCCGTGCAAAAGAAAAATATGGCACAAGCGGAGTGAAGATTTCGCACGCTGGTGTTAGCTTCGTCGATCCAATTGATGGTAAAAAATATTTTATGTCTCCAGAAAAATCAATTGAGATCCAGCTCAATCTTGGCTCAGATATGATTATGGTACTGGATGAATGCCCACCTTTTCCTTGTTCATATGAGCAGGCAAAGGAGTCGATGGAGCTCACCTTGAAATGGGCAAAAAGATGCAAAGAATACTTTGAGAAAAAAGTCATCAGTCATCAGTCATTGGTAAGCAGTGAGGAAAAAGCTGATGGCCGACTGCCGACTGCCGCTGGCAATAATTTTGTTTCTCGGCCACTTCTTTTTGGCATTGTGCAGGGTAGCATTTATGAAGATTTGAGGAAAGAGTGCGCACAGCGTTTGATTGAAATTGGCTTTGATGGCTACGCGATTGGTGGAGTTGCAGTTGGGGAACCACGCGAGCACTTATATGAAATTTTGGATTGGGTTGTGCCGCTTTTACCCGAGGAAAAACCTCGCTACTTGATGGGCCTTGGAAGACCTGAAGAACTGGTTAGGGCTGTTGCAGCTGGAATGGATATGTTTGATTGTGTTATTCCAACTCGCGAGGGAAGGCATGGCCGTCTTTTTTGTAAGCTCAAAAAAGACAATTTCCAATCTCAAATTTCAAATTCCAAAGATGGCGATATGAAGAAAACTAGTGATGGCGCACAAAATGCTCCATGTCCTATGCTCCATGATTCATCAGTAGATTTCTATGAAACAATTAATATCGCTAATAAAAAGTTCAAGGAAGATTTTACTCCAATTGAAGCTGGTTGTCAGTGCGACACTTGTCAGCAATTTACGCGCGCCTATTTGCATCACTTGCTTAAAACAAATGAGCCGCTTTATTTGAAACTTTCTTCTGTGCATAATCTCCATTATTATCTTTCCTTGATGAGATTAATGAGGGAAAATTTGTTAAAGTAAAAAAAGAATTATCGAAAGAATGAATATCTTAGATTGTATTATGTATGAGGGTTATTTTTTTGTGGTGATTTTGCTGCGAGGTGTTTCAATAAGCAGTAAAATATGGCGCACCCATATGAATGAGAAAAAATTAATAATAACTAAAAAGGGCAAGCTTAAAGAGATTCACAAGGATGATAAAATGGTTCAAACTTTTTTAACGGTGGTTGCAGACAGAAATCGCATGAAAATTATTCGTCTTTTGAGGGGTCAGATTTTAACTGCAACTCAAATAAATTTGAAACTTAAACTTTCTCAAAATCTTACTTCTTATCATATTTCAAAATTAAAAAAAATTAGTTTTCTAAAAGAACGAAAAGAAGGAACCTTTCGTTTTTATACGGTTAATCTACCTAAAATTAGAGAATATAACAAACTTTTCAGGAAGCAATTGGGTATATAAAATAGAAGAATTCGCTGGCCAGTCATATCTTTATACCTTGCGGGTTCAACGGACGCAACCTTTCTAGCTGACAAGGTGACATTGCGTATAATTTATTGCGATTTTTTGTTAAAAATAGTATAATATAAAAACAAAACAAAATAATTAAAATGAAAAATTATGTATGATATCATTATAAAAAACGGAACTATTATCGATGGTACTGGCACGCCCAAATTCGTTGGGGATGTTGCAATTACAGAAGAAAAAATTCGTTTTATCGGTGACTTGCATAATGAACATGCAAAAGTTGAAATTGATGCAGCTGGAAAGTATGTCACGCCTGGTTTTATTGACGTGAATAATCACTCAGATACTTATTGGCGGATATTTCTTGATCCAGCACTTGAAAGTCTTTTGCATCAGGGAATCACAACTATTATTGGTGGAAACTGCGGCTCGTCGCTTGCTCCTTTGGCAAATCATGAAGTCATTCGCGGCATTCAAAAATGGGTTGACATTAAAAAGGTCAGCTTCAATTGGCTTAGTATGAAAGAATTTTTGAATGAATTGCAGCAAAAGGGGTTAGCTTTAAACTTTGGAACACTTGTTGGGCACGGAACACTCAGGCGTGGTCTTATCGGTGATGAGGTTCGAGACATCAGCCCGGCCGAGATGAAACTGATGAAAAAAATGTTAACCATAGCAATGAAGGAAGGCGCTCTTGGATTTTCGACTGGACTGGTGTACACGCATGCAAAACTTGCTTCATCACGTGAAATTGCAGAGCTTGCTGAAATTGTGAGAAAATATAACGGAGTTTATACAACTCACATTCGAGGTGAAGGCAGTGAATTGATTAAGGCTGTTGAAGAGGCAATTCGGATCGCCAGTGAGACAGGCGTGCGTCTTCAAATTTCTCACCTTAAAGCTATGGGAAAAAAGAACTGGGCATTGATGGAAGAAGCTTTGAACTTAATTGAAACAGCAAGAACTAGTGGAATCGATGTTCATTTTGATGTATATCCTTACACTTCAACTGGTAGCGTTTTGTATATAACCTTGCCAGATTGGGCCACGGAAGGAGGACGAACGATGATGCTTTCACGGTTGAAAGATGAAAAAACAAAAAGACGTATTATCAAAGAAATGCATGCTAATGATTTTGATTATTCAAAAATAATAATTTCAATTTCCGCTTTGGATAAAACCCTCAATCGTAAAAGTGTGGTGGAGTTGGCCCAGATTCAAGGAAAGACGGTGGAGGAGGTTATTGTTGATATCTTAATTGCAAGTGATGGTCAGGTTGTAACCATGATGGATGTGCTCAGTGAAAAAAATGTTGATAAGGGCGTATTGAATCCTTTTTCAATTATTTCATCTAATGGATCTGGATATTCTTTGGAGCATCACAAAACAGGCGAAATGGTGCATCCTCGTAATTTTGGAGCTTTTCCTCGTGTGCTGGCAAAATATGTCAGAGATCGTGGAGTTATTGGTTGGGAAGAGGCAGTTTACAAGATGAGCGGTCTGCCTGCAAAAAAGTTTGAATTGTCAAATCGAGGCATTTTGCTTGAGGGAAATTATGCTGATATTGTGGTTTTTGATCCGGAAAAAATTCAAGATTTAGCCACAGTTGAAAATCCTTATCAATACAGTAAGGGAATCAGTTGTGTGCTCGTGAATGGACAAATTGCCTTAAATAGTGGCAAGATTACTGACCAAAGAGCCGGAGAAGTTTTACGGAGAAAAACTTCACTTTTTGAATTCTAAATTTTAGTAATCAGTAACCAGTAATCAGTAATCAGAGAAATGAAACTCTGTCTTTTTGGTTACTGATTACCGACTATCAATTCCTGATTATGCATACTTCTTTTTTTAAGGACAAAAAAATAACGGTTTATGGCCTGGGTCTGCACGGTGGCGGAGTCGGGGTAGTTAAATTTTTGGTAGCCAATGGCGCTCAGGTTATTGTCACAGACCTGGGCAGTCGCGAAAAATTGGCACCTTCTTTGGAAAAATTAAAAGGGCTTAAAAATATTAAATATGTTTTGGGTCAGCATCGGAGTGAGGATTTTACTAATGTTGACATGGTCATCAAAAATCCGGCTATCGCTTGGACGGATCAGCATGTCAAATTGGCACTAGAAAAGAAAATTCCCGTAGAGATGGATTCTAGTCTTTTTTTTAAACTTTGCAAAAATAAAATCATTGGCGTGACTGGCACGAAAGGTAAAACCACCACAGCAGTTTTGATCTATGAAATTTTGAAAGCCGCTGGAAAAAATCCAATCAAAGTTGGCATTGGTCAAACTTCAGTACTTGATAAACTAGATATTTTAAAAAAAGATTCAGTGGTGGTTTTCGAACTTTCCAGTTGGCGGCTTTCGGCTTTGGGTCGAGCCAAGCTTAGTCCTCAGATTGCAGTTTTCAAAAATCTGATGCCTGATCATCTGAATTATTACGCAACGATGGAAAAATATCTGAAAGACAAAAAATATATTTTTTCAAATCAGCGACCCAAAGATTTTCTTGTTGTTAACTATGACGATGAGAAATTGAAGGAAATTGCAAAAGAAGCGCCATCTCAAATTGTTAAATTTTCTTATGAGCCAATCAAGAAAAGTAAAAGCGTTTTTTTGGAGGAAGAAAATATTTATTTAAATAATGGCATTGACATTATCAAGCTTGCGGCAGTGAAAAATATCAACATTCCTGGCAGGCATAACCTTTCCAATGTGTTAGCAGCCATCGGGGCAGTGTACGCTTTTGGACTCAGTCCGCTTGAGATTAAAAAAGCTTTGCCAGGTTTAAAAGGACCAGCGCATCGATTGGAATTTGTGCGAGAGCTTGATGGTGTGAAATATTACAATGACACGACTGCTTCCATTCCGCAGGCGGCTATTTCCGCTTTGCAAGCTTTTGAGCAACCAATTGTTTTGATTGCCGGTGGCACTGACAAGAATCTTGATTTTGAAAATTTTGGCAAAGAAATTTTGGAAAAGACTAAACATGTAGTTCTACTCAAGGGTAATGCCACGGAAAAAATATTTTCTCAAATCAAAAAATATGCTGACAAGGATTTTTGCGAAGCCATTGAAATTGTTGACTCGATGGAGAAAGCAGTTCAGCTTGCTCGCAGTTTTGCTAAAGAAGGTGAAGTAGTTTTACTTTCGCCTGGCGCTGCCAGCTTTGGACTTTTTAATAATGAATTTGACCGCGGGGATAAATTTCGGGCAGCAGTGAAAAATCTCAAATAGTTTTTCAGGCCTTAGCTTCTTAGCGCGCGCTATTTACATAAAATTTAAATGCAACATGTTGGTGTGTTGTATTTTTTGTACTAAACTATTTTTTAAAATTTGACAAAAGCTTTAATGTAGTCTTTAATAACCTTAAATTCAGGTTTTATTATAAATCTCCCCCAAGTTCACAAAATTGTGAATGAGGCTATCTCTCTTTAACAAAAGAATAAATTTAAAAATGGAAAATAATAAAACAAACCAAGCTGTTCCAGATTGGTATTTAAAAAATTTGGAAAAAATTAAGGAGTACCTAAGTGATAGTGAACTCTTTATTATGCAAAATTATGCCGACTTGTTAATGGAACGAGTTAACAGGGCGAAGATTAAGCCGGAAAATATTGAAAAGAAGACTTATGTTTTTTTTCAATGGCTTAAAAAAAGAAAAGTTTTTAATGAAATTAACGAAAAAGTTAATGGTTGTGGCATTGTATCTGACATGCCGGGAATCATATCGCCATTTTAATGAAATGGAAAAAAGCTGAACATATAAAATATGCCCAGCTTTTTTCTTTGCTTAAAGTTCCTCATTCTAAAATCCATAATCTAAATTCCATAATCAGTCCCAGGGCTTGAAATTTAACCTGAATTGAAATATACTACGGTCATAGGTTTATCGGGCAATTAATGGCTAAAATAGGCTTTTTTAAATGTCATCTTGAGCGTAGTTTCTCTGCCTTAAGCCGAGAAACGCAGTCGTAAAATCTGGGCTCAGATTCTTCGACTTCATTTCATTACCTTTAAAGGTTAATGAAACTGCGCTCGCAGTGACACTTCGATTTATATGGAATATTTTGAAATTCAAGGTGGGAAAAAACTTGCGGGGAGTATTGATGTGCGGGGAAGTAAGAACGCTACGACGCCGATTTTAGCGGCGACGCTTTTAACGACGGGCGAATGTGTAATTTCGAATATTCCTTTGATTGAGGATGTTTGTCGCATGTTGGAAATTTTGGAAAGTATGGACGTTGAGGTTACGTGGGAGGGTGAGCGCACGGTGCGAATTTGCGCGAAGAATTTAGCTGCTAGTAAAATTGATTTGCAAACCGTTAAGAAACTGCGTTCCTCAATTTTATTATTGGGGCCGCTTAGCGCTAGAGCAGAAAGCTTTAAAATTGCTCATCCAGGAGGATGCGTGATTGGTAAGCGTCCAGTCGGTACACATTTTGATGCACTGGAAAAAATGGGCGTAACGATTACTCAGGATGAAAATTGTTATCTGATTGATGCTAAGGCTAAAAAAGCAGGCAAGGTTGTCCTGCGCGAGTTTTCAGTGACTGCGACTGAAAATGCAATGATGCTGGCCGCCTCGCTACCTGGCACGACGCTTATTAAGCTAGCTGCTTGCGAGCCACACGTGCAGGATTTAGGAAAATTTTTAATTGCGATGGGCGCCCAGATTAAAGGTCTGGGTACGCATACCTTGGAAATTAGCGGTAGTGAGAAGCTTACTGGTGCTACGCATGAGATTATTCCTGATGCTAATGAAGCTGCAACTTTTTTAATTATGGGCGTAGCGACCAAGAGTCCAATTAAAGTTAAACATGCGCGAGTTGATGATTTAGATATTGTCTTGGAAAGACTGCGACAATTTGGCGCCGAT
>CAIJXA010000087.1 GCA_903824515.1 uncultured bacterium
AACTGTTTCTTCTGATTTTTTTTCTGTTTCTTGTTCCATAAATTCTATTTTTTACAAATTATATTTTTAGAAACCATGCTTTTACAGCACTTTACACATTTTACACGCCCTCGCAAAATTGCGCAAGCGTTTTCAGAAAATGTTGAAATCTCAATTTTTTTCTAAGATAGAGAAATCACAATGCTTCAAAAATACTAGGAATGATCGAATAAGCAATTCAACTGTTTCCCACGAACACATAATATCAACTTTTAAAAAAATACAACCAATTCCAAAACACATAGTACACTTTCAAGACGGTCGCAAATTTTTGTAGTATTTATATTTTGTATTTTATATTTCCTATAAAGCTAAGTTTCGAAAAGCCAGTTTCTGCCCTATCTCATTTGGATCTTTCGCAGCTGCGAAATCTCATCACGAATCAGCGCTGCCTTTTCAAACTGCAGTCCATGCGCAGCATCTTTCATTTCCTTTTCTTTCAATTTTATATATCCAGCGATATCTTCCAGCGATTCCAATTTAGCAAAATCAGGTGTTGGCAGTGGCTTAATCTCATGGTCAACAATTGATTTAATATTTTTCTTAATCGTCTGAGGGGTAATATGATGTTTCTTATTATAAGCTGCCTGAATTTCTCGACGACGATTAGTCTCATCAATTGCTCTAGTCATCGAACCGGTCAATTTATCAGCGTACATAATCACTCGCCCGCTAATGTTTCGTGCCGCGCGTCCAATAGTTTGAATGAGCGATGTTTCACTTCGCAAAAATCCTTCCTTGTCAGCATCCATAATTGCAACCAACGAAACTTCTGGCAAATCCAAACCTTCCCGCAAAAGATTAACCCCGACTAGCACATCAAAATCACCCCGTCGCAAGCCTTCTAAGATTCTCACGCGATCTAAAGTGTCAACATCTGAATGCAAATATTCTGTCGCAATCCCCTGCTCTTTCAAAAATTCCGACAAATCTTCGGCCATTTTTTTGGTTAGGGTTGTGATAAGTACTCGTTCTTTGTTGACAACCACTTTTTCAATTTCAAAAAAAATATCTTTTACCTGACCTCTGGCCGGTTTAATTTCAAGCTGCGGATCAAGCAACCCGGTTGGACGAATAATTTGCTGAGTTATTTTGGTCGAATGCTCTTTCTCATACACCGAAGGTGTTGCGGAGGTGAAGATTAGTTGGTTTATTCTTTCTTCAAATTCCTCAAATTTAAGTGGTCGATTGTCCAGCGCACTAGGCAAGCGAAAACCATTTTCGATTAAAGAAGTTTTTCTAGCTTGATCTCCAGCATACATGGCCCTAACTTGAGGAATTGTTACGTGTGATTCATCAACCACCATCAAAAAATCTTTGGGGAAATAATCAATGAGCGTATATGGCGCTTCACCATCTTGGCGCGCAGTCAAAAAGCGAGAATAATTTTCAATCCCATTGCAAAAACCAACTTCTCGCATCATTTCAAGATCTTGACGAGTTCGACGCAGAATTCTTTCAGCTTCAATTAATTTATTATTCTCTTTTAATTGCTTCACGCGAGCCTCCATTTCATTTTGAATTTCATCCAAAGCTTCCTCCATCACTACTTGTGGCACCACGAAATGTTTAGCTGGGAAAATTAATGTTTCTTCCAATTCAGACAATTTCTCACCGGTCAGAAAATCAAACTCAACTATCTTTTTCACTTTGCCGTCACCGAGTTCAATTCTAACGATAACTTCTCGCCCCGGAGTCATCACTTCAATCGTATCCCCAGTTACTCTGAATTTTCCACGTGCAAGCACATCGCTACGCTGATATTGCATATCCACCATTCCCTGCATAATCTCCTCTCTTTTCATTTTTTTCCCAAGCCTAACGTCAACAGTTCCCTCGCGATAATAATCCGGGCTGCCTAAACCATAGATGCACGAAACTGAGGCCACAATAATCACGTCGCGCCTGGAAAGTAGTGCGCTGGTTGCCGCATGACGAAGCCTGTCAATTTCTTCATTAATTTGCGTTTCTTTCTCAATGAAAGTGTCAGTCGACGCAATATATGCTTCCGGTTGATAATAATCATAATATGACACAAAATATTCTACCGCATTTTTTGGAAAAAATGTTCTAAATTCCTGAACCAATTGTGCCGCCAGGGTTTTATTAGGCGCAATTACCAACGTTGGCTTTTGAACTTGCGCAATCACATTGGCGATTGTAAAGGTTTTCCCTGACCCAGTCACGCCTAAAAGCGTCTGGAATTTTTCCCGACTCCTAATTCCATCAACCAAATCTGCAATAGCTTTTGGCTGATCTCCCGCTGGTCTGTGACTAGAGATTATTTCAAATTGCATAAATATTTTACTTTAAACTTTTAATTCATTATACTACAATTTTTTTTCTAACATGTCCATTCGGATAACAAAAAAGATGCTGCGTAATATTCGCACGCACCATCTTTTTGTTTTTCTTGCCCAGTCAAATTCCGCCTTAGGCGGATCAGCGAAGCTGGATTTAACAGGATAAATTTTTGTTTTTGTTTTTTCTACTTAGATTCAAGATTATTATTCGGCGAAACCGTGAGTTTAAAAATTTAGCAATGCCTTATAAATATCCCTCCAATTTACTATAATACATATCCACATCGTTAATCCATTTTTTTTCATCTGCTGTTTTTACAGCATCCTGACATCCATAACCACATTTCCAAACAATCATATCCTTTGGAGAATCAATATTTTCTTGATTGACTAACTCATCAATACGACTAGCCACAACATCCACTGCTTGCTCTGGCGTGTCAAAACAGGTGTGTCCACCACTACCCATCGTTTCTGCCTTTAGCCTAAAGCCCCAATAATTATAGCAATCTCTCCCGGCTAACACTGGGCGTCTTCTTCCCCAGGCACTTTCCTTTTTTGCAATAGCAATCATAAAGGCAGCAACTTTTGGATCTTTTGAAAGAATATACGGTGTCATAGCCGCAATTGGATAGCCCTCAACTAATTTATTTGCATTCTTTTCAAACAGGGTTTCCTTTCTCACTAGCGGAAGGGGCACTTGAGCCACTGATATATTTGTGTCTTCATAATTAATCAAATTTGAAACAACCGCAATTGTGCCAGCAAAAATAATGGCTATAATAAGCAAAAGTAATCTTCCCTTGGGCGGCTCGATTTCCCCAAAAGTCAAAACGCCAATTTTGGATTTTTTCCTTAACTGCTGGGATTTTTTGGTTGTTTTTTTAGTTATTTTTTTCATAATTTTCTCAAAAAAAAGCAAAAACGGGATTTCACCCGTTTTTGCCCTATCTATTCTGATAAATTCATTATACACCCAAATTAATAAAAATGCAAGTAAAATCAATGGAATATAGTTGACCCTTATCAAAAAATCGAATATGCTACCTTTGCAAATGAAACATGAGAACTCAAGGAATAATTAAATTTTAAAAAATTTATATGAACAATAAAAAAATTATCTTATCAATACTGTCAATTATAATTATTTTTATCATCATCGAGAGAGTTAGTTTAAAAAAAACAATTCCACAAAAAGAACAAATAAAAAAGCCAATTGGAGTTTCAACTCAATTAGCTTCTGAAAGTAAAATAATTTTTCAAAAAAATGACTATCCCGCTATTGTTGTCGGCGATCAGGAAATAAGGATTACGGCTAAATCAGCAGGCACCATAGTAGTTGCTCCTGGCAATATCAGCAGCTCAATTTCTGCCGGAGCATTGCTAGCTAAAATTGACGACACCGGCAGTCTGAATGCTGGCGATGAGGGCCTTAAGAGTCTGCAAATCAAACAAACCAAAATTTCAATTGAGCAAGCTAAAAAATCATATGGGTTGGCTAAGGACAATTATAATGACCTGAAAAAAACAGCTAGTGCAAGTGAGTTTGAAATTGACAGCGCAAAAACACAAAGAGACCTTGCAAAATTGCAATACGAAAATGCCAGCCTTGGACTTGCGGGCGCTTTAGATAACCACTTAATAACCAGCCCTATCACTGGAATCATTACTGATAAAGCAGTTTCCATTGGCGATTCAGTTTCAATCGGGCAGCTATTGGCGACTGTCAGCAAGTCGGCCAATCTTAAAATCCAATTTTATGTCGATGCCAGTGAGCAAATAACGCTCAAGCGTGGGCAAGAGATTTCAGCTATTAATGGAAATGGGAATTCAATTTCTCTTCTTATTAGAAACATCTCTATTTCAGCTGATTCAGCCACGAAACGTTTTTTGATTGAGGCTTATCCAAAAAAGCAAGTTCCAGTTGGGTTGTTTTCCGGAACAGTCTTGAATATTTCAATCGAAAAAGCAATCCTGCCCCAAGTGACAGAAAATTTGATCTTACCTTTATCTGCAATCAGCATTGGTCAAAACGAAAGCTACATTTTCACACTCAACGACGGTATCGTCAAAAAAGAGCTTGTGACCGTCATGAAAGTAAATGGAGAAATTGCAGAAATTGCGTCCTCGCTTTCTCCCGATGCACGCATAATTACCACGGGCAACAAGTTGGTGCATGATGGAGAAACGGTGACCGTGCAAAATTAATTAAAGCTGAAGTAACTTTAATGAGTCCATGTTACATGCTTCATGTTCCATGTTCCATGCTGATTTTATGGAAAATCAAGAACAATCAACAAAATCTTTTCAATCTACTGACAGCGCTTACTTGGACAAATTACAATTCAATCCTGAGCTTCGAAAAACCTGGCTGAATTTTTTTGTTTCCAATTTTCGAGTTGTTATCCTACTTATTGTGCTAATTTCCGGCTGGGGAATTTATGCTTTTTCGCAATTACCGCGTGAATCAAATCCGGAAGTCAAAATTGCCATGGCAGTCATTAGCGCCTCTTATCCAGGCGTCTCACCTTCTGATATGGAAGAACTTGTCACAAAAAAAATTGAAACTGACATTTCCGGTGTCAGCGGCATCAACAAAATGACCTCGACCTCGGCTAATTCTTTTTCCAGTGTGGTGGTTGAGTTTGATGCCAACCAAAATATTGATGATGCCGTCAGAAAACTGCGCGACAAGATTCCAACCATTAGAAAAGATTTACCGTCTGATGCAAGTGATCCTCAGGTTCAGGAAATTTCTTTGGATGACACTCCAATCGTAACTTTTGCACTAGTAGGGCCATATGATGAATTTACAATGCGAACATATGGCGAAAAAATTCAGGATGAACTGGAAAAAATTCCCGGCGTTCGCCAAATAAACATCTCAGGAGGAAATCAAAGCCAATTTGAAATCGCCTATGATCCTGGAAAGCTTGCACTTTATGGCATAACAATAGACCAAGCAAACCAAGCTGTTACCGCTACAAACCGGGCTATTCCTGCTGGGAATTTTGAAGGAAGTCGGTTTAATTATCCGGTCCGTTCCGATGGACGTTTTTATGATGCCAAGACTTTGGGCGACATTCCAGTTCTGCACACCCAGCAAGGCGCAATAGTTTTTCTCAGAGATTTAGCTACTGTTTCTGAAAAGGCCATTGAAAAAACTGTTTATTCTCGTTTCTCCCTGAACAGTGAGCTACCTCAAAATGCCATCACCCTGCAAGTTATCAAAAGAACTGGTGGCAGCATCATCAACACCGTGAAAAACTCGCAGGCAAAAATCAATGAATTGCTAAAAACTTTTCCAGAAGGCATCACTTTCTCCGACACGGTCAATCAAGCTGATCGCATCGAAAAAGATTTCAACCAACTCACTCATGACTTTTTGCTCACTTTGATTTTAGTGGTGGGAATTTTATTTTTGATTGTGGGACTCAAAGAAGCTTTCGTGGCAGGCTTAGCTATTCCCTTGGTTTTTTTCACCACCTTTGGCGTGATGCAAGCAACTGGAACTTCCTTGAATTTTCTTTCTATTTTTGCGCTCCTGCTTTCTTTGGGACTACTGGTTGATGATGCAATTGTGGTTGTTTCGGCCACCAAGCAATATATGAAGACTGGCAAATACACCCCCGAAGAAGCGGTGCTGTTGGTGCTCAATGATTTCAAAATTGTGTTGGTTTCCACCACCTTTGCCACGGTCTGGGCGTTTTTGCCACTGCTACTAGCTTCAGGTATTATGGGGCAATTTATTAAATCAATTCCGATTACGGTTTCGGTTACCTTGGTTTCCTCACTGCTAATTGCGCTGATGATCAACCATCCCCTGGCCGCAGTGCTCGAAAGAATTCGGCTAACCAAAAAATTCTTCGCTTTAATTTTAATCTCTACCTTATTGGTAGGTTTAATTAGTGTGGCGCAGCATTCAATTTTCGGGTATAGCCTTGCGGCAATTTCTTTGGTGATTATCAGCTGGCTGATTGTTTGGTATTTTAGAGCCGGCAAAAAAATTCTTGAAAATAATTTTGAACTTTCAGAAAAAGAATGGGCCAGTGATGATTTGATTAAGCAAAAATTGCTTTCTCAGAGCAACCGCCACGATGCAACTCTGGCAAGCAATTTTATCCACGGCATTATTCATTTTGACCGGGTTTTGCCAGTCTATGAAAAATACTTGCGTCTGGCAACTTCCACAAAAAAGCGCCGCTTAGTGACCTTATTTTCAACCTTTGCACTTTTTCTTTTTGCGATAGCCCTGCCAATTATTGGGGTCGTTAAATCAGAATTTTTTCCACCAGCCGATGGCGATGCACTTTATGTCAGCCTCGAGGGTCCCGTGGGACACAATCTCGAACAAACCGATTTGGTCACTCAAAAAGTTGAAGCAAGACTACTAAAAATTCCAAACATTGTGAACTTTTCAACCGTAGTCGGCAATTTCGGCACTGGTGGATCTTCTTTTGGTGGTGGCTCAAATAATTCAAATACAGCCTCAATTACTATAAAACTTACGCCACAAGAAGATCGTGAAATTAAGGCCTACACCATTGCGCAAGAAATTCGTGATGCAGTTTCTGATATCCAAGATGCGACCATCACTGTTTCTGCTCCTCACGGCGGGCCACCATCTGGCAGTGCTTTTCAAGCGCAGATTGCGGGAGAAAATTTGCAAACGTTGGACAAGATTGCCAATGATTTGAAGCCGATTTTAAATTCCATTCCTGGCACCATCAACGCTGACATTTCTCTGAAAGATGCACCAGCTGAATACACCTTTTCCTTAGATCATGCCAAGCTGGAACTTTATGATTTAAACGCCACTACTGTCGGCTTGGCCCTGCGCAGTGCAATTTCCGGCACCACGGTGACCACCGTTATTCGAGAAAACAAAAATATTGACGTGCTAGCTCGTTTTGACAAAACAAAAATTCCAAATCTGGAAAGCATTGGAAATTTGCAAATTCTCAACAACAAAAAGCAGCCTGTGTTCATCAAAGACGTGGCTGAAATCAAATTGAATCCTTCGGTGGATGCCATCATCCGCATTAATCAAAAAAGAACCGTCTTACTCACTGCCGATGTCAGTGGAACAACCAATGCTACTGAGGTTGTTAAACAGTTTCAAGAAAAAACTGCCAAAGAATACGAGTTACCCGCTGGTTATGCTATCAGCTATGGCGGAGAAAATGAACAAAACACTGAGTCAGTGATGTCAATTATTCGCGCTATGGCAATTGCCGTTGTACTTATTATCTCTACCCTTGTAATTCAGTTTAATTCTTTCCGCAAAGCTATTATCGTGCTTGTCACGCTTCCCTTAGCCTTGATTGGTGTGTTTGTAGGGATGGCACTTTTGGGAGTCACCTTGAGCTTCCCAGGACTTATTGGGATTCTGGCCCTTTTCGGAATTGTCGTGAAAAATGCTATCATTTTGATTGATAAAATCAATCTCAATATCAAAACTGGCATTCCCTTTGAAGAAGCCATCATCGATGCCGGCAAATCCCGCCTCGAAGCAATTTTCATCACTTCCATCGTCACTATTGCCGGCATCATTCCAATCACGCTCTCCAATGAAACTTGGACCGCCCTCGGCTCCGCCGTCATCTTCGGACTTTCCATCTCGTCCTTCTTTACGCTCTTTATTATCCCAACCTTGTATATGACTTTTATCAAAGAGAAGGATAGATTTTAAAAACTTTTGCTACGTAGCAAAAAATTCCGAAATTTTAAAGCACACCGCAAGGTGTGCTTTTTGAAATCAAAACATTAGTGTATCAACAGCAATCATTCCATCCTCTGTTTTATAAATAATAATTTGTGATTTTTCCTCTTTCTGTTTCATAATCTTAGCACTTTAAATATTTTTATTATTTTCTAGTGCTATTATATCACTCTAGCTATTTTAGTCAAACTCAAGCCACTCACCCAAATACTACCCTAAAATACGTGGTCGAATGGTAGAAAAATTAGAAACTAAAAAAGAGAATTGAAAATTTTTGCGATAGTTAAAATTTTTAATTCTTAAAAAGTTAACATTCTCACATTCTTAAGAGTGTGAGAATGTTTTAGAAGTTTTTACAAAATTGTAATTTACAAATATTTTCTATTCTTGATTTTCTCTGGTAAGTATTCCTGCCCAGAACTGTCTTCCACGGGCGTGTATTTGTAACCTTTACCGTAGCCGAGTTTCTCCATAAGTTTGGTTGGGGCATTGCGAATATGCATCGGCACTGGCAAGTTACCAAATTCTTCGACATCTTTTTTAGCTTTATTATAGGCAAAATAGCTGCTCACGCTTTTGGGTGCTTTGGCAAGATAAACGACCAATTGAGCCAAATGCACGGAGCATTCTGGATAGCCGAGTTTATAGCAAGCGTCGAAAACGTTGTTGGCTAGTACTAAGGCAAAATTGTCAGCCAGCCCCACATCTTCGCTGGCAAAACGAAGTAGCCTGCGGGCAATATAAGTTGGTTGCTCCCCGCCTTCAATCATGCGAGCCAACCAATAAACACTGGCGTCTGCATCTCCTCCGCGCATTGATTTGTGCAAGGCAGAAATAATATTGTAGTGTTCTTCCCCACCTTTGTCATAATAGAGATGCGATTTTTGAATGATTTGCTTGAGCAATTCTCTGGTGATTGTTTTGCTTTGATTCGTCGCTGCTTCCAAGGTGTTCAGCGCCATGCGAGCGTCGCCATTGGCAAGCAAGGCAACTTCTTTGATAATTTCAGGAGTGATTTCAATTTTTTCCTTGCCCAACCCCTTCTCTTTGTCACTCAAAGCTTTCTCAATAATTTTTTCCAAGTCAGGCGTTTCCAATTTATTCAAAACAAAAACTCGACTGCGCGAAACAAGCGCTGAGTTGACTTCAAAGCTGGGATTTTCAGTGGTCGCACCGATGAGAGTCATCAACCCTTGTTCGACGTGAGGCAAAAGCGCATCCTGTTGGGCTTTGTTCCAACGATGGATTTCATCCACAAACAAAATCGTTTTCTTTTTTTGCCACTGATTTTCTTGAGCTCGCGAAATTGTTTTGCGAAGTTCTTTGATTCCGCTGGTCACGGCGCTGATTTTAATGAAATCAGCGTTGGTGACATTGGCAATAACTGCTGCCAAAGTCGTTTTTCCGGAACCGGGCGGTCCCCATAAAATCATCGAAGGAACCTGGTCATCAAGGATGGCTTTGCGCAAAAAAGAATTTTCTCCCACCAATTCTTGCTGGCCAAAAAAGTCCTCAAGAGTTTGAGGACGCATTCTGTCCGCCAAGGGACCACTTTGAAATAATTTTTTTTCTTCCATAAATTATAATCTATTTAATTTCCTCATATTCTTTCAGAAAGGGTTTTCCAGAAAAAAGCACCCAGATATAATTGATAAAATATTTCCAAGCTGCCACAATAAAACCGTCTTTTCTAAATCTTCGGGGTGAGGTTATCATCGGCAATTTAAAAGTGAATTTCACCCTACCAACTTTGCTGATCCTTTTTGCGATATCAGTGTCTTCGCCCCAGAAATCAATTGAGGTATCATAGCCCCCAATTTTTTCTAAGGCATTGCGACGCAAAATAAAATTGCCACCTTGAAGCATTGCGCCATTTTTGAAAATATATTGATTGACAAAGTGTGTCATTTGACCAACTCGATACCAAAACCAAACAAAAAAAGATGACAACCTAGATGAATGATCGTAGATGAACGGACCGCTAAGCGCTACTAACTTTTCATTTTTTTCAAACTCAGAAAAAACTTTCTCAATCCAGCCCTCAGGAAGCTTGCTATCAGCATCAACATTGGCAACTAAGTCACCCTTGGAAGCTGCAAAGCCTGCTTGACGAGCTTTTGTGAGACCTTTCTGGTTTTCATTCACCACCAAGACATCCGCAAATTCAGCAGCAATTTCAGCTGTCCTATCCACGCTAGTGTTATTAACCACAATTACTTCAATATCAAAACGACCTCCGAGTGTTTCAATTTGCGAAAAAACCGACGTCAGGCATCTTCCAATATATTTTTCTTCGTTATAGGCTGGAATAACAATACTTAGTTTCATAGATTTTTTTATTAAGCTATCTTTACTTTGCGCCTTTTGGGCTTTTTTGTAAATATCCTCCCATTGCCTGGCAATAACTGCCGCTGAAAATTGACTCACGAAAAGTTTTCCATTTTCTCCAAAAAGTTTTCGCTGCCCAATATCATTCAAAAGTAAAATACTCTTTTCCACTAAATCTTTCACGTCGCCGACTGCGATGACAAATCCGCAATCAGGTTTGATGTAATTTGGCAAAGCTCGAGCATTTGCGCCAATCACTGGCATGCCAACTGCCATGGCTTTCATAAGACTCAAACTCTGCGCTTCAGCTGTGCTCATAATAGCGAAGATTTCGCTTGCCTGATACAGTTCTATGTGTGTTTGTTCGTCAACTCTGCCAAAGAATTTAACACTGTCATTTAGTCCCAGTTTGCTTACAAGTTTTTCAAGATCCTGCTGTGCACTTCCAATCCCTGTAATTACAAGCATCACATCTGAAAATTTTTTTTTGATTTCAGCCGTTGCTTGCACAATAATATCCACATGTTTTTCCCTGGCTAATCTTCCAGAATAAATAATAACCCTAGTAGACAAACCAAATTTAGTTTTCAAATAGTTTCTTTTCTCATCACCTGCTGGGACAAAGTTTTTCAAGTCAATTGGATTTGAGAGCTTATTATTGCGAGTTTTCAAGCCATTGCTCTCCATATCTTCAAGCAAACCCTGATATGGCGCCGTTATAAATGAACATCGATTGTAGTAAAAAGAAAAGTATCTCTTACTTATGGTAGTCATTATTCTACCAAAAATTGGGATGTAACAAGTAAACTCCTCAATGGGAGTATGATTAGTGCCCACAAGTGGAATGCGCAAAAAATGAGCCATTAGCAGCCCTTCGATTCCGAGACCAAATGGAGATTGCACATGCACGAGGTCAAATTTTTCATTGCGAAATTTCCAAGCAAGTATCCCCATCGGAACCACAAAGCGTGCTTGTTTGGTTGGAGATTCAAAAAATGGAATGGATTGCAAACGGTGAATTTTAATATTTTTTCCAAAATTCAATTCATCATTTTTAACATTTGCCATTTGATAATTCCTTTTTGAATATTTTGGAGCAAAATAATGCACCTCGTGTCCCAGCTCTTGCATTTTCTGACCAAGTAAAATTATAGAATCTGAAATTCCACTTATTTCTGGATAAAAATTATCTGAAAAAATTGCAATTTTCATATCTCTAAATTTTTTCAATTTTATTTATAATCCGCTGTGAATAACGTCTATAAAGCCAAACCAAAATAAAATATGATACAATAATCACAAAAGGCACTAGTGCTCCGTAACGTATATATTTTCCAATATCATATGTGCGACCAAAAAAATAGCCAATTGCCATAAAAATTAAAGTCTTTTGTACGGTCACAATAAATACAAACCAAATATAGCGCCACCAATTCATTTTTACTGCGCCAACCAACATTAATCCCGGTGTTGCCAAAATGGGAGTACATTTCAAAACAGCCACCGTCTTTCCACCATGCAATTTAATGTGCTTTTCCATAGATTCAATTCTTGCCGCGCTAAGACCAAATTTTTTACCAATTTTTTTAACCAAATTTAAGCCCCCCCAACGTCCAATCAAATAATAGATTGCATCAGGAAGAATATCGCCAGTAATAGAAAGACCGAAAACAATAAATGGATTAAAATAACCTAAAACGGTGGCAAAAGTCGCAGCTGCAGTCACGGTTGGGCCTTCGATACACATGACCAAAAACATCAGCGGATAACCGTGCGCAATAACCCATTCAAGCACTTGTTGAAAATTAGTAAGGTCTATACCCATTTAACCATTATATTGCTAAATCTTAACTAACACAACATGCCACCTAGCAAATTTAAATACTCCGAGTACGCGCATTGGTAACAAAAACCACCAAAAAATTATTCCGATGGTTTTAAATATTGTTTTGCTTATTGTTTTACAGGCTGCGCAGGTTGAGTTGGTCTTATTTGAATATTTTGCGCTACCACACTTCCATCAGGATTTATTTTTCCGTTTGCAGTGATTTGTTGACCAACACTAAGATCTGAACTTGCACCGGAAACTGATTTATCAATACTTGTTGAGCTTGAAAAGAATATTATTTTTGAACCACCATCATTTGTTTTGACAGTTACGCTAGTGTCATCTTTGCTGACGATTTGTCCGACTGTAAAGCCACCTCCGGTGTTAGCACCACTCCGCTGAGAACCACTTTGCATTCCTTGGCCAGCTGCCCCACGTTGACCAGCCCCAATTGCTCCACCAAAATTTCTACCTCCGGCAGTTGATTGCGACTTAGCAGCAGTATTTCTTGCCCCATATTGCATACCGCCATAAAATGAACCTCCCAATAAAACTAAAGCTAAAACCACTCCGATTACTAAGGTCTGTTTTTTCATACTGTTTTTTATAAAGTTATTAATTATAGATGACTAATATTAAATTTTGAATCTTAATATCAACAGCCTAATTTCCAATAAAAGGGGTATTAATACCCCCTGGGGGCAAGCCCTGTACCCTACGGGCTCACGAGGCAAGACATGTCACTCGTGAGCGACGTGTCAAGCCTCGTAGGCAAATCACTTTTTGCTGCCTCCATTGAATCGGTCCCGATACCTATCGGGACACTCACTTCGCTAGATAATAAAATTCCTACTCACAAATCCTAACTTTTAACACTTGGATTTTAGATTTTCTTAGACATTAAACATCTGGATTTAGGATTTCCAGTATAATCGCTGGTTATTCATATCTCAATGCTTCCATCGGACTCAGATTTGCAGCTCGCCGAGCCGGATAAAACCCAAACAAAATCCCTACTCCAGCTGAAACTCCAAAGGCCAGCAAAATTGAGGATGTCGAAATTTGTGTTGCTATAGAAGCAAATTTCGTTACTGCCAATGATGCTCCCCAACCTAGTGCAACTCCAATAAATCCTCCCAAAAAAGTGAGTGCGACCGCCTCTGCCAAAAATTGCATATTAATATAAATCTTTTTTATCCCAACAGCTTTTCGAAGCCCAATTTCACGAGTTCGCTCTGTTACTGTTGTCAGCATCATATTCATAATGCCAATTCCTCCAACTAAAAGTGAAATTCCCGCAATGGATGCTAGTAAAATTGTGAAAGTTCCCGTAATGCTTGAGGCTGTGGCAATAATATCTGCTTGGTTCATGAGACTAAAATCAGCCTGCAAAGGGTCAGAGATATTGTGACGCTTAAGCAGTAAATCAGAAATTTGATTTTGAACTGCGACCATTGAATTTTGATCAACTGCCGCAACACTCATGGTCGTAACAAAAGTATCACCAGTAATAAAATGTTGCGCACTGGTAATTGGAACATAAATACTATCATCGGGATTTGTAAACCCTGATCCACCTTTGGCGATAGTCACCCCAATCACATCAAAATCAACATTTTTAATCCGAATTATTTGGCCAACTGGATTAGAGCCTGCGCCAAACAAGTCATCTCTGGCTGTTGCACCAAGCACAGCAACTTTCGCTGAGCTTTTAACTGCCTGATCAGTTACAAAGATTCCTGATTCCATTGCAATGCTTCTGACAATGGCATAGTCAGCAACCGTCCCAACAACTTGAGTATTTGTATTTGTGCCCCTTGCTGTGATTTGAGAGCGCCTTGAGTCTTCTGGAGCCACTGCCTGAACATTTAAAATTTCACTCTTAATAGCACTGGCATCGTCCATGGTAAGCGTTGCGCTGCTTCCTGCTCCACCGCTCACACCGCCGCTTCTCTGGGCTCCAGGCCTAACAATAATCAAATTTGATCCGATTGATTGGATGCTGGTTGCGATTGAAGCCTGCGCTCCTTGCCCGATTGAGACCATTGTAATCACAGAAGCAATTCCAATAACAATGCCGAGCATGGTTAAACCCGATCTGACTTTGTTAGACGATAGCGACCAAAAGGTTTCCTTTAAAATGTCCATTGCAACCATAAGTTATATTTCTATTAATCAATACACAAATAAAATAAGAAAAAATTATGTTGATTGATTATTGGATATTGATTATTGAATATTTTTTTTAACATCACTCTCAATAGCTCCATCACGAACAGAAATAATGCGCTCTGCAAAATTTGCAATTTCAAGTTCGTGCGTTATTAAGATAATTGTGTGTCCCTTTCTGTGCAGCTCCTGAAAAGCTTCCATCACAACGTGGCTCGTTTTTGTGTCTAAATTTCCAGTCGGCTCATCCGCAAAAATAATAGCTGGGTTATTCATGAGAGAACGAGCAATGGCAACTCTCTGCATTTGACCACCGGATAATTGATTGGAAAGATTATTAAATTTACTCTCTTCCATTCCAGCATATTTCAAACAAATCTTCGCTCGATCCTCTCTTTCTTTTTCAGTAGTGTCACTATAAAGTAACGGTAACATAACATTTCGAAGCACCGTTGTGCGTGGCAACAAATTAAAGGCCTGAAAAACGAAACCGATTTTTTCACGTCTAAGCTCCGAAAGTTCATCATCATCCAGCTTAGAAACCTCTTTTCCTTCCAAAAAATATGTTCCACTTGTTGGACTGTCAAGCGCACCAAGAATGTGCATCAAGGTCGATTTTCCAGACCCGGAAGGACCAATAATGGCCACGAACTCTCCCTTGACTATGCTGAAACTAACTCCTTTTAGCGCTGCAGTTTCAACGTCTCCGTTGATATATATTTTTTTTAAATCTTTGCATTCAATCATAAGTCCCTACAAATATATAAATTAACTAAGATTCTACAAATACACAAACGATCTAAATCCTAATGTCTAATCTCCAATAAAGCACTAAGTCCTAAATCTTAATTTTTGACATTTGAGTTTTTGATTTCATTAGTCATTGGAAATTTAGATTTTGGATTTTTAAACTTTGTTTGAATTATCCTCTTCCTCCCAGAATTCCCATCCCCCCGCCTCTATTTGTCGAGGTTGTAGTGGTGGTTGCCTTTGCATTCGGGTCAATTGTTTGGGTGACAACATTGTCGCCAATATTTACACCACTAACAATTTCTGTTTCCGTGTTGTTTGCAACTCCAATTTCAATTGTTCTTTGTTCGGGAGCTTGAGCTCCATTGACAAAAACTTCCACGTAAGTTTTATTGCCTTGTGTTTTGAGCGCACCATTTGGAACTGTTATCACATCTTGCTTAACCTGTGTGATAATCTTTGCTGAAACACTCATTTGTGGTTTTATACGAGGATCCAAAGAATCAAAACCTATAGTAACGCCGTATGCGACAACGCCCTGAGTAATGGTGCCGAGTGCATCCATTTTTTCAATTTTTCCAGACATAGTCAATCCATCAATAGCACTAAAGGTCATCATTACTTTTTGTCCAATGGAAACATTCGGCACATCAACCTCATTTACTGAAACCTGTGCCTTCAAGGTCGATAAATCACCAATGATTATCGGTGCGCTGCTTGAACTATTGGAGCTAAGCCTACTCAAATCATCCCCATTTTTAATATTAATCGCGCTGACTGTTCCATTTATTGGAGCGGTGACTGCTCTTTTTGCGCCATTAGACAAAGTGTTATTATAGCCGGCCAAAGTTGCATCGTAACTTTTCTGCGCAGCAATTAAACCATTTTCGGCAATATTTATTTTTTCCTTTAAAATCTTTTTTTGATCAGACGTTGATGTGTCACTATCTTTAGCGGCTTTGTAATCTGCCTTGGCTTGCTTGATGCTTAATTTTGCAGAATCCACTGAATTTTTTGATTGCTGAAGTGAAGCAGCTGATTGATCATTGCTAACTGAAAGAGCATCATTAACAATTGTAAACAAAGTTGTACCTTTTTTCACGCTGTCTCCAACTTTGACCGCTAAACTCGAAACAGTTCCGGTAATCGTTGGATCAACTGTTGCCAACTGATCAACAACCACATTTCCACTACCGGAAACTGCAGTTGTTATGCTTCCTTTTTCCGCTACAGCTGTTTTATATTGAATAGCTGCCGTGACCTGATGAGATTTTTGATACCAGTAATATCCACTGCCAATAATAATAACCGCAACGCTTACAACCAGTTTTTTATGCTTTTTCCAATAGTTTTTCATGACATTAAAATTTACCCACAAATCTACAAATTAGCTACAAATTTACAAATATCAGAAAAGCCATAAAACAAAAAATTTGTAGCTTTGAAAAGATTTTTAGATTTGTAGGACAGAAACTTTTTAAATTTCCGCGCTTGCTTAATTATTGATTATTGAAAACTCGAATCAAATCCGCATTGATTATTCCATTATCGCCTGGTTTGCCAATCACCACAAGTCTTTCGTCATTTTTCAGATCCGTTATTTTCAAATCAGCCTGACCATTTTTAATCAAAGTCTTGTCGCCAACTGCCACGGTGTTTTCTTTGCCACTTGGATCCTTGATAATAATATTACCATCAGTAATCGAAACGATTGTGCCTGCAAGCCCATGCCCATTGCGAAAATTTTGGCCACCAAAATTGCGTGCCATCCCCATTGGCCCAGCAGGCCCACCTAATTGAGAATCAAATCTCTCGGGACCTCCATTCATAATCCTATCAGGGCCGCCCACAAAATTTCTTTCATAGTTGGCGCCCCATTGATAAGAATATCTGGCGCGACGCTCCCCCACGTGCACGCCCATTGCAAAAATAACTGCTCCAGCGATTAAAATTTCCAAAGTAGTTAGGATTGTTTTGAAATATCTTGATTGCGTTACTTTTTGAAGATCTGTCATATAGTTTTTTTGATTTCTAAAAAATTACTATCACCGTCACTACCATCTGTTAGTTCAATGTCTCTGACTTGAACTATTCTGTTCTTGATTACAAAAACTAAAATCCCAGAACCCTTTCGTTTCAGGTCAGAGACACTGAACCGACATAACCTCCTTGTTGAAATTTCGCATATTGCCTGAGCAGCAACAAAAAGGTGAAAATTGGTAACAACGCTGCAGTGAACGAAAATGTCGGCAACGTTTCCAGCAATGAAAGGCTGTAATCTTGCCACGTCGCCAGCACGATTTTGAGATCTGAAAAAGCCAACATTGCCAAACTGAAAAATTCTGAAGCCAAAATTGCTCGTCCAAAAATTACTATTGCAACAAAGCTGGAAATTCCACAAACTGCTAGACTGAATTGAAAAAATCTTTGCTTGCGCAGAGCAGCTTTGACTTGCTCCTTTTCAATTCGCTGAAAAACTGCCTCTTTTAGACCTTTTGGCGGCTCAATTTCAGAAAACTTGTTTATAATTTCATCAAAATTTCTGTCCATATGCTTGTACTACGAGACAGAAAAAGGTTTAGGTGCATTTATATTATTTGAAAAAGGTGCATTTTTCAAAAATATAATTGCACGGCGAAATTGGCTTTTGACGGTGTTGCTTGGGGCGCCGAGAATTTCGGCAATTTCGACCAAGGAAAAACCTTGCTGAAAATGCAAAAGAAAAATAGTTTTCATTTCAGGTGAAAGCGTGTCCAAAAATCGTTGGGCATCTTTAGCATTGTCCATTTTTTGCCAAAGATCAGTTGAATTTAAAAAGTTTTGATCTTCAATAATTTCCAAAAGATTGCCGCCATCAGCACTTTCAAAAACCGAAAAGGGCAAGGTCTTTTTCCTTTTTAGCCAGTCATAGGCTGAGTTTTTAGCAATAGCATAAAGCCAAGTTGAAAACTTTTTGTTTTTATCAAAAGAAGCAAGATGCTTCCACATCTTCACAAAAACTTCTTGCACAAGATCTTGCGCAACGTTTTGATCACCCACAAGTTGAAAAGTAAAATTATAAAGTTGTTTCAAATAGCGGTCAATGAGCTTTTCTAAAGCCTTTTCATCTCCGCTGCGAAATTTTTGAACCAATTGTTCATCTGAGATATTCATAGTCATTACTACGCCGAAGGAAAAAGTTTATTTTTATGTTTATTATAATAAATATTCTTATCGAGCAAGATGAAATAAGTGCGGGATAGAAATAGGATAGGAATATGCTTTGCGAAATTATTTTGTAGGAATATATAGAAACATACTTCGTGAAATGCTGTAAAAATTAATTGCTTTTTTCGTTTCTATCATATTTCTGCTTTATTTCTGCCGTATTTTCATCATATCTCTATTTTATTTCTATCGCATTTCAACTTATTTCTATTGCATTAATTTACTCCACATGCACAGTCTCCGTGGAAACCTTTTCCACCTTTATCCAATAAGCGCCAAAAGCGCCAATGATGGCCATAATTCCAGCAATAATAAAGACGCGATCATAGGCAGCGACCTGAGCTTTCAAGATTATTAGCGAAGTTCCAATTTGAAAATCAACCAGCTTGTGAGAATTGATCAAACTATTGCGGCCGATTTCCAAAACTTTACTGTTGGTCACGTTCTGCAAAATGGTTCCAAAAACCGCAATCCCAAAAGCCCCTGCAATGTTTCGCGCCAAAGCCAGCACTGAAGAAGCTGCTCCAATTTCATTTTGTGGAACAGCAGAAGCAATAATATTTGTTCGCTGCGCCATCCCAAAACCCATCCCAAAAGCCATGACTCCAAGTGGAACAATAATCGCCAAAGCAGAAGATCGCGGATCAGGACTGGAAAACATATATAATCCAATTCCTGCCACCAAGGTGCTAGCCATAATCACCCAGCGTGGCTGGACTTTTCCCGTCAAACTTCCGCCAAAAGGAGCTGCCAGTACCATCATAAAAGCCATTGGAATAAACAACATTCCTGTTTGGGTTGCATCATAACCAAGATAAGTCTGGGCAAAAATCGGAATTAAAAAAACTGATCCCATCATGGTCATGAAAACCAAAAAATTGTTAGCCAGCACATTTACAAAGATTCTATTTTTGAAAAATTTCAAATCCACAATTGCGTCATCATGTCCTTGCTCAATTTTAATAAAAATTATGCCAAAAATCAAAGTCGCAAAATAGGCTAACATGCTATTAGAGGAAAGCCAACCCCACTCCAGTCCCTTGTCTAACACAAGCACAAAAGAACTTAGGGCTGCACCAAGGGTAATTGCTCCCCACCAATCAAATGAATGTTCCTTGAATCTTCTGCCGCCTTCTCTTACGAAAACCATTGCCAGCAGCAATCCCAAAATCCCAATTGGCAAATTAATCAAGAAAACACTCCGCCAACCAAAATTATCAATGAGCGGTCCGCCTAGCAGCGGTCCAAAGACGGAAGCTGCTGCAAAAGAAGAAGACCAGAGTCCCAATGCTTGCGCCCGCTCCTTACCGGGCTTAAAGGTGTACGCAATGATTGCCATTGCCGTTGGATAATCCGCACTACCAGCGATTGCCTGAATCACACGAAACACAATCATGGAACTCAAGCTCCAAGCGATGCCAGCCAAGATAGAACCGAAAATAAACAAACTAAAACCAATAATATAAATTCGCTTTTGCCCATACACATCACCCAACTTTCCCCAAACTGGCACAAAAACGGCATTGGCTAAAATATAGGCCGTGGCAATCCAGCCTGCCGAAGAAACGGTGATGCCGAAATCACTAATAATTTTTGGCAACGCCAAATTCACGATTGTCTGATCAAGCCGACCCAAAAAAGTTCCCACAATCACCGTGAAAAGCACCCACCATTTTAAATTATCTTCAGTGACAAACTTTTTTAACATAGGCAAATAAATATAATAAACAAGAAAATCTGAACAAAAAAAGATACAAATAACAAACGAGATACAAGAACCAAATAACAGACACCAAACAAAACTCGCTAATCAATTTTCAAATATTCAAACCGTTTGTGTTTTTGAATATTGGAATTTGAAATTTATTTGGTTATTGTTTCTTGTATCTTAGTTATTTTTAAGCCATCGTTGTTTTTTGTGTTTTGGTTATTGAAATTTGTTTGTGATTTGTATTTTGGTATTTGTATCTTTTATTATTTTATTTCCCGCATCTTAATACTCCCAGGTCTTTAATTTAGGCACAATAACTAGTTTTTAAAGATTGTTACTTTCGCTGACATTCCATTTTTCAATTCACTATATTTTTGAACATCAAACTTAATTTTCACATCAAATTGCCTGATTTCGCGCTGATCAGAAATGTTGAAAACCACACCTGATTGCCTCGAGGTTGGACTAACCTCATCCACAATTCCAGTATATTTATTTGAGCCAAAAGTATCCACCGTAAAGTTCACCAACTGTCCAATTTTAATGACACCAAGTCCCTTGTCCTCATCAATGTGAGCCACGACGCGCAAATCAACAGGATGAATAACCGTCACGACTGACTCTCCAGCGCCAACTGTTTTACCTTCATTGCTTTTTGCTTCAACAACCAAAGCTCGCTCCTCACTATGTAAAATCTGATTAGCGACTTGCGCAACCGGCGTGCCAGCCTCAATCTGCTGACCGCTTTCAACTAATATTTTTTGCAAAGTTCCACCTTGAATTGGCGCGATTGAAATTAGCGGCGCTTCAATGTCAGCCTTGTCTGTATAAATTTGATTGCGAGTAATAAATAGATAAAATGCGCCAATTGTGACAATAACTACAAGCAAGCAACCCCCAATAACTGCCGCTGATTTTGTGCTTTTACTTTGCTCTGGTGAATGCTTTTTTTCTTCTGCAATATTTTCCATTTTGATTTGTTGTTACTTGTTAAATTAAAATGCAACGCTTGCGTGCATACCAGGCTTGATTGCTTCATCTGCCTCATCAAGCATTAGAGTAATTCTGTATGCCGATTTTCCTTGATTGTCGATAACGGTTGGATCAATAACACTAACTGTTGCAAGCATAGTTTTTTGACTACCCAAAACATCAAACACAACCTTTGCCTTCTCTCCAACTATAATTTTAGCAACATCCAGCTCACTTGCGAAAGCCTCGATTTTTCGCAAAGGCTCCTTGGATAAAATTGTCATAAAAGCTGGTACCGAAGCTCCTGCGACTTCACCAATCTCACCATCTTGCCGAGTAATGATACCGTCAAAGGGTGCTCTAAGGATGGTCTTTTCTAATTGAGCTGAAGCGCCCACAGTTGCGGATAAAGCTAAATCAACAGCACTTTGTTGCACGATAACGCTGTCCTTGTTGCTTGAAATTTGTGTCTGCTGCTGCTTGCGCTCATAACTTGAAAGTCCATGCAATTTCAATTCTTCCTTTTTAAGATCGTGACCAACCTTATTAAGCTCAGCCTTTGCGCCGAGCAAGGAAGCCTGCGCTGCACTGACCTCAGCTTGCAGATCAGCACTCTCTTGTGTGGCTAAGATATCTCCTGTTTTCACCACATCGCCAACTTTTTTTGAGATTATTTTTATTTTTTCTGGAAGAATAAAGCCCAAATCAGCCTTTTTTTCGGAAACAACTTTTCCATCAAGCAAAATTTGCTCAGTAGTTTTTTTTGAAAGAGCTGGAGCCTCTTGTGCGCTTGGAGTAAATCCGTAATTTTTCCAAATATATCCAAAACCAATGCCACCAGCAATGACAATTACCGCCAATATCATATTTCTTGTTCTCTTATTCATATTATTTACTAGTTCTTATTAATATTAAGAAGTTTGTGCCTTGATAACTATTATTCGACAGAAATTTTTTTCAAGATTTTTTCAAGCTGCTGTTGTTCCCCCATTGAAAGACGACTGAGGTTTGTGCGCATTTTTTCAGCCATTAATTTCTTATGTGTCTCCAAAAACTTCTTCCCTTTTTTTGAAATCAAAATTCGCACAATTCTTCTGTCATCTTTCTCGACTTGCCGATAAACTAATTCATCTTCTGCAAGCTTGCCAACAAGCGATGTGGCTGAGGGAGGGGTGATTCCGAGATAGTCCGCCAACTCTTTCATTAGCGGTTTTTTATTTTGCACAATACCTAGCGCAATCAAGTGCAAGGGTGAACAATTCTTACTTTTTAACGCCTTTTGTTCATGCATCATCCTGCGAGTAGTAAAGATAAGCGAGATGATTCGCTCAATACGATCAGACATAGTTAGCTTTATTAATTATTAGATAGTCTAAGTATATTGCGTGCTCGTGATTATGTCAAGTCTTTTCTGCAAATAAAAAAAACGACCCTTACGGATCGTTTTTAAGCAAAAAACATTTAACTAGATCTGAGTGTTATTTCCACCGAGCAATCCTTTGACAGCTTGTAGGATCACAATTCCCAACAAAGCCACAATAACTCCGGTAATCGAAGCAATTAAAGCCTTCTTTCCTAATCCAATTTGATCTTCATTTCCTGCTGCAGTCAAATAGATAATTCCAGAAATAACAAACCCAATAACTCCCAAGATTCCAACCATAATCAAAAGAAATCTCATTCCGTTTGTAATGATATTGGTAATTGAACCTGCTGGAAGATTTGTTCCTCCGCCTGCAGATGTATCAAGTTGAGCGAGTGCTATAGCTGGAGCCGCAACAAGTGCCGAAGCCAAACCATAAGCAATTTTTTTTATATTCATAAGCACACCTCCTTTCGCTAAATTTCTCAAAATCTCTGATTTTGCTAGAAATTTGAGCGTCCGCCAATTTTTCAATCAAAAACAAACACCCTAACTGCCTTGAAAAAATGGAGGACTGCCAAATTTTTGCCAATCATTAATTCTGATGAAACGTTATAATTTATATCTAAACTTTCAATTTTCTTTTTTATTTCACAAGTAGATTCATAGTTCTGACGATAATCATTCCACTTGAGGCCAAAATTATACCGACAATAGCATAAGTTGTTGCACGTTTTGCTTTTTTATTCAGATCTTCATTGCCAGCAGAAAAAAAATAAATGATACCGGAAACCACTAACATGATTATAGCAATAATTCCAAAGACTGACAATAAAAAATTTAAAAAATTTATTCCAGCCGAAGAAAGTGATGGCGCATCGCTGATGACACCAGCCTGTGCTATATTAATAATTCCCATAATTTATATTTGAGTAAATTTAAATTCTAAACGCCTACAACAATTAGAACATTCAGTACAATTATAACTTTTAAAATGTCGTACCTGTTCCGGAAAGCGCTGCGGCAATAGCCTTGACAATCACAAAGCCAGAAAGTCCCACAACGATTCCCAAAATTGAATAAATGGCATTTCGCTTGGCGGTTTCCATTAGATCTTCATTGCCAGCAGAAGTTAGATACTGAATGCCAGAAAGCACAAAAGCCAAAACTGCCAGCGTGGTGAAAATTCCCATCAGCCAAGAAAAAAGATTTGACAAAATAGTGGTGATTGATGCATCAGAAAGACCAGTATTAGCTGGATAGCAAACCCCTCCAATTTTTTCAAAGTTAGCACCGCAATCCACAGTTGAACCAGCGTCGGCTCCAGTACCAGTTCCGCCACCACCTCCGCCGCCGCTAGCGGTAGGTGCGCAGCAATGTTGACCAGCTGCACAAGTGGCGGTGGTGTTTACAGTTTCTCCTGTCAGGCAGGCAGTTGACGTAGGCACGCAGGCCCCACCTCCGCTCAAACTATCGCAAGTACCACTACCTCCACTTGGAGTCGTTGTTGTAGGTGGGCAACATTGAATATTGTTGCCACCAAGACAAAGAAACTGCACGCAACCAGTTTTGCCTGTGCTGTCCACACAAGAAAATCCTGGATTTTCAGTTGCGCAAGTTGCTGCAGTAACAGAAGCAGTAGCTGTGCAACAAGATTTACCCATAGTGCAATCAAGATTTCCTATATCACCTTCTGTCGCTAAATCACAGGCAAGTTTACAAGTCCCAAAAGAACTTGCACACGTAACCGCCGAAGCCTTGTCAATTTTAACAAAAAAAGCACTTAAAAAAAGCAGACCTATCCAACACAACTGAATTTGATTTTTGTTTCTTATTTTTGTCATAAAAAATTAGTTACAGATTTAAAAATTGCTCGAAGCGCCCCCAAGCAGCGCAAACACTGCTTGCATAATAACTAAGCCGGAAAGTCCAACAATAATTCCAATAATTGACCAAGTCATTCCGTTTTTTGCTTTCGTAATCATGTCATCATTGCCACCAGAAACCAAATAAAGAATACCAGAAATGACAAAACCAATGACTCCAAAGAACGAGAACATTTTCAAGAGCCAAGAAAGTAAATTCGAAATAATACCAGAGATACTTCCTTCAGGAAGGCCGTAACTATTATTAAGCGACCATCCCCCGCCAGATGATCCATAACCCGAACCAGATCCTATTACGGCAGAAAATCCGGATGAGTTAATACTGACACCCCAATTTGTGGCAGCAAAAGTTGTTTTTGGAAAGAATGTAACAAAAAATAATAATACTAGCAACAAAATTCCTATAATATTTTTATCACTAGACGATAAGAGATTTCTGATTTGTTCTTTTTTTGTTTCCATTCTATTACTTTTTTCTTCTAAGGATTAACTTCCAAATTAAAGAAAAGAAAAATATTTTATCTTCTGAAATTATAGCACATTTTAAAAAATCTGCACAGCAAAAAACATGTGCGGGGCTGAATTGAATAAATCAGCCCTTAGTCCAAGCAGGCTCAGCCTTCAATTGGAAGCTGAGCCTGCTGACACGTTAAATAGAATTAAATTAAGTTAAAATCTAAAATTAATGATTCCAAAATTAGTACACTAGGTCTGTTCAAATTTATTTTTTTGACAAAATTTCATTGATGGTTTTTTCATCGCCACATGAATAAAGAATGTCTGATGAATAAAATTTCTTCTTCGGCCCCCTGCAACCTCCATTATCGCCAGCTAAAACTCCGAACATCGGCATCAGGAAACCAGTTTTTCCGGAATTGAATTTTTCATATAAAGTTTTTAATGTTTCACTTCTCTTCTCAGGCGTCATTCTTGCAAAAATGTCCAAATCATCAGATTTTATGCCACTCCAATCGAGATGAAGTAACACGTTATTAGCCCTACTTGCATAATCTTGATGCCACAAAAGTGCCCAACAACCACCACGAGTTGAAAGACACGGCCCATCTTCCACTTGACCATTTTCATCGATTCCAACCCCGCCTTCAATATAGTCGAATAGCTTGAGATAGTTTTCATCGGTAATATCACCAGTTTGAGCTCCTATAACAATATCTACCCCTTTTTTCTTGGCATAAATCCGCATATCATTAATAATCATCGGAGCATAATCGCCATGAGTGCCTTCTTGCATATATATTTGGCCAAAGGTAAAACTTTGCACGCCAAGATCGATTGCCCAGTGGGTGATATAGGCAATATAGTCACGATATTCCTTGCTGGCAAAATTCGGTTTACATGTGTGCTCTCCCCAAGGATTAGCCACGCCCTTTCGACACATTTTTTCAAAATCAAAATATCTGTCTTCATTATTATTGAAATATTTTGCCCGCATATCAATTGCCTCAGCTATAAACATTCCAAACACCACGTCTTTTTTGGAAATTTGGCTCATTTCGAAATTTATGGTTTCAAAGTCTGGTGGATTAAGCCACGTTTCAATCGCACGATGAAGATAATAACAATTTGAACGATTTATCAAATTTGCATACTGCTGCCAGTCTGGATTATATTCGGACAAAAGGCCATCTGCAACGCAACCTTGAGATTTCAACCGCAACATAGAAACAGGCATCGGTTTCGGTCGATTTTTCACATCTAAAGGTAGTAGCTCCTTATTTTCAATCGCCGAATTATCTTCCGAAGCTTGCTGGGATGGTTTTTCTGGAATAGAACCTCGCACTCTGAAAACTATCAAACCTACCGCAAAGAAAACAATTACTAAAAATATAGCAACGATATGCGCAGCATTAATTTTGTTTTCTTGATTAATATTCATTTTCATTATCGCTTAATTTATTAAGCTACTAATTAGTACGAGAAGTCAAGCTACTTTATTCTGACAAAACAAAAAACATCCCGAGGGATGTTTTTAGCTGTTGTAATCGTTCTAAGTGTTCTAATTATTGCAGATGTACCAAATATTACAAAATTTCGTAGATTCGTATCGGCTAATTTATTTTTCCAAATCCAAAATTTCATCAATCCTGATTTGCTCGACGAAATCAGCCACATGGCTAACTAGCACCATTGCGCCTTCATATTCGCTCAAGGCCTTAGCGATAATAGGCAAATGACGAAAATTAATGTGATTGGTCGGTTCATCCAAAATCAGCAGGCCTGGTTGCTCCAGCACCAAACGCGCAAAAGCCACCAACCCTTTCTGTCCTTCGGAAAGAGTGCCAATTTTTGAATTGATAATTTTTCCGTCAATCAAAAATCCTGAAGCAACTGAGCGAAGCTTTTCTTCATCAGTTGTTTGCATGGCACCAGCCAATGATTGATACACAGTATCTTCAAAATTCAAAGTCGAAAAATCCTGTCGATAATAGCCAATTCTAACCCCCTCGGCATATTTTGCACCCTTTGCGGTGCCAGCTGCCAAAGATTCCAACAGGGTGCTCTTTCCAATTCCATTTGGTCCTGCCAAAAGCAAATGATTGTCCTTTTTGAGCGAAACGCTGACTTGCTTAACCTGCGGCTCGTGATTTTTGATCACAGTCAGCGATGAAATTTTCAAAATCTCACCAGCTAAATTCTCTTGAGTAGGAATGAAAAAACCTCGGATTGCCTTGTCTTCTTTGCGCACATCAACTTTGGCTTCTTCCATCTCTGCGGCTTTATCGCGCATCCTACGCGCTACTAACCTCATTTTTCCTCCCTTATTGGCGAAGAAATTCGCTTTCTCTTTGTTGGCGATAATTTCTTTTTCATATTGAGCATTTCTCATTTTCTCCTTTTCAATTCGAGCCGCAATTTCAGCCACCACTACATAATAGTCTCCAAGATATTGATCAACCTTACGAGTGAAAACATCCAAATATAGCACGCCGTCTGTAAAAGAATTTAAAAAATCCGCATCATGAGAAATCACAATACAGGTTTTGTGATAATTCATCAGGAAGGCCGTCAAGTGAGCAATCCCAGCTTTGTCCAGGTTATTGGTCGGCTCGTCCAAAATCAAGAGCTCAGCGTCCTGAATCAAGGCTGAAGCCATCAGGAGCCTAGCTTGTTGTCCCCCAGAAAAAGCCTTGATAATCTTATCTTTCGGGGCGTGCAAATTCACTGCGTCCAAAACGGCATCAATCTTCGGATCAATATTATAAATTTTTTCATCAAAACATTTTTCAAAAAATTCTTTCACTGTCAATTCAAGTTGCTCGCGGGGAATAACTTGCTTGGCATAGGCGATACTAAGGCCACTGTCAACATAAATTGAACCGTCTTCCGGCTTAAGCTCGCCCGTAATCAAATTCAAAATTGTACTCTTACCTGCCCCATTTTGACCCATCAAAGTCATTTTAGTGCCCCTGCGAAGCGCAAAAGACGCCTCATCCAAGATTGGTTTTTCATGAGAATATTCAAAGGTCACCTTATTAAATCTGATTGCTACGTCATCTTTCGCCATATTTTCTAATTTTAACTAAATTCAATTATACACACTGAATTGTTATCGTACAACACTTATCCCAATTTGAAAAGGGGTAAAAACCAAACCAAGCTAACCTACATTCTAGCTTGAGTTGCAATTTTGCCCTCTACAAATACCTCGTAGGGAGTTAAATAGCCAAGACGCTTTCTCGGACGATTATTGATGCCTTTAACGACAGCATCTACATCCTTTTGTGTTAGTTTAGCAAACAT
>CAIJXA010000088.1 GCA_903824515.1 uncultured bacterium
ACTGGATCGCATCGATGTTGAAGTTGATGTGCAATTTGGCAGAGAAATTGGAAAGAAAAGAGCGGATATTGTGATTTATCGTGAAGATGGAAAAACTCCCTATTTGATTGTTGAAGTCAAGAAGCCAGATGTGAAAGATGGACTGGGGCAACTGAAAAGTTATGCCAATGCGATGGGCGCTCCAATTTTGGTTTTGACTGATGGGAAAATCCAAAACAATATTTTGCGAACAGACCCAAATCTTTTTGAAGACTTGCCTGAAATTCCCAAATTCAATGAAACAGTGGATGATGTGCGTTCGAAAAAACTGACCTATAATGATCTCGATGAAATTCCAAACTTGCAACAGTTGATTTATGACTTGCAAGAAGTTGTGCTGGCAAACAGTGGGGTTGATTCTTTTGATGAAATTTTCAAACTTATCTATGCCAAGCTTTATGATGAAATAGAAACGCCACGAAATGAAAATCGTAGGTTTCGTGTGATTGCCGGAGCTTCCAACAAGGAAAATCTCGTCAACATTCAGCAACTTTTCGAAGATTCAAAAAATCAATGGCGAGATGTTTTCAAAGCAAATGATGAGATCGAAATCCCCGAAAATGCCATCGTGCCAGCTGTTTCACTTTTGCAGAAGTATCGTTTGTTCGGTTCGAATCTGCAAGTGATTGATGACGCTTTTGAATATTTGATCAACTTGGATGCCAAAGGTGAAAAGGGTCAATATTTCACGCCTCGTCACGTGATTGATATGGCGGTCAAAATGTTGGCGCCAACTTCCAAAGATTTTATCATCGACACGGCTGCTGGTAGTTGCGGATTTTTGCTCCACGCGATGCAATATGTTTGGCAAAACGAACTTAACAAGAAAAATTGGGGAGAGGGATATGAAGTGAAACAAAAAGATCATGCCGAAAAACGTTTATTCGGAATTGATTTTGATCCCCGTTCGGTGAAAATTGGAAAGGCGATGATGTTGATTGCAGGAGATGGAAAAACCAACGTGACCAATGCAAATTCGCTCGACAGTGAAGTTTGGAATGAAGATGCCAAAGCAAAATTCAGACCATTTTTGCACACCTTCAAGGATTCAAATGAAAACAGAAGAAATCAAGAAAAGATGACTGATTTTGATTTTGACATTGTGCTGACAAATCCTCCATTTGCCGGAGAAATCAAAGGCACTTTGCTTAATCGCTACGACTTGGGCTTCAAGCATGACAAAAATTTTGAAAAAACTTCCAAGCATCAAAACAAAGTTTCGCGCGATGTTCTTTTCATTGAGCGGGATTTGAATTTTCTCAAACCTGGTGGAAGAATGGCAATCGTTTTGCCTCAAGGAGTTTTGAACAACACCCAAATGGAATATGTCCGCAAATTCATTTTGAGCAAGGCACGCTTGCTGGCTGTTGTGGGTCTTCATGGCAATACTTTCAAACCGCATACTGGCACCAAAACTTCAATTTTGTTTTTGCAAAAATGGAAAGAGTGTCCAGTCCTGAATCCCCTAAACCAATATTGTTAAAATTTAAGAGAGTTTTTTGTAATAAAATACGGGGTCTGGTATTCAATACTGGTGTGTAATCTTTGATAATTGTAATACTTA
>CAIJXA010000089.1 GCA_903824515.1 uncultured bacterium
CTGTATCCAATTTTAATTGTTGTCTTTTTGATTATTCTTTCACCTTTGATTTTTGTTAAAATCATTCAAAAAAAATTTACGCTCAAAAATTTTCTGTGGGCGTTGCTTTTGACTGTGGCGCTTTTGGTGGCCATTTTTATTTTTTGGGCTTTGGTGCTGTTGCCGCAAGCTTTCAATCAATTACATAATTATTTATAGTTTCTAGGGGATGGTCAAATATGAATACAAAAGCAAAAGCTGGGATTTGCATTTTGGTTGTGGTCGTAATGGGGATTTTTGGGAGCGCAAGAAAAGCTAGTGCCTTAGTTTTGGTTTCAAAAGACCTCACTGCATCGGCCGTGTGGACCAAAGAAAATGGTCCCTATATCATTCAAGACAGCATTTTCATCAAGGCGCCACTTGTCATCAAACCAGGGACGGTTGTCAAATTTCAAAATGATGCAATCACGGAAACGGAAGTGGCGGGGTTTCTGATTGCCAGTGACTTTACGGCTGTTGGCGATGCCTTGGAAAATGTCATTTTCACCTCTGTTTGTGACTCAAGCAATGGCGGAGACACGATGGAATTTTGCTCGCCAAGGAGTTCTTCTGGAAGAGGCAACTGGAGTGGACTGGTTGTTCTTCCTGAATATCGCAGTTCTGTGAAATTTGAATATTTCAAAATTCTTTATGCTGCAAAGGGGATTGAAAATAGCGCCATTATTGATCCCGAATTTCCCTATCGAGAGCTGAGCGTCAAGCATGGTGAAATTCATTTTTGCTCTTATGCTGCAATTGTGCTTGGAAATGCTCAGCCGACTTTGGATGGCTTGATTTTGACCAACAATTACGCTGCCTTTTATTTAGACAGTACTTCTTCTGAGGAGATGCCTAAAATTAGAAATAGCGTTATTGCAGATAACAAAAAAGTTTTTGAATACTATTGGCCACCCTATTTTGATGCTAGATATAATTATTGGGGAGATCCAAGTGGACCGAAGTTTATCAGCTATGACGGCAAAACTGAATCAAATCCTGATGGCCTGGGTGGCGTGCTTTTTAGTCCAAATATCTTGTTTCGACCTTGGGATCAAACGGACCCAACCATTCCCAAAGAGCCAGTGATTTTTGTGCCTGGGATTGGCGCTTCCATTAATCCTGATTTGATGATTTCCGGATTACTGGCTGACAATTGGACAATGTTTGATCACACTTATGACGGGATTATCAAGGCCTTTAAAACAATGGGCTATCAAGAAGGCAAAAATTTTTTCATTGCCTATTATGATTGGCGCCAAAGCAATGCACAGTCTGCTGAAGAATATCTCAAGCCAGTCATTCAAAAAGCTTTGGCCAGAAATGATTCTGCCAAAGTAAACATTGTGACTCATTCAATGGGTTCATTGGTAGCGCGCAGCTATGTGCAAAGCAGTAGTTATGGTAATAATGTGGACAAGTTGATTATGATTGCTCCACCGAATAAGGGTTCTTCCGATGTGTACGCTCTCTGGGAGGGAGGCCGCATCCCAAGTAATTGGAGTTCAAAGTTTGCTATGAAGGCATATTTGTCATATTTAACAATAGTAACCTCAGGAACTTCAAATTATTATGATGTTGTCCATAAATACATTCCCTCGCTTAAGGATTTGTTGCCTGTTTATGACTATCTGGCTTCAACAGGTGATTCGCAGGATTTGAAAAGCTTTTTATCTATGAACGAGAAAAATAATTTTTTGTTGGAACTCAATCAGGGTTTGGATGTTTTGAACGAGCGAACAGAACTCAGTGTTATTCTTGGCGACAAGCAGCCGACAGTGAACAAGATTCCAATCATTAAAGCAGGCGATGGCGACAAACATTGGGCTGATGGCAAGCCAAGCCCGCTTGATCCAGTGCGAAATGATGAAAATGGTGATGGCGAAGTTCTTTTTTCTTCAGGAAGGGTAAATAGTGATTTTCAGGCAGTTTTGGAATATGGACATAGTGAAATTGTTAGCAAGGCAGAAAAAATTGTGGCTGAGCGTCTGAATGAAGAATTAGACTATGTCTTTAATTCGCCAGAAATTGAGGATGAGATTCTTTTTTGGACAGATGCGCCTGCAGAATTGGAAGTGACTGATCCAACTGATAATATTTTGCCGAAGGATAACAATGAAAATACGGATGTGCGATATGCTCAAGAAAAAAATAAAAATGGTTTTAAAATTTTGTCGGTGCCGAATGTGGCCAAGGGAAAATATAATGTTAAGCTCAAAGGCGGTGACAATGGAAAATATCATTTGGGAGTGCAATATGTTAATTATAACAAGGAAAACAGTGACAATTCAACTTCACAAATGGTTGAAGTCCAAAAAAATCAAACTCAAGAATTGATAATCGAGGTTGATCCCCAAAACGAAAATGCTCCAATCGGAAATATTTTGCTGAAAGATGAAATTGCGCCAACAATCACATTGGATTCTCCAGTGGATGGCACGGAATATTCCGACGATCAAATTTTGCCGATAACTTTTGCTTTTTCAGATAATGTCTCAGCAAAGGAAAATATTAGTGTGGAAATGTTTCTTGATGATGACAATCAAATGTATGAAGGAAAATCGATTGATCTTTCAAAATTAACTTTGGGAACGCACGATTTTTGGATTAATGTCTATGATGAAGAAGGGAATGGAAACACGTCCGAAGCAATTTTCTCCGTAATTGAGCCACCAGTGGCAGTCGACATAGTTGCACCTGAGCTAAAAATAATAACTCCTAAAGAGGGTGAGGAGTATGAAAAAACTGAAAAAATTAGCATAGAATATGATGTTTCAGACGACGTTTCAAAAAAAGCCGAAATCAAAATGGAAGTTTTTCTTGATAGTAAAAGTTTTCAGGCTGAGGAACTTGATTTTGCTGAATTTGCAGTCGGAAAGCATATTTTGAAAATCGCAGCCACTGATTTGGCTGGAAACAAAAAGGAGACCAGTGCGCAGTTCTCAATTGTTGAAAGCAAGGATCTTTCAGCTGACGAAACAAGCGAAGGAGAAAAATTACCACTAGCAGAAAGAAATACAATTGAAAATCCTCAAGCAGCTTCAGTTGTTGACGTTGCGCTTGCGCAGCCAGTGGCCTTGCAAGAAAAAAGTCAAACAGCTGAAAAAAAATCTTCTAGCCACAAAAAGAAAACCAAGCAAAAAACAACTTTGAAAAAAAATCAAGTTGCACAAAGTGGCGGTGTGACAAAATCAAGGGAAAAAATTAAGGTCATTAGTTCAAGTTCAAAATTGGTTGTCGCATCTTTTGCTGAGCCAAAAGTATTGGGAGCCGTGACTGTGAAAAATTTTGACCAGCAGGCTTTAATTGTTAGTGATGATATGTTTGACTTGAAAGACTCATTGCCGGGCGCAATGTCGCTTGATTTGAAGTCAGCTATTTTGAAAAAATCATCAATGCTCAGTTTGCTGGATAATTCCAATTCAAAAGGTGCGTTGGAAAAAACTTTCTTGTCAAAATCTTTTCAAATTTTGAAAATAACTCAAGCGACAAGTTTCACTAAGGATGCTTTTCAGAAATCAGTCGAAAACAATCGACGCGCCTTGTTGTTTGGAGCGCTGGTGGCTTGCTTTTTGATAGTTTTTCTTGCTTATGATTGTAAGATTTTTGGTAAACAAGTTTTTAATTCGGCATAAAGCTTTGTTATTTTTGTATTAGAAATGATGAAAAAATTATTTTCTCGATTTACTTTTAATTTAGTTATATGGAAAAAGAAATAAATAAAGGAAAAATTGTGGTTTCAAAAGATGGGCCTTATTTGGTTTCCGGAAATTTGCCGCTGGAAAGAGCGGAAATTGTGGTGGATGAAAACGAGGAGGCCTGCTGCTGGAAAAAAGGCAAGAAATATCCTGCAGATGAAAGTTACGCCCTTTGTCGTTGTGGAAAATCGAAGACGATGCCATATTGCGACGGTTCACATATGGCTGGATTTGCTGGGACTGAAACTGCGAGTCGAAAAAAATATCTTGAGCAAATCGACGCTAAAACGCTTGGACCAGATTTGGAGTTGTTTGATTCTCGCGCCCTTTGCGCCAACGCCCGTTTTTGCGGCAGAAAAGATGGAACTTGGGAATTGACAAAGCAATCTGAGGATCCGCAGGCAAAAAAAATGGCAATCGAGCAGGTTTGCAATTGTCCTGCTGGTCGACTTACTGCTTGGGACAAAAAATTGTGGAAAGTCTGTGAGCCGGATTTTGAGGAATCACTTAGTATTATTGATGACCCAGCCATCAAAGTCAGTGGCCCGATTTGGGTCAAGGGAGGAGTTCAAATTGAAGCGGCTGATGGCTTTGTCTATGAAAAAAGGAATCGCGTGTGCCTTTGTCGCTGTGGCAAATCAACCAATAAGCCTTTTTGCGACGGAACTCACACTCGAATTGGTTTTAATCCTGAGAAAGATGGGCAATAGGCGTTGGTCTGCAGGATTTTAAGAAAAAGGAGCTCACAAAGTTCAAAACGGCTTAGATAATGTGTTTGCTTGACAAAAAGTCAATGAACTTGTATATTGGATAAGTACTAAAAATCAGCCAAAGAAAGGCTTAGTCTCTGTCGCAAAATAACTCATCCAGTTCGCATCCATCTTCGCATCATGTTTGTTTTAAAAAATCTTCAAGTTATCTCGATAACTTTCCAATTTTTTTAAAACAAATCTGACGCAAATCTGAGCACGAACTGAGTAATTGATTTCGCAACAGAGCCTTAAAACAGGCATTTTTGATACCTGATAATTTATTCGTAATTAAAGAAGGAAACTATGTTAACTATTAGATTTTCAAGAGTCGGAAGAAAGAATAAGGCTCAATTTCGAATCGTGCTACAACAACACACAATGACTCCAACAGGCAAGCACATTGCTGTTTTGGGCAGTTATGATCCACATCAAAAAAAAGCGATTATTAAAGCTGATGAGGTGAAGCAATGGATTGCCAAAGGAGCGCAAGTTTCTGACAGCGTGTACAATCTTTGCATTAGAGAGGGCGTTATTGTTGGAAAAAAGCGAGCCGTGAAAATGGAAAGACCAAAACCACCAGTTAAAACTGAAGCAGAAATTGTTGCTGAAAAAGCCCCAGTAGCTTCCGTCGAAACTGAGTCAAAGCCTGCGATTGAAGTTCCAGAAGTTGCTGTGAAGGTTGAAGCTCCGGTTGCCGCAGCTCCAGAAAAAGTTGCACCAGTTGAAGCCAAGCCAGAAGTTGTAGAAAAAGTTGAAACTCCGGTGGCTGCCTAATTAAGACTAGTGAAGTTTTGGATAATAATAGAATAGTTTTCCGCAGACAACAGGCAGCTTGCAAAAGCAAAAGTCCTGTCGAGGAATCAGAAAAGGCATTTGCTAAAAATGTTTTTATGGTGACAAAGGTCGATCTGCGGAAACGCAGATTTTTTTAATTATATAAATCATAAATTAACCCGAATTTATCTTCAATAATCTTCAATAAAAGTGTAAAGAATATTAACGATAAAGTTCGTGCGAATTGGTGAAAAATATAATCATGTTAACAAGAAATCAAAAGCATGAGCTCGTAAAAGAGCTTACAGAAAAAATTAAGGCGGCAAAATCAGTGATCTTTGTTGATTTTAAAGGCCTTAAGGTCAAAGATGCAACAGTTTTGAAAAAATCATTGCGCGCTGGCGAGGTTGAATATGTGGTTGTGCGAAAGACGCTTATCGACATTGCCCTTAAAAATGCAGGAATCGAAGGCGCAAACATTTCTAAGATGGAAGGTCAAATTGCATTGTCCTTGTCCAATCAGGATGAAGTTGCAGCTGCAAAAATTATTGATACCTTTGCAAAGACCAATGACAAAGTGAAAATGCTCGGAGGCGTGCTAGAAGCTCAATTAATGGATGCTTCTCAAGTGAAGGCTTTGGCAAAAATTCCATCAAAGCAGCAGCTTCTGGGACAATTGGTGGGAACACTCAACGCTCCAATATCTGGATTTGTGCAAGTGCTTTCTGGCAATTTGCGAGGATTGGTTCAAGTGCTTGATGCCATCAGTGAGCAAAAAGCCTAGGGTAGTTTATTAGGCGTTAGCTTTTTAGCTTCTTAGGTGATTGATTTTAATTTATATAATTTATTATTTTGGGTTTTGGTTTTTAAGCTGAAAAGCTGAGAAGCTAATGCCTGAAAAGCTATTAGTATGACTGAAGAAAAAAAGGAAGTTGTGGTTCCAGCAAAATTTGAAAAACTTGTTGGCGAAATTGAAAAGATGAGCGTACTCGATCTTTCTGAACTCGTGAAGGTTCTTGAAGAAAAATTTGGTGTTAGCGCAGCAGCTCCAATGATGATGGGAGCAGCTCCTGCTGCAGCCGTTGAAGCAGCGCCAGAAAAATCTGACTTCGATGTTGAAGTTACAACCGTTGGTGGTCAGAAAATTAATGTTATCAAAGCTGTTCGTGAAATCACTGGCCTTGGTTTGAAAGAAGCAAAGGATCTTGTTGATGCAGCTCCAAAAGTTATCAAAGAAAAAGTTGCCAAAGCTCAAGCAGAAGAAATCAAGAAAAAATTGGAAGAAGCTGGTGCAACAGTTACTTTGAAATAAGGAATATCCACTGTTTACTGTCTATATAGTCTATATAGATACACAGTTAAAAACGTCCTCGCAATCTGCGCAGGGCGTTTTTTGTTTGAATTAATGCCTGGTGCGGACTGTTTAATTGTAAACCCAGTAGCAATGTTGGTTGATTTTGTTTTATTGTGATATAATATAAATGTTACTGGAATCCTACCCGACGGGCTCAATCCGAACACTTTTCTAATTTCGCCACTAGGCGTTTTTTTGTTTTCTATACTCGTCTAGCAGTTCTGCAGGACTGCGAAAACCTAAACATTTCATAAATCTACGATTCAATTTTTCTTCTACC
>CAIJXA010000090.1 GCA_903824515.1 uncultured bacterium
ATTGCGGTCTAGGAAAATAATAGTGTCGGCTCTTGGCAACCGGATGTCCAGTGTGCTCAGAAAATTCCCATCCATAATCCACTCTTCAGCTTGAGACAGTTGCTCAACTTTCCGGCGCCACGCTGGGTCTTCGGTCGGTTGCCAATTTGGCTTCCAAAAATATTGATCCAGACAAACAACCGGCAAACAAAATTTTCCATGAAGCCTGTTTGCAAGAGTTGATTTTCCAGAGCCAACAGAGCCCAAAATTAAAATTCTTTTCATATAAAAAAATATTTCTAACTCAAAAGTTCTCCCAAAGACCTTATTTCAAAATCATAGTTTTCCACTGAAACCTCCTTGCTTCCGTTATTAAACCAAATTGTCGTAAAGCCAAGTGCTCTGGCTGGCAGAATCCCGCGCTGGATGTTGTCATCAACAAACATAGACTTTTTTGCATCTGCACCGCAATCAGCCAAGACTTTTTTGAAAAATTCAGTATCAGGTTTGTGCAGATTATATTCATTTGATATTCCCAAAGAAGAAAAATATTCCACAATTTTTGCATCCTCAAGCATCTGACGAATGAATACCGGCTGATTGGCGATGATTCCAAGCTTAAATGTTTGCGCCAATTTTTCCAATATTTCTTTCGCTTCTTTTTTCACAATATTTCTCTGTTCATGTGGGGGCCAATTCTTTTTTTCCTCCTTCAGCTTTTCCAGCGCTTCGGCAACCAAACTTTCGTCCTTGAGAAATATTGAAAAAATATTCTCGTCTAAATCTCCCTTCATGCCACTCGCCTCACTGGTCCATTTCTCTTCCAAATCTGACAAGGAAATGTCAGTTCCAAAACTTTGAATTATTTTCGAATCAGCCTCCTTGCGAATCTTCATCGCCAGAGATTCATCAATCAAAACGCCACCTAAATCAAAAAATATCCATTCAATTTCATCGAAATCTGATTTATTCATATTATTTCTTAGCCTAATTAAATTTCTTCCAAATTCCTTCCGAAACAACCTCAATGTTTCCATCAACAACTTTTATCGCTGAATTATCATCAAGTGCATAAAATATTTCTGCAAATTCTTCGGCAAATTTTCCCAAGGTGTCGAGATTTATATTTGGAAAATATGGTGAGTTGAGGTGCGGCCTCACTAAGAAATCAACATAGCCAAGTCCCTCATCTTTTGCATCTTTGATAACCTTTTCATCATACAATCTTTCAGACGTGCTCAAATCCAAGCTTCTGCAGGCAATCATGCTGCCAGCACTTGTTCCGACATATATTTTGTTTTCCAATAATTCAGGAAGAACTTCCCTCAAGCCAGATTTTTCAACCCAATGCATTAAATGAAAAGTGTTGCCACCACCAAAATGCAAAATGTCTGCCTCTTTCAATCTTGGAAGCCAAACATCTTTTGGCAAAGCAGAAATATCAACAATATCGATTTGCTGGAAACCGAGATTCTTCAAACTATTCAAATCATCAATCAACCATGATTTGTCTCCCTTCTCGACATTTGCAGCAGTCGGAATAAACGCCAAATTCAACTGCGAAAATGGCCGCTCTGCCAGCTCCAGCAGTGCATTTGCGATAGACTTATTTGCGATTCCTGCTGAAGTTAATAACAATTTCATAAGCTTACCTTTAAAAAAATATTAGTGTATCCCTATGCTACCACCAAGCCAACATTAACTCAAGCATCTTCCGACAAGAAAAACAACCCTGGAAATATTTTCCAGGGTTGTCTAACGTGTTACAAGCGCAAGTTCCTTTTGGAACAAGTATATTTCCGGAGTCAAGCCTTCGTGACTTCAATTATTTCGTGAATGAGTCCATATCGCAAGGCTTGCCGAGCTGACATAGTCATTCCACTACCTCTCATTAAAGCGTGAATGCGCTCCGGCGAAAGTGTTGTTGCATTTCTCAAGATGTTAATAGTGAGTTCATTAACACATCTCAGATCCCGCAGGAGATCGGAAAGTTCAATGGCCGATTGATTCTCTCCATTTATTTTCCTGATCTCAACAAGCCCCTGCAGTTCTCCTTCGAGAACATTCCTCCCATCAACATGGGCAATGGCTTCATGAAAATTGAATATAGTCTCTTCTAGAGCAACTCTCCTTTTTCCGCAAAGAAAAAAGCTGAGTGCGGCAGAACAAACCATTTCGCCTCCTATCATTGTGACATTTTCAGGGATGAGCCTATCGAGGCCAAGAAAAACAATCCGACCCGAACCACCTGGTGATGAAATGAAGATCTTTTTAATTCCATCTTTTTTAATCCTAAAAAGCACTTCATGAACCGCACCAACTGTTAAATAATCCTCAATAAGAAATCCTGTTTTTTCATTCTCAAGCAGCATGATGTGACTCCTGTTTAATGATGCGCCTAGTGCTCTAGGCAAATGTTGACCGAAACTTAATTTTTAAAAATACAACATTTCATTATACTACTTCTGAGCTTCTTTGTCAAGATTGCGAACTTAAATTCTAATCTGAATTGCAATTTGCCTTTAAACAAAAGGACACCCCGTTGTGAGGTATAATAGTTACGCTACATAACTAATTAATATCACAAATAAGATGTCCCACACACAGCTTAACTTAAAACAACGTTTTC
>CAIJXA010000091.1 GCA_903824515.1 uncultured bacterium
AACTAAATTAATAAAAAAAATGAGCAAAGAACTCGAATTTACAGATCAAAATTTCGATCAAGAAGTTATTAAAGCAAATGTACCAGTGTTGGTTGATTTTTGGGCTCCTTGGTGTGGACCCTGCCAAATGATGGGACCAATTCTTAAAGAACTCGCTGAAGCTATTGGAGATAAAGCTAACATTGGAAAGCTTAATGTGGATGAAAATCCAGCCACTTCCTCACAATATGAGATTATGTCAATTCCAGCAATCAAGATTTTCAAAGGCGGCGTTGTCGTCAAGGAATTTGTTGGCGTGCAGTCTGCAGAAAATCTGAAGAAAGCCTTGGCGGAGTTGGCATAGAGAGGGAGGTAATCAGGGGGTAAAGTTTATAAAAAGAAGAATTTCATTTTGCACATAGCATGTAGTGAAATGCAAGTGAAATATTGAATATACAATCTGAAAAAGCCATCTTTTGAAAGATGGTTTTTTTGTTTTTTAACTTGATTACAATATTTCAATGGATTGTAATCAAGTTAAGTGTCGCATGGGTTGTAGCTTCCGGATAGTCTTTGGGTGGGATGAAATGTTTCAATCTGGGTAATTCTAATAGTATAAAAGGGTTTTAAGGAAAGAGAAAGAGTGGTATATTTAAGTTGCTCTAATGAAGAACCACAAACTTAAAAAAATAATCCCCTTGGCAATTTTGCTAATCAGTTTTGTTTTGATTGGCTTGTTTTTTGTTGGGCAAAAAATTGTTTCGTTTGAGTCAGAAAAATTGGCAAAAGAAAACGAGCAGGCAAGCAAGGACGCAAATAGCAATTTAGGCAAATCTGTGAGAATCCTTTTTGTGGGGGACATGATGTTTGATCGCTATATCAGGCAGATTGCCGAGAAAAAAGGCAGCGACTCTATTTTTGCTGGAACTATTAAAATTCTTTCAGAAAATGATTTAGTGGTTGGCAACCTGGAGGGACCAATCACGGACAAGCCTTCAGCCAGTGTTGGTAGCGAAATTGGCGCCCATGACAACTATATCTTCACTTTCAGCCCGAGCATTGCGGCTGATCTTTGGAAAAATAATATTAAACTTGTAAGCATCGGAAATAATCATATTTTGAATTTTGGAGCTGGCGGTCTTGCTCAGACCAAGGAAAATTTGCGCAGTAGTAAAATTGATTTTTTTGGGGATCCAGCTGGCGAAAAAAGAATTGCCACTTGGAGCAAAGATGGTTTGAAGTTGGCTTTTGTTAGCTTTAACCAATTTGAAAAAGATGGAAGTGCCAAAACAATGAACGACATTGTGTCTGCCAAGCAAATGAATGTAGACATAATTATTCTGTACGCTCACTGGGGAAAGGAATTTATGGCCGAGCCTGAGGCAACAATCAAAGAATTGGCTCATCGCTTTGTTGATGGTGGAGCGGACTTGATTATCGGCAGCCATCCGCATGTGGTTCAGGGCAAGGAACAATATCAAGGCAAAATGATTTATTATTCACTTGGTAATTTTATTTTCGATCAATATTTCAGTCCTGAAACGCAAAAAGGTTTGGCTGTTCAGCTTGAAATTAATTCAAAAGACAAAAAAATCATTTCCAGGGAATTTTCAGTTGTCATGAAGGCAGCTGGGCAAACTGTCGTAAGCAATTGATCAAACTGTTTCGAAATTAAGCTGAATTTAGGCTTCAAATGCGCCGCAAAGGCGCTTTTTTCGTTTCCAGCAAAGAGCGGCGGCTGCAGACATTGACAATCTTTGAAATATGATGTATAGTTAATGGTTAGTGTCTGGGGTAGTTATTTTAAAAAAACATTCAAAAAAGGGGTACAAGCATGAAGAAAATCGCAGCTTTGCTGGTTGTTGGATTACTCTTGATAGTAGGCTCAGCTCAGGTTTCCGCCTATAAAAAAGATAATCTTGAATTGAGAAAAAAAATTAGCGTCCAGTGGCTTGCTGCTGGGGATGAGGTTGCAACGGCAACAAAAAATGAAGACGCCATGGTGATTATGAAGTTTTTGCGAGAATCTGCTTATCTTAGCCAGCCGACATTTAATGCAGGAGGTTTGGCGGCCAAGGTCATCCAAGCACCCACTGGCAAAAGATATCACCTTTGTTTTGTGCCCTTGCTATCTTCTGATCGAAACGTCAGCAAACACTGGCAAGAGGCAGTTGATGAAAATCAAAGCGCTTTTTTCCTGGAAGGAGTCAATCCCTTGGTGGTGCTGAAGGAAAGTGGTAAATTCTCAAGAACATGGCAGGGCTTGATTCTTATTCATGAAGGCGGCCATGCGCTCATGAGGGCCGATGGTGAAAACATGCTTGGCTCCACGCAGGATCCTTTGCTCAGAAAATCAATTGAAGAGTTTTATGCTTATCAATTGGAAACCGCAATGGTGGAAAAACTTGGGGGTCAGGCCTATCAAAAACTTTTGCAGGAAGAAGCCGTAAGGCTTGAAAAAAGTTATTTCAAGCAAAAAATATTTTTGATGCCTGATTATGCTCGTTACTACGGACGTCTCGAAAAGATTTTTGGAAGATCAAATTCTAAATTCGAAGTCGGTGTTCGGGGCTCGGTGTTTTGGATAAATTCAGTTTTCCATCTCATTGACACAACTTGCAAGAGAGAAGAAAGAGAACAGTGTAAGCTTGATTTCCTCCTGAGCGCCTACAAGAGTGGCAGCATGCAATGATGCTTTCGACAGCCCTACTTTATATTGATATATAGAGTAGGGTTTTTTGATGAAAATAGTTTTGAAATGGCTTCTTTTTGTCATAATTTTGAAGCTACAATGTATAACTATAGACTAGCGTTTAAAATTGTTACTTAAAAAAAGTCAAAAAAAGGTAAAAATGAGAAAAATCTTAGCTTTATTGTTGTTTGTTGGGGTGTTTTTTTTGACTAATTTGATTTATGCTTCAGAAAAAACAAAGTCAACAATGAAAATTGATGTTGCCCGGCAGTGGCTTTCTGCTGGCAATGATGTAGTAAAAAGAACAAAAAATAATGATGCTGCGGTCATTATGCGATATCTGCAGGATTCATTTCATCTGAATAATCTCACATTTAGCGATGAGGGATTGGCTACTCAGGTTCTGAAAAATGCCAGAGAACATCCGATTTGCATTGAGACTCTGCTTCTAGATTCCAGCGAGAAAAAAACCGCCAAGCGCTTGCTGGATAATCAGTTTTCTGAAGTTTGGAAAGGACTGATTTTGATTTATGAAGGTGGCCTTGCACTTGGCAATGTGGGAGGTGCTTATGATGAAATTAAAGATCCTGCGGAAAGAGGTGCGGTGGCAGCTTTTTGTGCTTATCAACTCGAGACGGTTTTGCTCGAAAAAATCGGAGGAAAGGCCTATCATGACTTGATTGAGATTGAAGTCAAGCGTCTCAAGGGGTATTGTTTGGGAAAAGAACATATAATTTTAGATCCTGACTATACTCTTTATCACGGGCGCCTTGAAAAAATATTTGGAAAATCAAACTCCAAATTAGAAGCAAATGTTCGCGGTTCAGCCTTTTGGATAAATTCAGTTTTCCATCTCATCGATTGGAAGTTTAAAGTCCAAGATGAGCGAGATGAACAAAAAGTTCTTTTTATTAAGCAGTTATTTCAAAAAGGTTAGAATTAAAGAGTATTGTTGTCAGCCCTACTTTATATTTTTGTATAGAGTAGGGTTTTTTGATGCAAGTTTTCTTAGAGCCTGCTATAAATCTCATGCCGAGTTAAAATTTGAAAATCTCATCAGAGCGCCAGTAATCCTCTGGGTGAAAAAACCTGAAAATCAAAAAGGGCTATTGAGATAATCCGACGAGATTCGAAGGTTTTGCAGCCGAAATTTTCAGCTTTCAGTCGACAAGCATATTTTTTGCTTTATCCGGTGGGTGAGATTTCTGGTAGGCTCTTAAAACCAGATTCTTTGACAGAGTCCTTCATCTGACTTATGATAACAGCAGGTAAAATTAGCTAAACAAAGGTACGAATCAAGATATTTTGTTGCGAAATATTTGTTTTTTGATTGAAAATAAAATCATTATGTTGAAAAAAATAAAGAACAATTTTCAGAAATATGTAGGTGAAATTTTTAGTAATCTCTCCAATGATATTGGGATTGATTTGGGAACTGCAAACACGTTGGTTTATGTTAAAGGCAAAGGGATTGTGATTAATGAACCTTCAGTTGTGGCAATCAACAAGCGCACGGGACAGGTTTTGGCAATTGGTCGAGAGGCAAAGAGAATGGTTGGCAAGACGCCTGGTCATATTGTGGCAACGCGCCCATTGGTTGACGGGGTGGTGAGTGATTTCGAAGTCACAACCCAGATGCTCAAATATTTTATTGAAAAAGTAAGCAAGGATTCTTTTTCATTTTCTCCGCGTCCACGAGTTTTAATTGGCATCCCTTCTGTTATTACTGAAGTTGAAAAAAAAGCGGTGATTGATGCAGCCATGGCTGCTGGCGCACGAGAAGCATATCTGATCGAAGAACCGATGGCGGCAGCGATTGGCGCACGACTTCCAGTGACGGATGCTCGTGGAAACATGGTGGTTGATATTGGTGGAGGCACTTCGGAAATTGCCGTGATTTCATTGGGTGGCGTTGTAAGTGCACGCAGTCTTCGGGTGGCTGGCGACGAAATGAATGAAGATATCATTAGATATTGTCGAGACGAATTTAATCTTCTGATTGGAGAAAAAACTGCTGAAGATATTAAAATTGCAGTTGGTAGCGCCTATGTCTTGAAAGATCAGCTTACGATTTCAATTCGGGGTCGCGACTTGGTCAGTGGCCTTCCAAAAGAAGTAATTGTTAATGATGTTCAAATCCGAGAAGCAATTTCTCGCTCAATTAGAATTATTGTGAACAATGTAAAAACCGTGATTGAGGAAACTCCACCAGAACTTTTGTCAGACATCATGCAGCGCGGGATTATTTTGGCTGGGGGTGGCAGCTTGATTAGGGGTTTGGACAAGCTAATTGCCAATCAAACGGAAATGCCAGTTCGCATGATGGAAGACCCCTTAACCGCTGTAGTTCGTGGCACGGGAATTGTCCTGGAAGATTTGGAAGTTTTGAAACACGTTTTAGTTGAGGATCAAAGGGAGAAATCCTTTAAATAAGAGTATTTTTTGTAGTTTTCTAAAAAGCTATGAAGCTAAGGTCTAAAAAGCTGATTAATATATGCAAAGATTTACTTCTACAAAATTGTTTAAAGTTTGCTTAATTTCCATTTTCTTCGGATGGCTTGTTTTTTTAAATCCAGTCGGAATTATAAACCCTATTAGAAATATATTTTTGGACGTGTTAGCTCCTTTTAAAAAGATTGCCTATACCCTTGCAGCTGCTACTGAGGGCGTCGGGGAATTTATTGGCTCTGTTGGCCAACTGAAGGTGGAAAATATGAAACTTTTGAATGAGAATCAGCGCTTGATTGGAGAAAAAGCCATGCTCGCTGACATGAAAAATGAAAATGATGACCTTCGAAATCAACTAAACTTGTTGCCACGAAATCAATTTAATTTGCTCGCAGCGACCATAATCAGTCAGGATCCAAACGGAATGGGAAATTGGTTGGAAATTGATAAGGGTAGTGAGGATAAAATAAGCGAAGGCATGCCAGTTATTGTTGCCAAAGGAATTCTCGTTGGACGCATTAGTGATGTTACGCGGCGAAATTCAAAAGTAATTTTATTGACAAATCCGAAAAGCGTTGTAAGTATCGCAACTGTAGAGACCGGAGCAAAGGGTATAGTCAGGGGTGAATATGGCCTGGGTCTTATTTTTGATATGATTCTTCAAACCGACACGGTTGCGAGCGGAAATGAAATTATCACTTCCGGAATTGGTAGCCAAATGCCGCGCGGACTATATGTGGGAACCGTTCAAAATGTTCATCCTTCAGATGATCACTTGTTTCAGCAAGCCGTGATTGTGTCGCCAATTCAGATTTCAAAATTGCAATTTGTTTTTGTGGTGGTTGGAAACAAATAAACTAAAAAGATTTTCGCCAATTTCCATGGGAGCTCAGCTCCCTTTGTGGGATTTGAGCTCCCAGTAACTTATGAATAAAAAAATTATTTATGGCGGACTTATCCTGCTTGCAATCTTTTTTCAATTGAGTTTTTTGCCAATATTTGTTGGGTCGAAATTATTGGGGGATGCTGTTTTGATGTTGGTCTTGGCGTTGGCAGTGATTGATGGCTTTGGCTTGACATTGGGTTGGGCGGTTGTGGCTGGGGCTTTGTATGATTTTGCATCCTATGCAACGTTCGGGCAGCACGTTATTATTTTTTTACTAGCGGTTTATGTGGTGAGCTTCTTTTCAAGAAGACTTTCAGTTGAAGTTAGGGGCACAGGCCTGCTGATGTTTTTTCTCTTCATTATCATTGTTACAATAATTTCAGATGCGATGTTGGTTGCCTTTTTTGTGTTTGGAGGCAAGTCGGTCAGACTTTTTTTTCAAGTTTTTGGAAATTTTGGATTAGTTACTTTTCAAGTTATGTGCAATTCGTTGTTGTTTTTTCTCTGGTTTAACATTATTAAGAAAATCAAGAAAAAGTTTTTATGAACAGAAAAAAAAGAAATAATTTAAATACATATTCCGGAATGGAAATTGAGGATTATGTTTTGACTGCAACCGAGAAAGAAGCTGCCAAGATGGAGCGAGGACTTGAAAAAAAATGGCTGGATTATTTGTGGTGGGTGATTGTGTTTTTTGTGTTGATACTCTCTGGTCGAGTAATTTTTTTGACCGTCATAAGGGGAGCGTATTATCAAGATGTTGCCAAAGGAAACAGCATTAGACCAGTTGTTATCAAAGCTCTGCGCGGAAGAATTTTTGATCGCACCGGACAGCCGCTGGTCAGCAACATTCCCAGTATTGATGCGGTTGTAACTCCTGTCGATTTGCCGAAAGATGAGGCAAGGATAACTGAGCTTTCTCAAGCGCTTTCAGAGATTTTAAGCATGAATCAATCTGACGTGAATTTGATTTTGGAAAACAGTAAGACAAGTGCCTTGGATACAGTTTTGCTGAAAGAAAACATTTCTCAAGATGAATCCTTGAATATTTTGGAAAAAGAAAATGTGCTGACAGGTATTTCCATTGAAAAAACAGCAATTCGTGGATATGCTGATGCTCAAATATTTTCTCATATTCTCGGATACGAAGGAAAAATTCAGCAGAAAGAGCTGGATAGTGATAAAAGTTATCGATTGACTGATTATATTGGCAAGCAAGGCATTGAAAAATCTTATGAAAATAGTTTACGTGGAGTCAACGGCGCTAATCAAATCGAGGTTGATTCTCTGGGGAATGCAAAGCGAGAAGTGGGAGTTGTTAATCCAAAACCTGGCAGCGATCTCGTGCTTAACATTGACAGTGGCCTTCAGAAAAAGATTTATGATAGCATTAATGCTGTCCTGGAAAAGACCAAAACCAAGACAGCGGCGGCTGTGGCTATTGATCCTAAGACTGGCGGAATTTTGGCGATGGTTAATGTCCCTAGTTATGACAATAATTTGTTTGCCAAGAAAATATCTGCAGATGACTATGCAAAATTAACTAGCGATCCGAATAAGCCACTTTTCAATCGGGCAATTTCAGGTGAATACCCCCCTGGATCAACAGTCAAACCTGTGCTGGCAGCAGCTGCACTTTCTGAGGGTACAATCACTCCCGCAACTATTATTGATGGACTTGGCGGGACATTGAGAGTTGGAGGATTCAGCTTTGGCGACTGGAAAGCTCATGGTCCTAGTGATGTCAGGACTGCAATTGCCCAGAGTAATGACATCTTCTTTTACACTATTGGCGGCGGTTATGGAAACATTCAGGGGTTGGGAATTGACAGGATGAAAAGATATTATAATCTTTTTGGTTTCGGAGAAAAAACAGGAGTTGATATTGGAGGAGAATCCTCGGGCTTTATTCCTAGTGAGCAATGGAAGCAAGATACCTTGGGCGAAAAATGGTACATCGGCAATAGTTATCATGCTTCAATTGGTCAGGGTTATGTCACAGCCACCCCGCTTCAACTGGCAAGTTATGTGGCAGCAATTGCCAATGGAGGGACACTGTACAAACCTCATCTTGTTTCGCAAATCAAAAAAAGCAATGGAGAAATTCAAAAAATCAATCCCGAGGTGATTCGAAGTAGTTTTATTTCGCCAGCTGTTTTGAAGGTTGTGCAAGAAGGCATGCGAAAAACAATCACGGATGGAACAGCTCAGGTTTTGAAAACTATGCCAGTTGAAATTGCTGGCAAAACTGGCACAGCTCAATTTGGCAGCAATGGCCAAACCCACGGTTGGTTTATTTCCTATGCGCCATATGATGATCCGCAAATTGCCATGGCCGTTTTGGTGGAAGGTGGAGGAGAAGGAAATTCCAGCGCCCTGCCAGTGACGCAAGAAGCTCTGAAATGGTATTTTGGGGGAAGGCAGTAAAATAGCTTCTAGCCCGCCTTCGTCGGCCGGCGAAGGCGGGCTAGTTTTTAGGCATTAGTTTCTAAGCTTTGGAATTTGTTCCTTCTTTTGGAAAAGGGAGGTTCGGATGGATTTGAAAAATTATTTTTACAAACTTAATCTTTCAAATCGTTTTTAATTCATATTTATAAAAAAAGGAAGGGGGATAGAATCGATTTTGGAAAATTAAAAAACACTCGAATTAGTTTCGGGTGTTTTTCTAAAATCGTTGTTGTCAGATTTTTAAAAATCTGTTTTCATTGTCGGAGTAGTAGTTTTTGCTGGAGTTGTTGTTGGTGCAACCTGCTTGGTTGGAGTCGTCGTTGGAGTTGTTGGAGCGATTTGATTTTGAGCAGCTGCGTCGGCAGCTTTCTTGGCTGCTTTTTGTTCAGCTTTTTTTTGTTGTGTGATCTGATCTTCTTGAGCTTTTTTGACTCTCAAGACTTCTGCATGATGAACTAGTCTATAAGTTCCATAGGCTCCAACAATGATAATAATAATAATCAAGGCAATTGTCGTATTTTTGTTTTTCGCATAAAATTCTTTTACTTTTTTCATTTGAGTTTTTAAATTTAATTTAATTAATAATTTCAAACGCTTATCTTTTTTGATTAATCATTTGAAGCTTCTTTTATTGTAGCTTATTTGGGATAAACATGCAATGTAAATGCAAGCTTAAGTGACCGGAATTTTGCCCCAAAGAGGGAAAACACGAGTTTAAATCACACGAGTTTAAATCCTTGACAAAGTTGCTAAAAAAAGCTAAAATTCGTTGGTTATGGTATAATGTTTTAAGTGGTTCTTTGAGAATTAAATGTATCAAGTCAATCAGGCAATCGCCGTTCATTTTTAATGAAGGGAGGA
>CAIJXA010000092.1 GCA_903824515.1 uncultured bacterium
AGCATGAAAAGTCCAGAAATGCCAATGGTCCAAATTCCGAATTTGTAGATTGCTAAAATTAAGCCTGGAAAGTCTGTCATTTCATTTCCAGCTTGAAAAAATCCAGGGAGGGATTCGAGGAGAATATATTTGAAAGAGCCATCAGAGGAGGTGTTGGAACTTATATTGGTTGCCGGAGTTGGAGATGAGGTTGCTGCAAAGGTTGCTGGTGTTGAAGAAAAAAAGAAGAAAAGCATCACGAAAAAAATAAGTTCGTAAGAAATATTTGTTTTGTTTTTTGTTTTAAATACTCTCACTAAAATATTTTTCATTTTGATTTTTATTTTCTAATGCCGTGAATGTCTGCTTAAGGAGAGCTTTTTTCAGAAAGGATAATAACGCACGCTTTCGTTTTATATTTTCTCAATCCAAAAACAAGCTTACAAAGAAGAATCAGTAAAAAGCTTCTATTTTCTTTTGTAGTCCAGGAAAATTACTGATTTTTTTCTTCAATTGGTGCTCCTGGTATAATGGCAAAAACAATTCCAGTCAAAAGCATCAAGGCACCTGAGGTTACCACAATTTTAAGCAAGAACATTAAATTTTCAGGCAAATGAGAAATCAAACTAGCTAAACCGGTTTGCGCATTTTTTTGAGCAACCTTTTGTGATCCAGCAGCCAGAACATTGATCTGAATAGCTGCCGTTTTTTCTTCATCAAACACACTTTCCGTTTCAATATTCCAATCTTTCAGTAGTGCTTTTCTGATATTATTTACCTCTGCATCAGTGCCAGCTTTAAATTTTGTCGATATCACAACATCATAGCTATTGCCTTCCGATTTGTTAATTGGGAAGGTGATATTTGTTTTATTGATCAAATCATACTGAGTTTCCCCATCAATTATCCACTCCAGCTGGGATTGATTTGCCATTGAGGCCGGATAAAAATTTACAAGCAGATTTGCTTTTGAATCCTGACTTGTTTCATAAACAGTGGTGCTATAATCTGGGTATTGATTACCATTTAAGTCCTTATAATATCCAACTAATTTTGGCCAGACGGTGGCTTCATCTGCGCTGGTTAGCACAACATTTGGAGACACAATAACAAATCTTCGTGTAAGGGTAATTGCCTCATTTGTGCTTGTTTTAATGGCGTTTACAGTAATATCAATAGCCTCACCCACATTCCCTATAATTGGAATAAAAACATTGTTTCCCGCAACTGTTGGGCATTGAGATGAGATATCTGAGCTGCAAACAAAGGTAGCGTCATTAGCTTTCCAGGAAAAATTACTCAATTGACTGTCTGCAGAATCTGGAACAGTGAGGCCGATAACTTCATTGTTTATCACTGGACACTTTGTTTTTTCTTCTCCTGTTGAGCAAAGTTCGCTGCCAGCCTTATCCATCAACAACATTCCTGTATTATTTGCTGTTACTGAATACATTTTTATTTCATTTTGTTGCTGGTTTACCTTAATAATAATTTGCCCTTCAGCATCTTGACTACCATCTGTTGCTGTGCCGCTCGCTTTTGCTTTTATCCTAAGATAAAAAGTTCCCGTATAACCCGAGGTGTTAGCTTTTATAAGCGCCTCACTTAGATTCAGCTTTATTGCTAATTTCTTTTTATCTAATCCAACTGCGTCAATTGCAGAAAACGAAGGTATTGCTTCTAGGGCACTTGTGATATCTTTCCAGGTTGTTGTGTCAATTGGTGGAGCTGATCCGTCTTTACTAATTTGAACAGTCCAATTATAAAGTAACCCTTTAGAATTTTGGGTATTAAAACTCTCTGCAGTAACATTCAATGTGTCACCTTTTCCATTTGGATCATTAATTGGATTTGCCGGCTCGCTTGCAAGCTGAAGGGTTAATTTTGAATTTGTCACTGAATTTTCATCTGCGGTTGGATCTATGAGATTTTCTGGCAAACACAAATCAAGATCCACCTCGGCTGTTAAAATTCCAGTACATTTTGATACGTCGCTCATATCACAATTCCCTCCTCCTGGTCCCTCAAGATACATATTCTTTCTCTTTTTATTATGAATGCCATTCACTGAGTCATATGTTGCATCCTCCATTTTATCTAAATCCTCAAGTGCCTTGCAAGTGTTTTTGGAAAAAGCCCACATCCTTTTAAATGTTGAATCGGCGTGCAATGTTGGCGTATAACTCTCTCCTTCAACAGCTAAGCCTACCTCATCACCAGCAGAATAAAGCCAGGTAAATTTGTCAATTCCAAGACCAATAACATTTGCCTCATCAACTCCAGTTCCACTAGTAGAGGCTGTTGCTGGATTGGCACCCCAAAATTTCTTTTCAGCTGATCCAAACTCACCATCACCCGTGACTCCAATTGATTTTGGAATTTTTGCAAATAAATGTTTACACGTATTGCCCGCTTTTGTAGCTGAACATTTTAAGCTAGAATCAGGATCATTTGTTGCAAGAACAGCTTGCGCGTCCTCACATTTTTGATTCTGAACACTATTGTAAATAGGGTTTTGCGTGCTGAGCCAATCGGGTGGCGGTGGTGTATTTGGACTAAAGGAACTACATAGATTTCCCTTTTTAAAAACAACTGCTTGGATTGGAGATGTTATTGGATCTGTGTCAGGAGAAAACACATTGCCCGAGGTTCCATCAACTGTGGAATATTTAACACACATAGCCATAGCATTATCATAACAATAAGGAGCTGTGGTAAAATTTGAAGTAGTAATCTTGCAATAAAGGTCGCTTAAGTCTACTGGGTTATCATTAGTGACACCACAAAATTTATTAGTAGTCTTAATAATTGTCTTTGGCACTGCATATGCGGCTGGCACAACTTTTTGATTGGCAGCATTGGCCGGATCAGCATTCCAAGCTATTATTGAAGCAATAGCGGCCTGAGCCGCAGCGGCCGCTGAGGCGCTATAATCAGGATTAAGAACTTCACAATCAGCCTTTTGGTCTGAAGCGGCACAAACCCGCTGATAACCATCTGGGCAAGAATCTATTTTTTGATCAACCTGTCTTAATTCATATATTATTCCAGATTTTGGTTCCTGAGCATAACAATTTGGAGCATCCTTGTCATTAATATCAGCCCCAGAGTTTATTACCCAACCCTTATCACTTCCATGGTTCAGTGGTGAAGGAAAAGCCTCATAGCCAGCATCTCCCGCCGAACTCACACTTGATGAATAAGTCTCTCCCTCGCTATCATAAGAGCCCCTAACAATAATTTTTGCAGCTGCAATTTTCCAATCATTTACCGTTACCTCTCCATCACCATCAAGGTCACATCCAGCAGCAGGAGAACCACCTAAATTACAACCTTTTCTTTTTAAATACCAAGTATAATACAATTTCGAAGAATCCTCCTTAAAAGAACCTGCAGCGGCTGTGGCTGTTATTTTTGCTCCCGGTGTCATAGAGGCTCCATTAGAACTAAAACTAACTGTAACTTTTGGATTTTGCTCCTTATTATATGAGCCCATTCTTTGATTATCTGTGCCATTTATTGGGACTGATGTATATCCTTGTGTTGAAGTTGAGGTGGTTAAGTTTGCAGCTCCAACAATTAATGGGAAAGTTTGAAAAAAGAGCAAACTAAAAACACTAGCCAATGAAAGAATTTTTTTTATTTTTAACATAGGTATTGAATAATTAACTAAGCGTTTTTATAATTAATGCATCTAAAACAAAAATTATTATAAACTGGGCAATACTAGAATAAATTATAGATCGGCTTTTATATGCAACAACTCCAGCAAATGGAGCAAAGACTAAATAAGGAAAAAACTGATATATAGACTCGCCACCAATAATCAATACCAATATTAGAAAAAGTATGGCTTGTGCTAATATAGTCCAATGTTTTATGTTAGACTCAAAAACGAATAAAATAAACCCTCTAAAATAAAACTCATAGATTGCAACAAATAAAACAACCAAAGTGAACTCATATAAAATAAAATTACCAAAATTATTCACAACATAACTAGGAACACTGTAATTTTTTAAAAAACTGAAATAATTCAAGCTCACAAAAAAAATCAACCCAATTAAAATTAATGAGTAAAATGTCCACAGTAAGCCTTTTTTCCAATCACCTATCTGTAGACCATAAGATTCGACTTTTCTTTTCAAGAAAAGCTTATTAAATAATAAAGGAAACACGACAAAGAAAAAAAGCATTACAACAACCTGTTGAAAAGAGTTTTCAACAGGAAAAATAGCATACATAAAAAGAGAAACTAATGTAAAAAAAAGTATTACAACTATTTCTTTATATTTCATATTTAGTAAAAAAATTTATACACAAATAATAGCACAAGTTAATCAAAATTCAAAATGTTTTAAATATATAATTAATTATAGATAGTTATTTTTTGTTGTGTTTCAGTATTGCCTATAAAAATCTCTCCCCAGTATGATTTTTCAGCCCAAGTCCTCTTAAAAGTCGCTTAT
>CAIJXA010000093.1 GCA_903824515.1 uncultured bacterium
CCGACAATAAATCAAAAAAAAGAGACTCAGGTCTCTTTTTTTTGATGGTTTGTCGTTGAGGGAAACCTAGCTTGAAATAATTTAGTGGTATAATAAAGGCAAAAGAATAATTTTAAAAATCAATTGCATGCAAACAAAAAAATTTCAATTTGTCAAAGCGGATCATTTTTTGCTGGGAGCGCTTTTGGTGGTCTTGCTTTTGCATTATGGGAATTTTCTTTCTCAGTCGATTGATTTTGTTTTGATTACTTTTTTTGCTAGCATAGCGACGGTTCCGGTTTTGTATAGCGCTTATCAGTCTTTGAAAAACCGAAAAATCAACGTTGATTTGTTGGCCGGGGTTGCGCTTTCGGTTTCAATTTTAAATCAGCAGTGGGCCTCAGCGGTTTTCATTAATCTGATGCTTACCTCAGCTCGAATTTTTGATGCTTACACCCAGGACAGTGCCAGGAACGCTATTAAAAGCTTGCTCAAGCTGCGTCCTGAGAAGGTGAAAGTGCAAAAAGGGCAGGAAATTGTGGAGGAGTTGATTTCCAGGATAAAAAAGGGTGATTTGATTGTGGTGGAACTGGGAGAACGAATTCCGGTGGATGGAATCGTGGTCAGAGGTCAAGCCCAAATTGATCAATCATCCCTCACGGGAGAATCATTGCCAGTGGAAAAAAATCTTGGCGATGAAGTTTTGAGCTCAACTATGAATATTTCTGGTTCGCTGGTTATTCGCGCTGAAAAAGTTGGCAAGGACACAACTTTTGAAAAAATGGTTAAACTTGTCGAGCAATCGCAAAATGATAAAGCTGGCATTCAGACCACCGCTGACAAATTTACCGCTTGGTATATTTCGGTTACTTTTCTGGGGGCGATTTTGATCTATGTTTTCTCGCGGGATTTGAATCTGGTTCTTTCGGTGCTTTTGGTGACTTGTGCAGATGACATTGCGGTGGCAGTGCCAATGGCTTTCTCAGCTGGCATTGCTAGTGCAGCTCGCAAGGGAATTATAATCAAAGGCGGGTCTTTTTTGGAAGGTTTGATGAGGGTTAAAACTATTTTGATTGATAAAACCGGAACACTGACAAAAGGAGTTTTGAAAGTAAATGCAGTCTATGTCCTTGGAGATAAGACAAAGCAAGAAATTATATCACTGGCTGCTAGCGCTGATTTTTTTTCGCGCCATCCAGTAGCGCATGCTGTAATTGAATATGCCAATGCTAACAAAATTGTTTTTGAGAAAACGGAAGAATTTGAAGAGTACTCTGGCTTGGGCAGTCACGCTGTGCTGGCTGGCAAGAAAATAATTTGCGGAAAAATGGCTTTTTTGCAAAATGAAGGCGTGATTATTTCTGATCAGCAATTGAGTGAAATCGAAAAGATTAAAGCAATCTGCCTAGGCAGCATTTTACTTGTGGCTTATGATAGTAACTTGCTTGGGATTATTTCGCTTGAGGATGAAATACGAGCTGAAGCCAAAGAAACAATCCAGAGACTCCACACGCTTGGAGTTGAGCAAATAGTTATGTTGACCGGGGACAATGAAAAAATAGCTAAAAAGGTCGCTGATTTTGTTGGGGTTAAAACTTTTCATGCAAATTTGCTTCCTGAAAACAAACTTGAATACATTAAAAAATATTTAAGCAAGGATCACAAAATTGCCATGATAGGCGATGGCGTTAATGATGCTGCCTCGCTGGCGCTAGCTGACATCGGCATAGCCATGGGAGCGTTGGGTGCTGATGCTGCCATTGAGGCAGCCGACATTGCGCTGATGAAGGATGATTTGTCAAAAGTTGCACAGGCCTTAGAAATGGGGAAAGCTGTGGAGGCGATTTCGAGGCAAGATTTTTGGATTTGGGGAGTTGTGAATATTGTTGGCTTGGGTTTAGTTTTCGCTAAAATGATTGGTCCAGAAGGTGCAGCTGCGTACAATTTTATTACGGACTTTTTTCCACTTATGAATTCAATGCGCATGTTTGGATTTGGCCTGAAGGGGTTTGCCGGTACGGATAAAAAATAGTTGATAACAATTTTTGAAAAAGAATTCAGCTTAAATGATGAAGGATTGTCAAATTTTGGCGAAAATAAGTGGGGGCAAGTTTCCAGGGCGGACTCAATCTTCGCTTGATAAATACATATAAAAACAAAGCACTCACTCTTTCGATTGGTGCTTTGTTTTTTTGTTGTAACTGTAATTGCGCAGAAATTCAAACTAATGGCAACAGCTGGTAAAGATCGATTTTTGTTTTAGGCTCTTTTGCTTTTTTTCTTCATCACAATCATGCCAACTTTGCTAAGATTTTTTTCGGTAATATTTCTGAGAGCATGGAGGTATAGCCAATATTCTCGCGAAAAAAAGAAAAGCCAAATGAAAAGCAGCGCTAGAAATAGCAGTGAAATGTTTCCGAGATTGCTTAAAATTTCCGGATAGGTAAGCACAAAACCACCGCCAAGTATAATGATCGGAATAGACTTTATTTCAAAGTTTAAACTTTTACTTATATTAAAATCATTATTAAACACTTCAACTACTAGCTTGTAAAAGCCGGCTGATACATGGTTGGGCAGGGATAAAGTTTTTTCAATGCCTTCGTTGTTGTAAATATTTTTTTTGTCTAAAACTGAAAATACAGCCTTTCCATTTTTATCCACTAAGATATATTTCAAATTCGCCACAGAGTTGTTGTATTTTTGTTCAACTTTTTCAATTTTCAAAAAAGTTTCAAGGTCTTTGCCCTGCAGGACGGGGTTAGTTTTTATGGATAGAGAAAAATCAACTGGTGGCTGAGTCTGACTTTCAAGTTGATTTTGCTGAGATGGCTGCACTTGGCTTGGCTTAGGCTGACCTGTTTCATGAGGGCTTGAATTGGCGACAACTTTTGGGGGTTTAATTTTTGAGTTGGACGATTGGTCGGATTCATCATTGTTAGTCGTGGTAGTTTTTATTGCAAAGTAAAAATTTTTGGATGTTGTTCTGGTTGAATCGGCGGAATCAAGGGCTGTTATTAGGAGAGAGTATGAACCATCGGAAAGGTCAAGGGATGGGGTCCAAGTCCAATACCCATTTACATTAGCAGTTGTTTGACCATAGATCAGAACTGAACTTGGCAGCATGAATCTTATGATTGCATTTGGCGCATTTACTGTGCCCGAAAAAGCAGGCCTTGAAAGTGTTGTCAAAAAAGGATTATTGGCATCATATTTTCCGGGTTCTTTTGAGACGGAGATATTTGAAAGTTCAATTGGCGAGACAGACCTGACGCATTCTTTGGGTGTGTCAATTATGACCGGTTCAGAAGTTGCCATTCCTGGGCTCATTGTGCCAAGTGCAGTGACCGTGTAGGAATAGGTTGCATTACTTTGCACGTTCGTGTCGAGATATTGGGAATTTAGTAGTCCTGTTGCAAGCAAAAGATTATTGCGACTGATGTTATACGATTCTGAATTTTCATCAGTTTGCCAAGCAAGCGAAATTGAAAGAAGACCATTTTCGCAGCTTGAAGTTGCCAAAACAATTGGCTGCACTGGTGGTCCAAGAACTTTTGCTGTGATTGTAATGGCGCTGTCAGCCAGGGCACTGAATTTATTTTTAATATCAGAGATAAGAAATTCGGGACTATAAATTGCAGAAAGCATTATATACAAACTAAATAAAGCCAGTGAAAGAGCGGCATGCAACCTGGCTGCTTTTTTTATATTTCTTTTTGGGATTTTCTTTTTCATATAAATTATTATACCTCAAAAGCCAGTTAGCAGCTATCGAAAAAAGTTATTTTTAAAATTGAAATATATCTACATTCAATTGTAATACCTTGAATGGAAAACTAAGGAATGTCGGGGTAATGATTTTCAATATAAAAAATAGTTGAATATGCTACAAAAAATAAAAAATAAAATAAATATATATAATAAACTTTTTTCAACTTCAACCTTTATTTTTCTTTTAATCCTGCCAGCCAGCACCAACTATAAACTGGATAATTATGGTTTTGGCAATGGCGGAGCAAGCAACGCAACCTCCACAAATTATGCGATTAATGCAATTAGTGGTGAGATGAGTGCGGGAAAATTGTCAGGAACAAGCTATGCAATTGGAAGTGGACTAACTTATGAAAATCAGGCCAATGTACCCATTGCCCCGTTGCTCACAAATCCAAGCAGTTATTATAGCAAGTTGCATCTCGTGATTAATCCTTCCAATAATGCAAGTGATGCAAAATTTGCTGTTGCAATCAGCACGGATGGTTTTACAACAACCAGCTATGTTAAAAGTGACAACACGGTAGGCGCTACTTTGACTTTGAGTGATTATCAAACCTACACCGCTTGGGGAAATTCAACTGGAATTGATATAATCGGACTGACTGCAAACACGACTTATCAAGTTAAGATAAAAGCAATGCAAGGGAAGTTTACAGAAACTGGTTATGGTCCAGCAGCTAGTGCTGCTACCGTGAATCCTACTCTTTCCTTTGGAATCACAACTGACACGCAATCCAGCCCTCCCTTTTCAATGGCTTTTGGCACCATGAACACTGGCAGTGTGAACATTGGTCCCAGCAAAATTTGGGCAAGTTTTGCAACCAATGCTGCTAATGGTGGCAAGGTTTATGTTTCAAGCGCCAACGGGGGATTGTTGAGTGCTAGTTCAAGTTACCAAATAAATGCTGCGACGGGGGATTTGAGTTCTTTGTCGGAAGGTTTCGGCGTGCAAGGTTATTCAGTCACCCAAACTTCCGGGGGGCCGTTTTCCATGGTTAGTCCCTACAATCAAAGCGGCAATAATGTCGGGATTGTCAATTCGATAATCAGGGAAATATTCTCAACAGCCGCTCCTATTGTTGGTGGAAGTGGATCTTTTCAACTTAAAGCTCGCCCAAATACAACTGCACGTCCAGCCAGTGATTATGCGGAAACATTGACTATGATTGCGGCAGGAAATTTTTAGTTTGCAAAAGGGGCTTGAGGTATTTTGAAAGTTATCCACAGGGGAATATTCTTCTTAGACATTTCTTTGAAATAATGCTAAAATTTGAGTAATAGTATTTCTAAAAATAAAGTTAAAAAACAAAAATATGTTAAAAGAATGGAGAAAGAAAATTTCAATTGTTAATTTAATAGCAATGTTGATTGCTATTGTTGCACCGTTTTTCGCGGCAAACAATGCTTTGGCCGCTTCAAATTTTACCCAATCAATGGTGCGGCTTGATCGTATGCAAGGAGGAGCAGCTACCACTGGAACAATTTGTGCAAAACCAACAGCTTTGAATCTGGCCCAAACCGAAGGTAAAGTGATAGTTACTTTTCCAGCTGGCTTTACGGTTGGTGTTTCAGCTAATTGGGCAACTGGTACTTCCACAACAACTTGGCCAGCAGGAGCTATTGCTTGGCCAACGATTCAAGCTACGGGAACAGCTGCAAGTCAAATTGTGACGTTCACGAGTGGCGACCTTACATCCAGCTCACAGCTATATTGCTTCAATTGGATAAGCACATCCTCCATTACTAATGCATCAGCAGCCAGCAATATGATTGGTTACCTTGAAACTCAAACCTCAGGTTCCGCAACAATTGACAAAACATCCATTGCGTTTTCAACCATAACGTCAGACACAATTTCGGTTACTGGAATAGTTGAGCCGACATTCAGTTTTGCTTTGCCAACTAATACTGACAATTTCACAACGCCTTTGACCAATGGAACAACTTCAGCAACGACTGGTTCAACTGCCACTATTATAACCAATGCTAGAAATGGTTGGACAGCTTGGGTGAAGAGTGCCAATGCTGGTTTGGTGTCCGCCTCGCCTGGCGCAACCACAATCACCTCTACCGGAACCTATGATGGAACTCCGACAACATTAGCCCCAGCAACAACAGGCTACGTGCTCAAAGTCGCAACAACGGGGGCTGCAGCAAATCCGGCAGCTGAGTATCTTTCTCCTAGTGTTGATCAAGGAGGAACATTGTCAACGACATATCAAATAGCTGCAGCGGGAACGGCAGCCACAGCTTCTGACACAGCGACTTTTACTGAAAGAGCCCGGGTTTCGGCAACGCAACCACCAGCAACTGATTATACTGACACCTTGACGGTTATTGCGGCTGGACAATTTTAGAAAATTTTGTTAGCAAAGCTTGTTTGATTATATTAAAAAATAGTTTCAACTGAAATGTTTAAAAATAGAAAAATTTCAAAATTGCTATTATTTGCTTTTGCAATTTCGATAATCCTTACGCCGTCTTTTGCAAGTGCTCAAATGAACACAGGTTCAGGTGAACTTCGTCTGACTACTTCGCCGTTGCCTATCAATTTGAAAGTTACCCCAGGAAATGCTGTTTCAGCTCCGGTTAAAATAAAAAATGATGGAAATCAAAGTGAAGACCTGAAAGTCACTTTGATGAAATTCAAGGCCGATCCAATCACAGGTGCAGCTCAGTTGTTTGATCGTCAAGCAGGAGATGACTATTTTGATTGGGTAACTTTTTCGGATAATACTTTCACTTTGCCTTCAAATGAATGGAAGACAGTGACTGCAACGTTTAATGTTCCAACTTCTGCGGCTTTTGATTATTATTACGCCATTGTTTTTTTCCGTCAGCAGCAGCAAATCAAGCCTGGCGATCGTCAAACCGTGCTTAATGGCGGAACTGCAACGCTAGTGCTTTTGACTGCGGAAGTTCCAAATGCCAAAAAAGAATTACAACTTGATCAATTTACGGTTGAAAAAAATATTTTTGAATTTTTACCAGTTAATTTTGATGTTAAATTGAAAAATATTGGCAATGTTCACGTGATTCCGCATGGTGACATCTTTATTAGTAAAGGAGATCAAAAAGAAGCGGCTGTTTTGCATGTTAATTCAACTCAGGGGGCGATTTTGCCGAATTCTCCAAGGGATTTCCAAATAAGCTGGAATGATGGTTTTCCAAATTATGTTTTCAAACAAGAAAATGGAAACAATGTTCAAGATGCTCAAGGCAAGCCGATTGAGCAGCTTAACTGGAATTGGGCTAACGCTTCAAATTTGCGTTGGGGAAAATATACTGCCAAAATGCTAGTTGTTTATGATGATGGAAAGAGAGATGTTCCGATTGAAGCTGAGGTTTCTTTTTGGGTGATTCCCTGGAGATTGCTTGGTGGAAGCTTGGTTGTTTTGATTTTCGTTTTGGTAGGCTTAAAATCAACTCTGCAAAATATTTTTAAAAAAGTAAAAAAAGTTTCTGTTAAGAAAGAGATTACTGTGAAAACAAAAACAAAAAAGAAAAAAAGCAATTAGTTTTTTGAGAAACTTGAAAAAAATGACTAAAATATTTAGTCATTTTTTTGTTTTCTGATATAATTAAAATGTTAAAATATCATCTGGCTTCATAATGGTCATGCGCAAAGCATGGTTTTCGGTAACTAGGCTAGAAATTTTTACAAGCTCATTTACTTTTTAGGACACGCTCCTTGGTTAGGAACTATAACCAAGGGCGTAGAGTCGCTCTCGCTCCTATGGTCTAAAAAGTAAATGAACTTGTAAAAATTCAGAGGTAAACTTAAACTGGAACAATATATTTCGTATAATACATTTATAAACATGAAAAAAATAAATTTACTTTTTTTAGCAGCTCTGGTTTTTTTCGGTATTATATTTTTTGCGAAAAATTCTCTGGCTGAGCAAAACGCCGCCGCCGGTTTTTCTATTCAGCCATTTTATCAGGAAATAAACATCCAAAAAGATCAAGATAAGATTCCTTTTTCAATTGAAGTAAAAAATAATACACATCAACTCTCAGTATTTCGCGTATCGGTGCTAGATTTTGGAGCACTCGATGAATCAGGCGGAGTGGCTTTTCTTGGATCAGGAGACAATTTGAAATATGCCTTGGCTTCTTGGGTGAATTTGCAAAATGATACACTAGTTATTGGTGCAGGAGAAACGCAAAGTATTAAGGGGTACATCGAGAATCGAGATTCTCTGTCTCCGGGTGGTCACTATGGAGCTATCTATTTGAAAAATGAAGATCGGAGTTTTTCCGGTAATCAAAAACAAAATGTTACGCTTGATTCCTCTTTTGCTTCTCTGCTTTTTGTGCGTAAAATTGGCGGAGAAATATATGATTTAAAATTTGATAGCAAAGTTTTTTCGCAAAATATTCTTTCGTTGCCGGATTTTGTCAAGGTACGCTTCAAAAATTCAGGCAATGTTCATGTCACGCCTCGCGGGACAATCAAATTAATTGATCCTTTTAGTCGAGTAGTCCAAAGTGGAATCATCAATGAGCAATCTGCGATTATTTTGCCAGAAACCTTTCGAATTTTTTCCACAAAACTGATGAAACTTGCGAATGCTTTTTCTCCTGGTCGTTACAAACTCGAAATCAATTATCGCTATGATGGAAAAGAAGATTTTGAAACAAACGTTTCCAGTTTTGTTTTTGTGCCACCGATTTTTGTGGGTGCCAGCCTATTTTTGGTTGTTATCGCTGCGCTTGGTGCAAATTTTTTGCGAAAAAGAAAAAATAACAAAAAAATTAAAATTAAAAAATGAAAACTCGGAAAAACAAAAATATAGCCTTAAAAGTTGTCAAGCCTAAATCGCAAAATCATTTGAAACGCAACCTTTTGTTTCTATTGTTGGCTTTGCTACTGGTAGGAGCGGGAGCACTTTATGTTTATGCGCAAAAACCAGCGCAAGGAGTTTTGAAAAGTCCATCCTTAATGCAACAAGTTGCGACAAAAAATGAAGAGGTGCCCGAAATCTTTTCAGGAAAGTATTTTACTTTTTTATACGGCAAAAGTTATGCTTTAAAAGAGCATACTACAAATACTAAGGCTGGGGCAGTTATTTTGGAGACTGCTTATTTGGTAGAGACCTCAGCTATTTCTAAAAAAATAGGACTGACCATGCGAAGTTTCCCCACACAAAATCTTGAGGATGTCCCAGATTTCAAAATGAGGACGATAGCAACTAATAATTATCAAAAAAAGGATTTTAAATTTGCTAATGTTCATGGAACTTCATTTACCGCAACACAGGAAGGTTCTTTTGAAAAAACTTTTTTTGTTGAGCACGAGAATTTTTTGGTAATTTTAACCATGACTGCGCCTGGCGCGGAAGATGAAAAACTTGATAATGAGAGTGATGCCATCATTGCAAGTATTTCCTGGCTTTAAAATTATGAATTTTTTGAAATTTACTTCCGAAAGATGGATAGCAGCATCAAGCCAATAATTCAAGGTAACGCTGGGGAGATTAAAAAAGTAATTTACTTTTTTTTGCTTTATTTGAGGGATTTTTTTGTTTGACTCTGTTGGATCCTAACCTTCATTGGGAAGGGCAGGATTGCAACATAATTTGGCAGATCTTTTCAGGCGCTGGTTTTTGCTGGGCGCAGCAATATTGCAGGCTATTGGATTGACTTTTTCAGTTTTATAGTGTATAATTGGATTATAAAGTTTAAAAAGAGCGGGTGAACACCACCGCTCTTTTTTGTTTGCCTTTTTTAGACAATGCAATGTACCAAGGAATACAAAAATTGTCATTAGTTTTTATTTCAATACTAATTTTTTTAGGGGGCTTTTTTGTTTTCCAGCCAAAAATGGCTTTGGCCGCAGCGGGAATCAACAAGCAAGTTAATTTTCAAGGAAAAGTTGTCAACGCCGATGGCACTAATGTAACCAACGGAAGTTATAACTTTCTTTTTTGTATTTATACGACAGGCTCTCCAGCCACAGCTTGCACAGCTGGTGCATTGGGAAGCGCTCTTTGGAAAGAATCAAAAAGTATTACTGTTACGGATGGTATTTTCCAAACAAATCTGGGTGACACAGATACCACGCTTGGTTCAGTGGTTGATTTCAATACTGATAATATCTATCTGGGAATGAATTTTAATTCCAATGGACAAATGACGCCCTTGGTTCAGTTCACTGCTTCTCCCTACGCCTTCAACTCAGACAATCTTGATGGTAAGGACTGGACGAATCCCGGCACCATTGGAACTTCGGCCACAACTTTGGCACTTGCTTCAGGCGGAACCTCAACTTGGACGAACACTTCCGGGGGTCTGACAATTTCAACTGCAACTTCGGGAACTTTGGCACTGACATCCGCCGGAGCCTTGAATTTTTCAGGCGCTGGCGCTTCATATTTCAACACATCTGCTGGAAACATCTCTTTCCAAGTTGCCGGCACAGGAACAAGTGGAACTTTGCAAGTTGGCGGAGGCGGAGCTGGATCAGTGACGCCGGATTTTTTTGGTTTGGATGTCAAATCTAGCACCGGTGATCCAACTGGCGGGTTCGAAGGCGCGATGTACTACAACACCTATGACAACAAATTCCGCTGCTATCAGGGGAGTGCCTGGGCGGATTGCGGCATGTCCATCGGTGGCGCCATCACAACTGCAACCGCTGGTTCAATTCTTTATGCCGGCGCCTCGGGAAATCTAGCTCAGGATAATTCGAACTTCTACTACGATTACACGAATCATTACCTCGGACTTGGCACCACGACGCCTGCCGGTATCTTCGACGTCCGTGGCGGGACGGCGACTTCCGGCAATGGCACAAGCATAAACGTCTATGCTCAGAACGGATTCGGGACCGGCAACACGAACGGAGGCAATATTATCCTGATGCCCGGCACCGCGAATGGCTCCGGCACGGCTGGCGGAGTCGGTATTGGTTTAACTCCAGGGACTAATAGATTATTGGTCTACGGCAATGTAGCTTCCGGCGGTACTATACCAACGGCGCTTGCTTCGTTCATAAGTCAAACGGCGACGTATGGCACTACGAACGAATCAAATGCTGTCATTCAGATTGAAGGGAGAAACGGTTCAAATGACCGAACTGTCAGTTTGGGAATAGGTGTGCCATCAGTCTACGGAGGGCACGATTCTGGCTTCTTGAATTTCGGATCGGGAGGCATCTGGGCTGCCGATGGCGGCACATTGAAATTTTCGACGACCCCCGGTACTTCGTATCAGGGCAATACGTACAAGGGATTCGAATTCTATAACGGGGCGTCGGACAATCAGGACGCATATACTTTCTATAGTTCTGTTCCGACATTCAACGGTACTGCGATGCGAGTAGTAGTCGCTGCTACGGGGGGATCAGGTAATTTAATGTCTCTTGAAAGCGCTCAAGGAGGGAGGTTTATAGTGAAAAATTCTGGCAACGTGGGCATTGGCACCGCTTCTCCG
>CAIJXA010000094.1 GCA_903824515.1 uncultured bacterium
TGGGAGTTCGAGTCTCCCCCAAGGCACAGAGGTTATAATAAAAAAAGACGAGAACCAGAAAGGGGGTCAGGGAAAGAAATTTCCCCGTTGCGGAAGTTTTGAAACCGCTCGGTTTCAAGGAGCGAAGCGACGTGAGACGTCCTCTCACGGGTACTTATAAAGGTTGAAAATAAAAATTTTTGAAGTAATTGAATTTTTTTATATAACCGACCTATGCAGAAAGAAATTTCAAAAATTATATCTTCAGTTGGAACCCCAGTATTTGTGTATGATGAAAAAATTCTCCTAGCCAATATCCAGAGAATTTTTAATGCTGGTTTGAAATATAACCTTGATGATAGAATTAAAATTTATATTGCATATTTTGCAAATTCTAATCCCCATTTGTTTAAAGCTATACAAAAAAAGAAAATAGGTATTCTCTTGCAGACAAGAGAAGAATATATTCAAGCAAAAAGGTTTAATTTGATTAATAATATTGTTGTTTCTCCCTCGTTTCTTTCTGATAGTGAAATAGACTTTTGGGTAAAGGAAAATATTGTTGTTAATTTGGCTTCACTTGAAGAAGTTAAATATTTTGTCAATAAATTCAATCAGGCGCCAAGCTTTCGTATTGATTTAACTGAGGGTTCAACTCAGAGAACAGCCATCAAAGAATATCAGTTATTCGAGTTGGCAGCGTTCTTGAGGGCGAAAGGTCTTACGCCTCGTTCTTTACATATATATGTAGGTACGGGAAGTTCTCTTTTGAAGATGAAGAGAAATTTTGAAAAGGTCATCGACATTTATAGGCAGTATTTTCCAGAAACAAAGGAAATAAATCTTGGTGGTGGTTTCGCTTTTAATTATGCAGATATTGATCCTGAGAAAAAACATTTCAATTGGGAGGAATATTTTAAATTTATTTCTCGAAAATTGCAAGAACGTATCATCCCAAAAGATGTGAATTTTGTCCTGGAACCAGGAAGGGATGTCTTTGCCGATGCTGGTTCTTTGGTGGTGTCGGTTAAAAGGATTGTAAATTTGAAAAATAAGAAAAATATAGGTACCGATGGATCTTATGTGTTGATGCCTTCGGCAACAATAAGGAAAAGGCAACACACCTTAACATTTTTAAGCAATGAATTTGAAAAGTTAACTAAAAATAATTGTGTTGGCGTGTTGAGTGGAAGTACCACTCTCTCAAGTGATTATTTGTTTCCTGGAGAGGTAAATATTCCTGGCGAATTGAAAGAGGGGGATTACATTATTGTTAATGACATAGGGGCTTACGGCGCAACTCAACATATGGAGTTTTTGAATAAGAAACCTTGCCCGGAAGTACTCATAAGAAAGGAAGCCTTGTATTTGATAACCGACAGAGGGAAGGATGATGATAAAATAAGATATTTAGTAAAGAGCCCAAAGGAACTATGAGTCTTGATAAATGTTCATTAAATGGTGAGATTAAGCCACTTTTAGAAGCTAGTGTCTCTATAACGAATATAGAATATGCTTATGGTTTTGGAGTTTATGAGACTATTAGAGTTATTGGTAAAGTTCCCTATTTTTTAGATGAGCATATAGAAAGACTTCTGATGTCAGCAAAAACAATTTCTTTGGAGCATATCTTTTCCAAAACTGGTATTGAAAAATATTTAAGAAAGCTGGTTGAGCAACTTTGTTCTACTGAGGCATATAATCTAAAGATAATATTAATAGGTGCAAAGGAAGCCAATGATTGTTTGGTTTATATTTTCCCATCAAAGCCTTTATTTCCAGAGAAAAGGGATCAGAGAGAAGGGGTCGCCGTTTTAACTGTCCAGTATGAGAGAATTTTTCCTAACGCAAAAACACTCAATATGTTGCAAAGTTATGTGGCTTTCAAGGAGGCAAAAAAGAAGGGTTGTTATGACGCACTTGCAGTGAATAGTACCGGACTTATCACGGAGGGTACAATGACGAACTTCTTCTTGATTAAAGGTAAAACAATTTTTACCTCACCAAATAGTAAAATCTTAGACGGCGTAACGAAGCAAATAGTGCTTAAGTTAGCTGCCTTGAATGGTTTTAATATAGAAGAAAAGTGTGCAACAATATCAGAACTTGCTGATTATGAGGGAGCTTTTCTTACAAGCACAAGTTCTAAAATAATGCCAATAATTAAAATTAATGATTTCACATTTGCTGCTGTTCCTGAGGCAGTTAAGCTCTTAGGGAAAATATATGATGATTTCTTGTCGAATTGCAATGGTCTTTTAAGATTATAGTTTACAAATGAATATGAAATTGTATAATTCAACAGAAAATTATTTTCAGGGCCCTGATGACATGAGAAACGAGGTTCAAATGTGGTTTGTCGCGGGCGGATTACTACTTCAAAACCTTTCTGAGAAAGCAGGGAGCTTACCTTTCGGAGGATTAAAAGAAAAAATTGGATATAATGAGCGGATCAAAATGAAAACTGTAGAGTTGCTTGATCTTTGTAGTGGCCCTGGTAATTTCGTGAACCATCTCAGTTGGATCGTTCCAGAGTTAAGTGCAATTTGCGTTGATACGAATAAAAAGTTCGTAATAGACGGAAATAAGGCATTTGAAAAGTTTAAATTTATTGAGGGTGATGCGGTAGCGGTATCTTTAAATAAAAAATTTTTATTTATTACGGCTAGCTCTGCTTATCATCATATTGCGGATAAGCAGAAGATAAATTTTTTAAAAAATATTTATAAGCATCTTTTTGATGAGGGGATTGTTATTATTTGCGAAAATTTTCTGCCCGGATATAAGAACTCTCAGAGTAGAGAAAAGGCTATTAAAAAATATTATTCAGAGCTGGAATTGTGGTATCATGAAGGGAATGCAACCAGAGAAGCAATTGAAATTATTGGTGAAGTCAGAAATCAGGAATTAAGCCAGGAAGTTGAACATAAGGTATCTTTTGATATTTTCAAGAAGCATGTGGCTGAAAGTGGTTTTTTGATTGATGTTGACATTGCGGTTTGGCAGCCAAGTTCATTCATATTGGATAATGCCGGTTCGCATGTTATTATATTAAAAAAGCGTAAAATTTAATCTATAATAAGCCAGAAACTTTAAAAGTTCAATCGAGTGTATTTATATGATAAAGATAATAATTCTTGATGAAAATGCTGGAAAGCGGATTGATAAATTCCTGGCAGAGGAGTTTTTTTTGTATTCTCGAGGTGAAATTGTGGAGAAAATAAAAGAAGAAAAGGTTTTAGTTGGTGGAAAAAAAGTTAAACCGAGCTATAAATTGGAGGAAAATGATGAA
>CAIJXA010000095.1 GCA_903824515.1 uncultured bacterium
CCACGATTATTTCAGTAACAACTTAACCCTAGCTAGAATAAATTTCTTTGTCAATGAGAAAGAAATGAGGTATAATTTAAAAAACAGGTATACAGTAGAAATAAATAGAAACATAGTAGAAATAGATGGAAATACAATAGAGATAAATAGCAATTAATTTCAATTATATTTCGCAAAGCATATTCCTATGCGTTTCTATTGTATTTATTTTTGTATATTTGTATAATTTTGTAATTTCGTAGTCCCATGAAAAGTGTATCATACAAAAATATAACCTGGATTGATTTTTCCAATCCGGGAGCTGATGATGTCATTTATCTGCAAGAGCATTTTGATATCCATCCTCTGGCAATTGAAGAATTTGTCACTCCAACTTTCCGTCCCAAGGCTACAAAATATCACAACTGCCTATACCTGACGATTCACATTCCTCTTTTTGATACCCAATCTCGCACAACTTATCCAGGAGAAATTGACATCGTCATCACCGAGGATCATTTGATTACGGGACACATGAAGGACATCTACCAATTTGATGATTTCTTTTCTGATCTTGAAAAAAGTGAGGGCAAGCGTCGGATATATATGGATAAAACTCCGACCCACCTCATTTACTATATTCTTGAAATGCTGCTTGAGTCTTGCTTTCCGCGGCTTGATCATATTCATGAAAAATTGACTGACATTGAAGAACAAGTCTTCAATAATAAAGAAAAAGAAATGGTGCGTGAAATTTCCCTTGTCAAACGCGACATTCTCAATTTCAGACGAACCCTCAAGCCCCAGCGTCACATCATTGAATCTTTGACTCAAATGGATTCGCCGCTTTTGCCACAAGATCTCAAGCCATATTTTCAAGATTTGGTTGGCACCAACATTCGTCTTTGGAATGCGCTAGAAAGCAACAAAGAAACTATTGAATCAATGGAGGAGACAAACAATTCCCTGCTTTCAAACAAATTAAACTTAACCATGAAAGTTTTGACAATTTTCAATGCCATCTTCATGCCTGTCACCGTGTATTCAAGTGTCATGGCAATGAGCACAAAGGTTCCTTTCGATCACAGTGACGCTGGTTTTTGGATTCATGTTTCCATTATGCTCTGCATCGCAACATTCACTATGGTCCTTTTCAAAATCAAGAAATGGCTGTAGCAAACAGCTTATTAGGCGTTAGCTTCTTAGCTTTTTAGAAAATGCAATGGAACAGCTTGTTAGGTATTAAGTTCTTAGCTTATCAAAAGATACAAATGTAGAAATATGATAAATTCTTACAAAGATCTTATAGTTTGGCAAAGATCAATGGAACTAGTCACGGAAATCTATAAAATCACTGAGTTATTTCCTAAATCAGAGTTGTATGGTATTGTTTCTCAGATGCGTAGAGCAGCAATTTCTATTCCATCTAATATTGCAGAAGGAAGAAAAAGAAGCACCAGAAAAGACTTCAGGCAATTTCTAATTATTGCTTATGCTAGCGCTTCAGAGTTTGAAACTCAAATTGAAATTTCCAAGAGATTAAATTTTACAGAAATTGAAAAATATGAAAAAGTAGATATATTACTGCTTGAAGTAATAAAAATGCTGAATAAAATGATTTCTTCACTTAAAAGCTAAAAAGCTAAAGCCTAAGAAGCTAACCCCTATGTTAAGTCTCTACAACACTCTCACTAAATCAAAAAATGAATTTGCCTCATTAAATCCCGGTAAGGTTGGGATGTATAGCTGTGGACCAACTGTCTATGGCTTTGTGCATATTGGCAACATCCGTGCCTATCTCTTGTCTGACACTGTGCGGCGCTATTTGGAATATATTGGCTATGAAGTTCGGCAAATCAAAAATATCACCGACGTTGGACACCTTACTGACGACGACATTAACCAAGGAGACAGTGGAGAAGATAAAATTGAAAAAGCCGCTGCCAGAGAAAAGAAAACTCCAGAAGAAATCGCCAGATTCTATGAGGAATCTTTCAAGCAAGTTGAAAAAGAGCTCAACATTTTGCCCGCGCATTTTTTTCCACGCGCAACCGCCCATGTTCCCCAGATGATTAAAATAATTGAGGTGCTTATTGAAAAAGGATTCGCCTATGAAAAAAACGGCAATGTTTTTTTTGATGTGACAAAATTTGCTGACTATGGAAAACTGTCCGGCAACACCCTTGAAAATTTGAAAGTTGGTGCCAGGCTTGAAGATCACCCTGACAAGAAAAATCCTTGGGATTTTGCGCTTTGGCTCAAGGCACCAGCTGGACACTTGATGAAATGGGATTCCCCTTGGTCAGTTGGTTATCCCGGTTGGCACATTGAATGCAGCGCGATGAGCACAGAATATCTGGGCAACACCATCGACATTCACACTGGAGGAGAAGACAATATTTTCCCCCACCACGAAGCAGAAATTGCGCAAACCCAGTGCTTCACTGGCAAACAATTTGTGCGCTTTTGGCTGCACAATCGTCATCTTTTGGTCGAAGGGAAAAAAATGTCCAAGTCAAAAGGAAACCTCTATACCCTTGATGACATCAAGGAAAATGGATTTTCCGCCATGGATTTGCGCCTGCTGTTTCTCTCTTCTCATCATCGCAGCCAAATGGAATTTTCTTGGCAAGCCCTTGAGCAAGCTCACAAGAATATTCAAAAAATTAATGACTTCATTTTGAATTTGGAAGCAATTTCAACTAACAACCTTGCATTTTCAAACACTTTTGATACATATGCATACAGAGAAAAATTCCAAGCAGCCATGGACGATGACCTCAATACACCATTGGCATTGAGCAATCTATATGAACTCATCTCTCAAGTTAACTCAGAAATGGCCGCCGAGCAACTTTCCAGCGAAAGTGCAAAAAAGATTTTATCTCTTTGGAAAAAAATGAATTCAGTTTTTGGCTTCATTCTGCAAGGGCAAGCAGAAGTTCCCGAAGAAATCAAACAGCTCATTAGAGAGCGTCAACAAGCTCGCGAGGGAAAAGATTTTCAAAAGTCCGATGATCTTAGAAATATCATCGAGAAAAAAGGCTACACCGTCGAAGACACGAGAGACGGAATGAAAGTGAAACAGGCAGATTCTAGAAATTAGATTTTGGATTCTAGAATTGCCGATACGAAACTACGAATAAAAAACGAATCTACGAACGTGCATTACTCCTCCCTTTGGAAAAGGGAGGTTGGGAGGGATTCGAAAAATTTTCGCATATGACATGATTTTTCAAATTCCCCTCAATCCCCTTTTTCTAAAAGGGGAAGAAAATAAATTTACTTTGCTTTAATTGATTATTTTTGTCGGTTCAAAGTCTCTGACTTGCCTGTCCGCCTTTGGAGGGAACCGCTTTGTTCTTAAATTAAAGTTTTTTATCTCCTTTTTAAAAGTTTCTGACTAAACTTATTTTACTTTTAGAATTTTACGCAAGCGCTATCACGCTATCGAGCATGATAGTATTTATTTTTTATTCTACTTCTTAAAAAGGCAATTTGGAATTTTGAGTATAAAAAAAGACGGAGGTTGCATTTGTTGCATTCCTCCGCCTTTGGCAGTTGCCAATTTTTTAAAAACAAGAACTTTTTCGGTTCAGGTCAGAGACACTGAACCGACAAGGAGTTTAAGTAGCGCCTCTTTCTTAGATTGCTCCTCAGATAATCTTTCGGGTGCAAGCCCGAAGTAATCAATGAAATCTTCCCTTCTTTCATCATCTTTGCTTTTGAAAAGATTAAAAAATTTAGTAATCATGAGAAATTCCTCTTTTTAATTGATCGAAATTGCACACCCAGCTTTGAAACGACAAAACAAATTCTCATCTCAACGCCAGGCGCAATTTCTCAATCAAACTTTGATTTTTAAGTTACGATACCCAAGCTAAGCACATTTTAGACTAAATGTCAAGACTTTTTGTTCAAATTCCTTTATTAGAGCCAAGATTTTATCCCCCGTTTACTCACAAAACATCAATTTTCCGACCATTGCTCTAGTTGGGCGGCCTTGCTATAATAGGAAGACGATGTCATAGAGCATGAAACAGGGAGAATAAGAATGCAATGTCAAATGTCTAATTCCTAATGACTAATAAAATCTAATACAAGTTAAAAAATATCATTGCTTCGAGTTATCACACGCTCGCAAAGACGCAAAATATAAACTTGCATTTCCTAATAAGCTATAAGCTGCCCAAAATATGGCTCGAGAAATCAAGCAAGAATTCAAATCATTCAAACCGAAATTCACTCAAGTCAGCACCAGCTCTGGAGAACTTCGGCTTCCACCCCAAAACATTGAGGCTGAACAATCAGTGCTTGGTTCAATTATGCTCGACAAGGATGCTATCATCAAAATTGCTGACATTTTGAAAGTCGGTGATTTTTACAAAGATGATCACAATATTATCTATGAAATTATTTTAAATCTCTACGAACAACGCGAGCCAATTGATGTGCTCAGTCTTTCCAATAAACTAGATGAACAAAAACAACTTGATAAGATTGGTGGCTCAAGCTATTTAGCCTCTTTGGTTAATGGCGTTCCTTCGGCCTCACACATTGTGCACTATGCCAAGGTTGTCCAGAAAAAGGCGCTTTTGCGTAGACTTATCACAGCGGCTTCGGAAATTGTGGAAGCTGGCTATCGCGAGAATGAAGATGTGGAAAAAATGCTCGATGAAGCTGAGCAAAAACTTTTTGCTGTTTCCCAAAAATATATCAAGCAAGATTTCATTCCAATTCGCTCAATTTTGGAATCAGCCTTCAACCGCATCGATGAACTTCACCGGGATGGCAGCAAATTTCGTGGGATTCCAACTGGCTTTCCCGATCTTGATGGAATTTTGGCTGGACTTCAGAAGTCAGATCTCATTATTCTTGCAGCTCGTCCTTCAGTTGGAAAAACATCTCTAGCCCTGGACATTGCCAGACATGTTGCAGTCCGTGAAAATGCCGCCGTGGCAATGTTCTCATTGGAAATGGGTTCTGATCAGTTGGTTGATCGCATGCTTGCAGCTGAAGCAAACGTTGACTTGTGGCGCCTTAGAACAGGTCGCCTGACAAGTGAAGGTCCAAACAATGACTTTCAACGTATTGGAGAAGCAATGGGTATTTTGTCAGAAGCAAAGATTTTCATTGATGATACGGCTAGTGCTAACATTATGGGGATGCGAACTATGGCGCGCCGTCTTCAGGCTGAACACAATTTGGGACTTATTGTTATCGATTATTTGCAATTAATGGAAGGTCGCGGCGGTGACAATCGTGTGCAGGAAATTTCTGAAATTTCCAGAGGTCTGAAAAATCTTGCTCGAGAACTAAACATTCCAGTCCTGGCACTTTCACAGCTATCTCGCGCCGTTGAGGCCCGTAGTCCGCAAATTCCAAAACTTTCAGATCTTCGAGAATCCGGATCCATTGAGCAAGATGCTGACGTGGTGCTCTTTCTTTATCGCGAAGACCGTGAAAAACCTGACACACCAAACAAGGGTATTGTGAAAATTCTTATCTCCAAACATCGTAACGGTCCAGTTGGCGAAGTTAGCGCTTTCTTCCAAGAAAACAGCGCAAGCTTCCGATCATTGGACAAAATCCACACACAGCAATAGGCTCAAAATGTCTAAATCCTAATATCCAATTTCCAATAAAATTCCATGTTCAAATGTCAAAAAATATAACTCCTCCCTTTAGCAAAAAAAGGGGGGAAGAAATGCAATTTAAGATTTTGGACTTTATTAGTCATTGGAAATTTAGATTTAGGATTTTCACATTAGAAATTAGACATTAGAAATTAAAGATTTTTTATATTTATGTATCCAAAAGCTTTCAGTCGACTTATTCAGAATCTAAGTTCCCTACCCTCTGTCGGTCCAAAAATGGCCGAACGTTTAGTGCTGTTTCTTTTCAAGCAAGATATGGAAAAGTTGACTGAATTTGCCGAAAATATTTTAGAAATAAAGAATCTTAAAATTTGCAGCCGCTGTTTTAACATTGCCGAGGCAGAGTTTTGTGAATTTTGCAAAGATCCAAAACGAGATCAATGCAGTATCTGCGTTGTTGAAGAACCACTCGACATTATTTCCATCGAAAGAACTCATTCCTATGCTGGTCTTTATCATGTGCTAGGAGGTGTTATCCAAGTTGGAAATACTGGTCAGGATTTGAAAATCAACGAACTGCTTTCTCGAGTTGAAAATGAAAATACGACCGAAATAATCCTAGCGACTAACCCGACCACCGAAGGAGACGCCACTGCTCTATATCTAAAAAGAAAACTTCAATCTTTAGATACGGATTCTGCTAATCAAGCAAGACTAAAAATCACTCGCCTCGGCCGCGGACTTTCTACTGGGGCTGACCTTGAATATGCAGATGAAATAACCCTTTCTTCGGCCTTGACAAACAGAACGGAACTGTTATAATAAGTTGTTCATGATTTTGAACAAAACTGTTCTTTACTTATTAATCAAAAATGGGTTAGAAAATGGCAACTAAAGAGCAAAAAGAACTATTAAAGTCACTAGGATCAGGCAAAATTTCTGTCCTGACAAGTGAAGAACTCGAGCAACATTTTTTTTGCAAAAAAAAGTATTCTAATGCACGCTTTGATAAACTAGTGGTTCCGCAATCTGAATTTGCAGGAAAAAAACCACAAGTTTTCGTGGCCTCAAAAGCAATCAGAAATGCGGACACGGAGAAAGAGACGCTAGCCTATCCACTTGCATATCTTGTAAAGTGCACAAATTTCATTGCAACAATGATGTTCAAGGCAAAGAATGCGCATCTTCCGCCACCTGCAAGCGTGGTAAACCGCCATTCTCCAAACAAGCAGCTTCCAATTATTATTGGCGATGAAATTGAAATAGAAATCACCGATATTACGCAGTCAGGGTCTTGGCGCAAAAAAAGGGCTGCCGTGTCCTATGCCTATACGGTAACCAAAAATAACTATACAAAAAAAATAATCACTGTTGCAAAAGGAGTTATTCTCATTACTCCCTAGGGAAGGAAAATCCTTCAAAAAAAGTGCCTTGCAAACTCAGTTTGCAAGGCACTTTTCATTTTTCAGCGTCAATTTAACTTCGAAAATCTAGCCCTGGGAATCTTGACTAATCGAAATATATTGCTATAATTGATTATCAACAAATGTTGATAATGTTCTTTCATCTATTCACAATAATAATCAAATGCGAGGTATCTTATGGCACGGACAATGGAGAACATCTTGAATTGTATTACAAGCAAAAAAAGCTTCAGCTTAAAACCTGCTGAAATCAGCCTATTCCTTGGCAAAAATAATAAAATAGAGATTGACTGGCTGTTCATTTTTCAAAGCGGTAAGGAATTTTCAATTATAGGACAAAAAAAAATAGAGAGAAGTGATTCAGAGCAGCAGCGCTTAGAAATCAGCGTCCTTCAAACATTGATGATGGCTATTGTCCTGGCTCAGGGAAAGGATGCTGTACCAGCTGCCATCAAACTCACAAAATTTCAATATATTCCAAGCATTTCAACACCCCTGAATGAAGTAGCTGAGGTTGAAATTGAGCCTACGACAATTGAAATAAAAAAAATTGAAGAAAAAATACTGCATATGTTTGAATACACAATTTGTAAAAAAAAGAAATCTCTCGATGAATCATCAATACTCATTGGCAGCGGAAAGATTAACTTTTCATATTGATTATTGAAAATAATTTTCACAAACCAGCACCCTTTGGATTAACATCTAAGTGGTGCTTTTACTACTAGCAATGTGGCTTATTTAGCAACAAAAAAACATTCCAAACAAATCGGAATGTTTTTAAAGGATTTTTGACTAGACAATTTTATCAATCAAAACTTCGGTGTAGGTTTGCTTGTGACCAAATTTAACTTTGTAGCGTTTTTTGGCTTTGTGCTTGATTCCCCAAACTTTATCGTGACGTCCTTGCTCAACAATGGTGCCTTCAACTTTTGCGCCTGTTATTAATGGAGTTCCGAGTTTTACAGCAGTTTCATCTCCCACAAAAAGAACTTCTTCAAAAGTTATTTTTGCGCCAGCTTCACCTTCAAGTTTTTCAATTTTAACTTTGTCGCCTTGCGCCACCTTGTATTGCTTTCCACCTGTTTTAATGATTGCCAACATGATCGTATATAAGATAATTGTTACTAAATAAGTATAGCCCGGGAAGGCAAACTTGTCAATCAAAACTCAATACAGTTAAATTGTCACATTGTTAAATTGTTATTCTTCACGCCAATTAAATTAAATTTGGCTTATAATAGCTATTTTTAGGAGGTTAAAACTCTTTAAAGCTAACAATGTAACAGTATAGCAATATAACAATTCTGTCCTGTTAAGTCTATTCAAGGATTGCTTTAATTCGCCTGACTCCAGCTGAAGAAGCCTCTTCTTTTTGAATTTTAAAGTGACCCAAGGCTCCAGTGCGACTAGCATGAGGACCGCCGCATATTTCTCTGCTGGCAACTCTTCCACTGCCATCCGTGATTGAATAAACACTGACCCTAGTTCCATATTTAGCCTCAAAAACACCCATTGCTCCAATTTTCTTGGCCATTTCTAAGCTCATTTCCTCTTTTACAATCTCTAAATTAGCTTGAATTTCGGCGTTAACCAACTCTTGGACTTTGGAAATTTGCTGGGGAGTCATTTTTTCACCGTGAGAAAAATCCAATCTCAAACGCTCCGAAGTAATATTTGAACCCTTTTGAAAAACATGCTGACCCAAAACATTGCGCAAAGCCACCAAAAGCAAGTGGGTTGCAGTGTGAAGCTTGGCCGTTTCCTCGCTGCTGTCTTGCAGTCCACCCTTGAACATTCCAGCAGAAGCCGTGCGAGAAAGCTGTTGATGCTTTTCAAAAAATTGATTAAACTTTTCAGTAATTTTTTCCTTATCCAAATTGAAACCTTTGTTTTCAAATTCTTCAAAAACAACTTCGATGGCCAACTCGATCGGAAAACCATTGGTTTGATACAAATCAAACAGCAAGTTTGCTATGTCATCGTTGAAATATACGCCCATCTTTTTTAAGACCTCATCTTCAACTTTATTCCAAAGATTCCCTTCGGGATTGGACAAATATTTTTCAAGCTTTTTAAGCCCATTGTCTAGAGTCTTCCTAAATTTATCTTCTTCCTTTTTTAATTCTGTGAAAATATTTTCACGATTTTTTGCCAGCTCGCCATAATGCAGGCTATAGCTTTGAATCACAATTTCTGCCACACTAATAGCAAAATCTTTCTCAATCCCAATCAATTTTCCATGACGTACCGCTCGGCGAATGAGTCTTCGCAAAAAATATCCGCGTTCACTATTGGAAGGAATCACTCCATCAGCAATAAGAAAAACGCTCGCCTTCAGATGATCAGCAATCACTCTGAAAGATTTCTTCACCTCTTCACTCTCGTCATATTTTTTGCCAGAAATCTCTTGGAGCTTACGAATGATTGGCTCAAACAGGTCAGTCAAAAAAATGTCTGCAACATTATCCATTGCAGCAGCTATTCGCTCAAGTCCGCCACCGAAATCAATATTCCCTTTTGGCAAAAGTTCATACCCTTTTTCAGTTTTCACATATTGCATAAAGACATTGTTGCCAATTTCCATGAAGCGCCCACAATCGCAATTAACATGACAAACCTCATCTTTATACTGTGATTTCTCGTGCAAACCAAGCTCAATTCCAAAATCCCAAAACAATTCGCTGTCTGGTCCGCCAGGTTCGCCAATTGGCATTTTTTCCGGCACGCCAGCGCGCGACCACCAATTCTTTTTTTCGCCATAATAAAAAATTCTTCCACCAGCCATTCCGTCTCTTTCGGAAAAATCAACATCCTTCGCCTGAATGCCAACACTGCCAAATTGCTCTTTCCAAAGTTTCACTGATTCCTCATCCCGCCCAATTCCCAATTCTTCGTTACCCCCAAAAACCGTAACAAAAAGTTGCTTCGGATCAAGATTCACTTCTTTTGTCAAAAACTCAAACATCCAAGAAATTTGCTCTTGCTTGAAATAATCACCCAGCGACCAATTTCCGAGCATCTCGAACATGGTTATGTGACGATTATCGCCAATTTCTTCAATGTCTTGCGTGCGAAAACATTTTTGCGAATCAACAATCCTTGTTCCAAGTGGGTGCTTTTCTCCCAACAAATATACTACCATTGGCTGCATACCCGAACCAGTGAATAAGGTTGATGGGTCATTTTCGGGCACTAAAGAAGCCGAAGGAATAATTATGTGACCCTTCGACTTGAAAAATTCTAAATATTTTGTTCGTAGCTCCTGTGCCTTCATAAAAATAGCTTCGCAGCTTTTAAGTTCGCCTGCTAGCGGATTAGCTTTATTGTTTAAGCCAAAAAATTATTTCCTCAAAATTCTTTTGATTTCCTTTTCTAAATCACTAAAGTCACTTCGCTCAAAATTTTCCTCCAAAGTTTTGACTCTCGCCAACCTTGCTATTACCTCAGCGGCTGTTTTCAGTTCTTCTTTTTGAGCAGCTCTTTCAATATCTCTAAGCTTGGATTGGTCAAAACTGTTAAAAGAAATTAACTCACCTCTTGAGGTTTTCTTTTTGCCAACTGCGGATTTCACCATTTCAACTAAATGAATGTTAACACTCATATTTGTTTTAAAAAAATAATTAAGTAAAATGCGCCTTTCTAGGGGACTAACTCCCCAGATTTAGTCCCCAAGAAAATCACTAATCCACAATATCCTCAATTTGCTCTTTAATGTTTTTCCACTCAGAAGCGTCCAGAGTTGCCGAAAGTTCTTTCTCCTGCTTAAGTTTTTCAATCGCTCCTTCAGGTTTTATTTTACGACTCTTGACCTCTCGTTCAATAATACGAACCCGCCCCCAAGCAGGACTAGAAAGTTTTATCTTCTTATTCTTAGTAAAGGCTTCGATCAGACTGATGAGACTCCTTGCCATATTATTATTTGTCAAAAAATTATCTGCAAATTCTTTCTTCTAAACCGACGAACTCATTTGGTGCTTCAATTTGATCAGTTCATTTTGCATCATCATCAGCTCATCTTGCATATGCTTTAACTTGCTCTCCTTTATAGCAACATCCAGTTCAATTTGTTGCTTTTTACTCTTCATGGCATGAATTTCAGCCTCCAGGGCAATTTTATTTCGCTCCAATCTTCTGGCATCAGATTCTTTTATGATGATTTCAACCTGAATTTTTTTTCTTCTTGCTAAAACTTCCGGATCAATGTTGGTCATGGCTTTTTAGGCGTTAGCTTCTTAGCTTTTTAGGATTTTACCTAAGAAGCTGAAAAGCTAAAACCTGATACCTAAATTATTATTCCTCCGCCAAGCACTTCGTTGTCATCCGCATAGAAAACTGCTGACTGTCCTGGGGTTATGGCTTTTTGCTTTTCAAAAAAATTGACTCTATATATAGCAATACGATTTTTTTGGGTTGTTTCTTCTTTTGCTATTATACCACGAACCAGTGGGTGGCGGTAGCGGACTTTGACATTCAATTCAAGTGGGAAAACTGGCTCTCCCGCAATCCAATTTTTAACCTCAACTAAAATTGAACTTTTGAACACTTGTGGATCATTCTCGCTGTTAGTCACAATGAGTCGATTACTCTTGAAATCCCTATCTACCACAAAATATGGACCATTTCCGCCAATATTAATTCCCTTGCGCTGACCAATAGTATAAAGCTCCAAGCCGTCATGGGTGCCAATTTTCTTGCCCTCGGTTGTGATAATGTCTCCCGGAGACAAGATCAGATTGCGTTTGATAAACTTGGTTGGAGTTTTTTCAGGCGTAAAGCATAATCCCTGGGAATCTTCTTTGTCAAAAACTGGAAGCGCAAGTTTTTCAGCTTTTTTTCTGATTTGTGGCTTTTTGTATCCTCCAATTGGAAACAAAATGCGCGACAACTGATTTTGGTTTAAGCTATAGAGAAAATAAGTCTGGTCCTTTTCTTCATCGCATGATGTGTACAGATGATGTTTCCCATTTTTGTTTTTAATCTCAGCATAGTGCCCTGTTGCGACAAAATCGCCATCCATTTCCAACATCTTTCGAAACAAAAAATTAAATTTAATTCTTTCATTACAAACAACACATGGGTTTGGGGTTCTGCCAGCCTTAATTTCCGCCAAAAAATAATCCACGACCTCCTTTTTGAATTCTTTAGCAGCATTGACCGTGTAAAGTGGGATATCCAAAATCTGAGCCACCTTTCTGGCGTCTTCTTGCGATTCAAGACTGCAGCATTTGTTTTCTCTAAGTTCATCTCGCCCAGGTTCTTTCCAGAAATGCAAAAAAACGCCCACAACATCATAGCCCTGCTCTTTGAGAACTGCCGCTGCAACTGACGAATCAACTCCAGCAGACATTCCCACAATCACTCGTTTTTTGGTCATATTCTTTGTTTTCATGTGCACCTAATCATAGCAGCAAACCAACATATTGTCGAGGAAATTATTGAAAACAAAAAATATAAGGGGTATTAATACTCCCGGGGCAAGCCCTGTACCCTAAACGAGACAAAACATGTCACTCGTGAGCGACGTGTCAAGCCTCGTAGGCAAATCACCTTTTGCTGCGTCCACTGAATCGGTCCTGATACACATCGGGACGCTCACTTCGCTAGATAATAACCCACAATCTTGTTGCAACAATCAAAAAGTTCTCAGCATCTGAAGCGCCAAAACCTATTGGGGAATATTTGGAAGATTTTCTGGAAGCTTGACACCTGCGGGCAATTTCACATTCTTAATTGAATCCATGGTTTTTTTCAGCACTTCACACTGATCAGTGAATGTCACATCACTTGGTAAGGTCAAATCCACAGTAGTGTCAGCAGCCACACAATTCGTGTTAACAACATCTTTGAATTGATCTTCTGGATTTTTAACTGTCTGCGGACCACTTCCAGCTGGCTGATTTTGTGGAAGAGAACTTTTCAACTCATTAATACAAGCCATTGTCATCTTCGTTCCAGTTTTGCCTCCCTCCATCCAAGAATACACAGCACTGCCATCAAAATAGGTGTTATTAACTTTTCCTGCAATAATTGAAGCTGATTTGTATTTTTGGCCATCAATATAGGCCACTGAATCAAACTTTGAATCTCCAGTTCCAAAGGTATAGGTGCATTTCATTTTCTTGCCAAGACCCATAGCCTCTTTGATTGAGCTAATGACACTGGGGCTTTCGTTTTTGACTTCGACTGGCGTTTCTTTTTGAGCCGGGGCTTGAACAACAGCCTGGTTTCCACAGCCGGAAAAAATAAAAGCTGCTGCGACAACCCCCATCGATACGAAGATTTTTTTCATATTTTTATGATAATGATTAGTTCCTAAATTATATCACAGACCCAAAAGGTAGCAACAATAATTTTATTACTATCATATTTCTTTCTATATTTCATTAACGTAGAAAAGGCTCTTTATCAAAACGTGTAATGGTTTTGTCATTGCGAGCGTAGCGTAGCGAAGTCGAAGAATCTGATTTTTAGGGCTAAAAGGAGTAAATACGGGCTCAGATCCTTCGACTTCGCATCATTGCTATCGCAATTCTGCTTCGCTCAGGATGACAATAACATTAGTCATGGTGTGGAATAGCTAAATACCGCTTTATTGAAATAAAAATTAAACTTATCCACCACCCTGTTTAGTATAGAGCCGCAGAAAATTGACAATAAACCTTAAAATCAGCTAGACTAGACCTACCATAAGCAGCACTAGTCAGATTAGCTTAAAGATATTTTCAATAAGTTCAACGCAACGAACATGCCAAAAAATCATCGCAGCGGCAAAAAAATTGGAAAAAATCACACAACAGTTATTGATGCCGCTGAGAAAGTTGTTGATTTTTTAGTTAAACTGCCCGACGTGTCCAAAGTAATCACGGGCCACATCACAAATGGCATCAAAAATGCGCCCGCAAGCATGAAGCTTGAAAAAAAGAGCGGTTGCCTTTTGATCAAAGTCCGCGGCTCAAAGAGCATCCAGGAAATTAGTATTTTTTCAAAAAATCTTGAAACAGTTCAGGCCCAGCTCAAGGAAGCTTTTCAGCAATTTATTAAAAAGAAATAAAAAAGACCTCGCAATCAAATTTGTAAGGTCTTTTTCTTGGCACATGTCCGCCTTGCGAGGAGAAAAAGAAATGTGGAAATAAAAGTTAACCTTGAATTTCTAATAAAAGAGTCCCGAAAAAATCGGGACTCTTTTCGAAGGTTATTTCTTCTCCTCTTCTTTTTTGCTTTCACTTTCAACCTCCGCGTCCTTCACCGCTGGTTCGCCATCCTTTTTTGGCTCAGCGCCTTCAGCTGGTTGTCCCTCAGCTCCTGGCTGTGGTTGCGCTGCAGCGTAAAGTTTCTCGCCAATCTTTTGAGCGACTTGCGAAAGTGTTTCCGTTTTGGCCTTAATAACACTGATATCATCGCCATTTTTCACCTTGTTGAGTTCCTCAATCGCTTCGGCAACAGGTTTTTTCTCATCTTCGGTGAGTTTGTCACCAGCTTCGCGCATCGCTTTTTCAGTTGAATACACAAGTGTGTCAGCCATGTTGCGAGCTTCGACAAGTTCCTTCTTTTGCTTGTCTTCTTCGGCGTGCATTTCAGCATCTTTAGTCATCTTTTCAATTTCTTCTTTAGAAAGTCCCGATGAGGCTTCAATCTTGATTGATTGTGATTTACCCGTTGCTTTATCTTTGGCAGTCACATTAAGAATTCCGTTGGCATCAATGTCAAATTCAACTTCAACTTGTGGAATGCCTCTTGGAGCTGGTGGAATTCCATCCAAAATAAAGCGTCCCAGGGTTTTATTGCCAGAAGCAACTTCGCGCTCTCCCTGAAGCACATGAATTTCAACACTAGGTTGATTATCAGCAGCGGTTGAAAACACTTGAGCCTTGGACGTTGGAATAGTTGTGTTACGATTGATGAGCGGAGTTGAAATTCCTCCCATAGTTTCAATTCCAAGTGTCAGCGGAGTCACATCAAGCAGCAGCACGTCTTTGACTGAACCTTCCAGCACTCCTCCTTGAATTGCTGCGCCAAGTGCCACAACCTCATCGGGATTGACGGTGATGTTTGGTTTTTTGCCAAAGAATTTTTCAACTGTTTGCAAAACCAAGGGCATGCGAGTCATTCCTCCAACCATCACGACTTCATTGATTTGGGAAGTTGAAAGTTTTGCATCAGCAAGTGCTTTCTTCACTGGTTCCAAAGTTTTTGTGACCAAATCTCCAACCAATTCTTCCAATTTTGCGCGAGTCAGCTTCATCACCAAATGTTTTGGGCCACTTGCATCAGAAGTGATGAACGGTTGATTGATTTCACTTTCCATGGCAGTTGAAAGTTCAATCTTGGCTTTTTCGGCAGCTTCCTTGATGCGCTGCAAAGAAAGAGGATCATTGGAAAGGTCGATACCTTCTTGTTTCTTGAATTCATTGATAATCCAAGCAATAATAACCTGATCAAAATCGTCTCCCCCAAGATGAGTGTCACCATTGGTTGATTTAACCTCGACGGTGTCGCCGCCAACTTCCAAAATGGAAATATCAAAGGTTCCGCCGCCCAGATCGTAAACTGCAATTTTTTCATCTTGCTTTTTGTCAAAACCATAAGCTAGCGCTGCTGCAGTCGGCTCATTAATGATTCGACGAACATTCAGACCTGCGATTTCACCTGCTTCTTTGGTAGCCTTTCTTTGAGAGTCATCAAAATAGGCTGGCACCGTAATCACTGCGTCAGTGATTTTTTCTCCTAGTTTTTCTTCTGCATCACTTTTGATTTTTTGCAAAATCATCGCAGAAATTTCTTGCGGAGTGTAGTCCTTGTCGCCCATAGTCACTTTGACAGTTTCGCCAGCATGCACAATTTTGTATGGCATGGTCTTTTCATCTCGCTGAACCTCCGCGTCATGATAAGAGCGTCCAATCAAACGTTTGATTGAGAACAAGGTGTTTCCCGGATTTGTCACGCCTTGGCGCTTGGCCAAAAGTCCAACCAATCTTTCATTGGCTTTTGAAATAGCCACCATCGAAGGCGTTGTACGATTGCCTTCTTTGTTTTCAATAATTTCTGGTTTACCACCCATCACAACTGCGAATGCAGAGTTTGTGGTTCCCAAATCGATTCCAATAATTTTACCCATATTTTTGTCAGTAATCAACATACAACATCCAAAATTCGATAGGTAGTTGCAGGTCGTTACTAATTAATTAGTTATTATTTTTTAAATTAATACCTCCGCATGTGTCAATGCAAACTTTTTTCAGAATCTGCTTTCTTTATTTTTTGCAGTTTTCTGTAATAGAGATGCTGAAACAAGTTCAGCATGACATTGTCTGTTGTATTTTGTATTTTGTCTATTGAGCCTAGCGTGCTATACTAACTTCAGAGTTTGGCACAACGCTTGCCTGCTTTGCCCCTCGGGATATTTAAACTATGCCCGTTGGGGCTTTTTTCTTTCCCCTCTTTTTTAAGTTCGTAGATTCGTAATTCATTCGTAGTTTCACATCGGTGATTTACTCTGCCACTACTCTCGCCGGCCTAATCACCTTGTCTCCAATCTTATAGCCTTTCATCATAACGGTTTTGATTTTGTTTTTAAACTTCTCTTGCTTTTTCTCTTTCTCGCAATCACAGTGATCACACCCGCAAGCTTTGTCAGCAATCGCCTCATGAAAAACTGGGTCAAAATTATCGCCGACTTTCGGCGTAATTTCTTCAATTCCATTCTCAACTAGCACGCCTTCCAATTGTTTTTGAATATACATAATTCCAGTCACCCAACCGCCATCTTTTTGATCCTGCGGAATATGCTCAGTCGACATCTGAAAGTTATCCAGCACAGGAATGATTTGCAAAATAATGTTTTGCGTTGCATATTTAATTAAATCTTTTTGCGACTCAAGTTGCATTCTTTTGTAATTCTCAAAATCAGCCTGCGTTCTTTTCCAACCCTCCAAATTTTTCTCAGCTTGTTTTTCAAAACCCAATTCTCCATTTTCTGCCTCATCAACAGATAAGTCTACCTCTTCAGTAGGCAAATCAGAATCAGCAATAATCTTCTCTTCAGCCTCCTTGTCCACTTCGTCAATTTTTTTGTGTTGTTTTTTCATAAATTTTAATTACCATTTACTAGTTACTGATTACAAGTTACTGATTACTATAAATAGTACCATCGTTGCCCCTAACAATTTTTTAACATACTCAATCATTGACTTATTCTTGGCATATTCCATTCGCTTTGGACCAATTAAGGCTAAAATTCCTTTTTCTCCAGAACTCAACCTGTAAGGTGAAATGATCATTGAACAGTTGGCAGCTGCCTCAATTGGGTTTTCCTTACCAATGAAGATTCTAGTTTCACCCTCTCCTATATCCTTCGTGAGCTGATCAAATTTCTCGTCCACATAGTCTAGCATCTCAACTAAGCGACACATTTCATCCAATTCCTTGAACTCCGGTTCTTCCATCAGCTCACGCATTCCAAAATCAGAAAATTCATCATTCTCAATCAAGCCGCTAATGGCAAAATTTCCACTAACATGTGAGAGAAGTTTTGCGGTCGTTCTTGTCAGCCTCGTGTTTTGCGCTTTCAATTTCAAAAATTCCCTTTGCATATCATTCTGTTGCTGCCTTGAAAGCACCTTGTCTTTCATCATCTCTTCCACGAAATATCGATAACCTTTGTCGGTCGGGATTCTGCCAGCACTGATATGCGGTTGGTAGAGATATCCAGCTTCTTCAAGAGCTGTCATATCATTTCGAATAGTTGCCGAAGAAACATTAAATTTATATTTACCAGCCAAAATCTGAGACCCAACTGGTACCGCAGTTTGGGTATATTCTTCAATCACAGTTGCTAAAATTTTTTGCTGTCTGTCGTTCATAAAAATAGCTTTTAGCATATTAGGCATTAGCTTCTTAGCTTCTCAAAATAGTCGGGCTCATGTTTAAATGATTCTATATTTGCATTATATATTACGCATTAGCAGTCGTCAAGCCCGAGTGCTAATGCCTAAATACTACGCTTCGCTTTACATTTTATTGCATTTGCGTTTTGCATTCTTTCTGCACCATATGAAGTTCACCCTTTGGGTATAAACTACGGCAAAAAACAAGTGATGAGCGTCAAGAAATTGACACAGCAGTGTCATCCTGAGTGAAGTGAATCAGACCAAAGGAGGATGAGCGTAGTCGAAAGGATCTGAACCCAGATTCCTCCACACTGATCGGAATGACATGGTTTTTGCCACAGTATCTTCATCCGGTGCGATTTTCTTTTGTAACTTTTCTTTCCTAAAAAGAAGAGTTAATCCCAACACCGGATTGCCACGCATGATTACATGCTCGCAAAGACAGAACATAAAAAATTCCATCAAAAAAAGACCCAAACATTGTCAGATCTTAAAAAAAATTTAGCTAATGCCACGACGGATGCCGTGGCATGAAATAATAGAATGCAGCAATCAAGATATAAACAAGCCACATTCATCGGCTCCAATTTTTATAACTTTCTGCCTAATACAAAGATGGACATGCAACCCCTCATTATTAAAAACTTTTTCCTTACCCTTAGAGAATTTTTCAAGCAGTTTTATTTGTCCATAATTTTCTTCAATGAACAAAACAGCCCTTTGAGAATTCTTACTCTCAGTAAACCCTTTAATGAGACGCATTTTAAGGGTATCTTTATCTTTAATAATCTTCCAGCTTCCACCGAGCAGTTCCTCGGCCACAATTATTGCTGGCCCATACCTTTTAAGCTTTTTTTCAATTGAAAAATACTGCTCATCTTCTATTTTTTTATTATCACATTTGACATCGATACAAAGATTGAACAATACTTTTTCCACTGGTTCGGGTTTCTTATATTTTAACCAAACAAAAACCAACACGACCAGCACACCAAAAAAATATTTAATATTATCCATTATGCCTCCTAAGAAAATTGACGAAATAACCATCTCCTTACTCACATTTTTAGCAGGAAAAGCCGAGAAAGTCAAGCTCAAAACTTTGACAAAAGCCACTGGGCGTGTTATTTGTTATTTAGCATAATTAACAAATTCATAGATCACCACAGCCCATGACTTACCATCTGAAACAATGTAAATCATCAAACAATGACTCTACCTACCTATCTCGGACCACTATTGATGGATACTGGCTTGATTGTTGCCGTTTTATGTCTACTATACGCACTCCATCTTTCTGAAAAAAAGACAATTTCAAATTGGCTATTTTGGGCACTTGCTATGTGCTTTTCTATCTTAGTCACTGCTTTCGGCGTCTGTCTAGCATTTTCCCTACCATATCCTAAAATACTTTCACTCGCAGCAACCTCAAGATCCTTATTCTTGACTTCAGGAATAATAACATCTGCAATTTCCTTTCCTATAGCAAGAAAAAAAGCTGCTGAGGAAAATCAATTCAAGCTTATGCTGTTTTGGCTAGTTGCTTTCTTTTTCGGTTTTTTTTTGATGTCATGCTACTTTGCTCCCCTGAAATGAAACACGACAAATTTTTTCATTTTTCCATTTTACTTTCAAAGAAAGTAACAAAACTTTAAGGAGATAGCGATGCTAAAAAAAATTGTATTATTTTCAGCTGTTTTTGCCGGTTTGCACTTTCTCGCAAAACGTTTTTTTCTTCCCTATGTGGAGCAAAAAATCAATGAAGATTTTCTTTTATCTTTGATGCATAGTCATAGCTTGGCCACAACCTTGCGAAATGTGCCAATCGAAAAAAGATATTCAGTAAACGGGGCATTTACTCATTCAATTGAAGAAAGAAGAAACTGAACTTATCACCCTTGAAAAAAGCTAAACAATGGAGAATCCATGCTAAAAAAATTAATTCTCTTGCCGCTTCTTTTTATTATTCTTGGATGGCTGCTTTCGCTATACCTACTAATAGAAATATTAGAACCATCCTCAAATGAAAAATTACCTGAGGCGCAAACGATTTACCCGCGCTGCTTCCCAAAAAATCTCAAGGGATAAAATAATTATCCCGCATTTTTAAAAGCGATGACTAACAATCATCGCTTTTTTACTATCCGGTATGGTGTGGAATTAGTGGCATCATTTTCGATTTTTTCTATTCCAAAATCTAACATCTAAAATCCAAAATCTACTAATTTTTTAATCTTTCCCCTTCTTTTTCTGTGCTTCTAAAACTTTTTTAATTTCACGATCAAAGTCAGAGATATATTCTCTATCCTGCCGAATTCTGAATTTTTTGTATTCCTTTAGCGCTAACGCCTTTGCAATTTCCTGGCTGATTTTGCCAGCATTACCAAGTATTTGCCGTTCATTAAGTTTCAAAAATGCATCCAATTTTAACACCCAGTCTTTCATACGCATAAGAATTCCACGCTGAGCTTGCATTTCCGCAAAATCAAGATACATTGTCACGATTCTATTGAGTTGATCAAGCTCTTTTTCATTTAAATAGTTTTTAGCAATAGCAACATCAGACTCTCGAATCTCACCTTTAGGTGAATTTTTCCAAACAGTGAGCCCCATGTTAACTTTGGAGCTATTTACCCTTTCGTTTATTATTTCTGCAGCAGTTTTGCCAGAAATAGCAAAATGAAGTTTATTTTGCACGGTGGCAAAAAATTCTTTAGTAACCTCACTATTTGAAGAATAATCAGCACTACATTGTGAATATATGTCAGTAATTTTCTGATACATCCTTCTCTCACTTGAACGTATGTTTCTTATTCTTGCTAGCTGTTCTTCGAAATAATCTTTGCCAAAAATTGTATTGGGATTTTTCAATCGTTCATCATCCATTGTAAAGCCCTTGATAATATATTCTTTTAATCTTTCCGTTGCCCAAATGCGAAACTGTGTCGCTTGCGTTGAATTCACCCGATAACCAACTGAAATAATTGCGTCAAGATTATAGATCTCAATATCTCTTACCACTTCGCGCTTTCCTTCAGTTTGAACTTGTGCAATTTTTGCACAAGTTGAATTTTTATCCAACTCGCCTTCTCTAAAAATATTTTGAAGATGTTTTGTAACCACACTTCTCTCCACACCAAAAAGTTCTGCAATTTTTGCCTGAGTAAGCCAAATATTTTCATCACGAAGAAAAATTTCGACCTTAATTTTGCCATTTGGCGTAGTGTAAAGAAGAAATTCCGTAAAGGTGTTGTTTGAAACGATTTGTTTATTCTTTTTGTTCATATTTTTTCTTTACCTAATTATGGTGATATTATAACATCCCATTGTTTTGACTGCAATACTTTTTTTTCTCGTTACAATATACTGAAATATTGCAATATCCGAGCTGAAGGAAAAATAGACCTATATATTAATATATAGGTTTGGCTTAGCTAAAAGAGTCTGGTATGAAATCCAAAAAAAGGTTTCCGGAGGACCGTCCTCCGTAGAGTTCCTTTTTCTTTCCCCGTATCTTGTATTTCGTATTCGCATTCTGCACCCCTTCTGCACCATATGAAGTACGTAGGCGAAAAACAAGTGATGAGCGTTAAGAAATCGGCATA
>CAIJXA010000096.1 GCA_903824515.1 uncultured bacterium
GCAATGTCGTCCTGAACTTGTTTCAGGATCTCGGTTGCAGGCAGTGATGTGAAACAAAGGAAGCAGATACTGAAACAAGTTCAGCATGACACAGGATAGAGTCAGAATGAAGTCTTTGCCCCAGCAACACCTGTCCGCCTTGGGAGGAAGCACGGTGCGAGTTTTCCCTGTCTGCCGACAGGCAGGTTTCCTCCAGGTTTCTTTTTGCGGAAAAAAGAAATGTGGAAATAAATGTTCCTCCTAAGAAGCTAAAGCCTAAAAAGTTTACCTCGTGGCGAATGCTATTCGGGGCTAATGCCTGCCCTACATTCCCACTTCCCCCTAAAATACGCTCGCTCGCGAAGGAATTGGCGGTAACGCTGAAGTTTTTTGGAATTAAACCCGCTAACTTGGATGTTAAATTGTTTAAATGCTTGAATGATTAGATTAGATGATTAAATGCTTCTATGACTTTATAATTATTTTTGATATCTGATTTACGGCTGGCAGAGTCAAAGTGAAACAATTTTGCATTTGGGGTGCAAATTATTTTATAACCAAGTTTTCGAAGCTTGAAACAAAAATCGATGTCATTATTGTGATTAAAAAGGTACCTGACCCCATTTATTTGGCTATTACTTTTTACACTTCACTGATTACGTCAAACCCTTTGAAACTTCCAGTGATTGCAAGCCCAATAACATTTTTAGCAATTTTCTTTTGTTTAATTTGCAAAGCCGTTTCATTAAGCGTTGCGCCAGATCCAACTGCATCATCAATCAATAAAATATTCTCGAAACTCCCCCTCTCATCCACGATTATAGTGTTTCTGGCATTTTCAATACGATCATTCAACTTCGTTAGTGTTTTTTGTGGCACCATGATTTCTGATTTAACCTTAACAATGGAAACTCTGCGAAGCTTTTCTTTCAAATTTTTTTCCAACTCTCTCATAAATTGAACTTCTCTTTTCACTGTTGGAGGAATGAAACCAATGCCATCAATTTTATACTTCTTAATCATTTCATCAATTCTGGGCTTGATATCATCCGACAATTCACGCATCAGATTTTTGCTTTGACTTTGTTTAGCATACAAAAGTATTTGTCCAAGCCTTGTTTTCCCAAATCTTTCAATACTATAAAAATCCAAATAAAAAATCTTATCAAGTCCCAATTCTTTAAAAGTTGAACTGAATTTATCCATTCCATCAATCAAACCTCTTTCCTTGAAAGAGTTATATTTTTTCAAAGTTTCCACATATTCAGGTGCGACCTTTTCAATACTTTGTTTTGTTCTCACGCACCAATGCTGAAAACCATCAAGACCCTCCCTGCGTTGCCCATTTGGGGTAATAAATAGAAAATTTTCTTCAATTATCTTCTTGACATTCTTGTCTATTTCAAAAGTATCCCCCTGCGAAATCTCTTGCTCCTTTAGCAAATAAAAAACAACTGGTGGCTTGCCAATTTTGGCAATTTCATCTTGTGCCAAAAGATTACTAAGTTGCTTGGAAACAGCCACTCTACTGATACGCAAAAAATCAACCAGCTCATTCACGGAAGCTTGCTGATTTTCGCCCAAATACTTCTTTATTTTTTCTGAAGTCTTCATACTGATAAAGTTTACAGTTAACAGTTAACTGTAAACTATTATACAATATCGATAGTATTTGTCAAATTAGGTAAGTATTCACCAGCCAACACTCACCCTGCACAAGATAACTTCCTTCAAATAAGCCAATTTATACCGAATTAACTAAATCAATGTTAGCCTCTAACACCTTTCTACCAGTAATCAAGCTATTTTGGGATTATACCGAATTCGCCTTAATATATAGGTTTGGCTTAATTGAGAGAGGCTGGTATGAAATCCAAAAAGAGGTTTCCGGAGGACCGTCCTCCGTAGAGTTCCTTTTTCTTTCCCCGTATCTTGTATTTCGTATTCGCATTCTGCACCCCTTCTGCACCATATGAAGTACGTAGGCGAAAAACAAGTGATGAGCGTTAAGAAATCGGCATA
>CAIJXA010000097.1 GCA_903824515.1 uncultured bacterium
ACCTTAGCTTAATTAAAAAAGGTCAAAAATTGAGCATCACTGTCAATGAAAACACTGACGCCATTGAAATTACCATCAAAAAATAGTTTTTCAAAAAACTTAAAAGGTTTTCCAAAAGACAAGGAGCAATCCTTGTCTTTTTAATTTGTAATATTTTGAACAATCATTGTGCGTAACTTACGGGCTTAGTAAATATATTTGTTTGTGGTGTAATTAAAATACTCGGGAACTAATATTAATTAAAAAAATATGCCTTAAATATTTATTTAGTATGGGAACTGTGGATAACTCAAAAAAATGCCTCCAGTTGGCCATTTTTTGTGTTTTAGAAAAGTGTTGACGTGTGCAGTCCAGTGGAGTAGAATTGCATTACAGTGTAGTGAAGTGGAGGAAAGTGGGGATATTAAAAACTTTCTAAAATTCTGAATATGTTTATTGGAGAATATCAACACAATATCGATCCAAAAAAGCGTCTAGCTCTTCCTTCAAAGTTTCGAAAAGAACTTGGAACAAAAGTAGTAGTGACACGCGGACTGGATAAATGTTTGTTTGTATATCCAATTAAAACTTGGAAAGAGTTGGCTGAAAAACTTGGAACACTTCCGATGGGAGAGTCATCAACAAGAAGTTTTGTTCGCTTGATGTTGGCCGGGGCTGTGGATAGTGATGTTGATAGTCAAGGAAGAATATTGTTGCCTGAATATCTGAAAGAATATGCCGGACTTGATCGCGCAGTGACTGTTGCTGGACTTTTCAACAGATTGGAAATTTGGGATGATGCGAAATGGAAAGAATATCGAAATAAAGCTGAAGAAAATAGTGATGAAGTGGCAGAGCAATTGGGCAAGCTCGGAATATACTAAGAAAATTTACAATTCACAATTTACAATTCACAAGGATTTTTCAAATTTAAAAGTTGAAAAGTTGCACATTAATGATTGATTGAAAATTGGAAATTGAAAATTGGAAATTAATGCAGACTATTCATAAAACGGTTTTGTTGAATGAGACAATTAATGCTTTGAATTTAACGCCAGGATTGATTGTGGTTGATGCAACCCTAGGAGGCGGTGGGCACAGTAGATTAGTCGCCAAAAAAATTGGAAAAATTGGAAAATTAATAGCATTTGATCAGGACCAGGATGCAATCAATAGGTTTAAAGCGCAAATAAAGTCAGGAGGTGTTGAAAATGCAGAAACTGACGTTTTGTTAGTCAATAAAAATTTTTCAACACTAAAAGATAGCTTGATTTTATTTGGAATAAGCCAGGTTGATGCGATTATTGCAGATTTGGGAATTTCTTCTGACCAACTAGCTGACACTGATAGGGGAATCAGTTTCACTGGAAATGCGCCACTGGATATGCGAATGAATATGCAATCTCAGCTAACGGCTGAAGTTGTGGTTAATGAATATTCTCAGCAAGAAATTATTAGAATTTTACGACAGTATGGAGATGAGCAATATGCCCAATCTATTGCTCAGAAAATTGTAAATTTTCGCAGTGGACAAAGAATAACTCGCACGCCTCAACTTGTTGCTATTGTTGAATCTGCTGTGCCAGGATCGTATAAGAGGAAAAAAATAAATTGTGCCACTAAGACATTTCAAGCGCTAAGAATGGAAGTGAACAAAGAACTAGAATCTCTGCGTTCATTTCTTTTCCAGGCGATAGAAGTTCTCAGGCCTGGTGGGAGATTGGCGATAATCGCATTTCATTCGGGTGAAGATGTTCTAATAAAACATTGGTTTAGGGAAAATGCAAGGGGATGCATTTGCCCACCGCAATTTCCACAGTGCAGATGTGAAAATAAACCTAAGTTGAAAATCATCACTCGCAAACCAATTGTGGCTGGCGAGGATGAGCTTGCGGAAAATCCTCGTGCTCGAAGTGCGAAGCTACGAGTGGTCGAGAAAATGTGAAAAAAATTGCCACTGTTAATTATTATTTCTCGAGGGGGGGTCCATGGGAAATGACAAAAAGAACTGTTGTTATCAGAAAAAAATCCTTCTGCTGGCAACCAAACATAAAAAGAAAAACACAAAAAACAACTCAGTCAGGGAAAAGTGTGGCGGGGTTTATTAATCCTGTGTTTATAGTGTTGGCATGCACCGTCTTTTCCGGTGTCTTTTATGTGTATTCCATCAATCAAACTGCGACTAAGGGTATTGCAATTGGACAAGCTGAAAAAGAAATTGCAAAGAAAAAAAATGAAAATGATTCTCTGCGCATACGGGAAGCTGAAGTGAAATCTTTATATCATATTGAAGATCAGTCAAAAAATATGAACATGGTTTCTTCCCAAAATGTCATTTATCTTGAAGAAAGTCCAGCAGTTGCGTATTCTGATTCTCAGGCAAAAAACAAGAAATAATATTTCACTATTTAGTTTTATATTTGTAGTTTTCGTGAAATTTTTTAACTTTGTTATGTTTCAATGCCGGTAAAATTTTCTGGCTGAAAAAAGCATACCTTATTCAATGTGAAAAATAAGCCAGTTTTAATATAATTTCGAGATGACTGAAAAGATATGAAACAGGCGAAAAAAATAAAACCAAAAATTGGAAAAAAAACAATTTCTGAAAAAAAATGGAGATTGCACGGGTTGGCTTTTCTGGTAATCTTTTTGGGTTTGAGCATTGTTGCCAAATTGTATATTCTTCAGGTTTTAAGGTATAAGAGTTATGTTGCCTTGGCAGAAAATCAGCATGACAGCACAACCACGATTGAGGCAAACCGCGGAGAAATTTTTTTGCAAGATGAAAATGATTTGTATCCTTTGGCGGTTAATCGTCGTTTGCAAATGGCCTATGGCGTACCAAGCGAGATGAAAGAGCTCGATTTGACTGTTGAAAAACTTTCTTCAATTTTGAGTCTTGATCAGAAGTCACTCAAGGCAAAACTTAGTGATGAAAAGGATATGTTTGAAATTCTTAAACATAAGCTTTCTGAAGAAGAGGCATCGAAAATAAAAGAAGCCAAAATTGCCGGAGTATATTTGACGCCAGAAAGTTTTAGATTTTATCCCGGAGGAGAGTTGGCTTCTCAGCTGGTTGGATTTGTTGGGTCAGATGGCAATCAGCAAAAAGGCATGTATGGGCTTGAATCTTTTTGGGAAAGGGAGCTTAAGGGAGAGTCTGGGCAATTGACGCAAGAAGGTGATTCTCGGGGAAGATGGATCTCAATCTCTGATCGTCAGTTGCAGCCAGCTCAAAACGGAGCAAGTCTTATTTTGACCATAAATCGTACAGTGCAGTTTGAAGTTGAAAAAATTCTCAAAAGGGCCATGGAAAAGTTTAGTGCTGATAGCGGAACAGTGATTGTTATGGATTCGAAGACCGGTAAAATTTTGGCGATGGCAAATCAGCCAAGTTTTGATCCGAATGATTTTTCTAAAACCGAAGATATTTCAACTTTCAGTAACCCAGCCATAAGTGAATCATATGAATCAGGTTCTGTTTTCAAAGCCTTCACGGAAGCGATAGGTCTTGACACTGGGAAAATTTCGCCAACCTCGACATATGTTGATACGGGAATTGTCAGTGAAGCGGGTTATTCAATTCGAAATTCAGATTTGAAAGCTAATGGGCTTCAGACAATGACTCAGGTATTGGAAAAATCACTTAATACCGGGGTTATCTACATAGAAAAACTAGTGGGGAATAAACTTTTTGCCGATTATGTAAAAAGATTTGGTTTTGGTCAAAAAACCGGTATTGATTTGCCTGGGGAATTGGCCGGCAACACAGTTAATTTGAATGACTCAAAAACAACAATAAATTTTTTCACAGCTGCCTTTGGACAGGGAATTGCAGTTACACCGCTTCAGCTTGCTGCCGGCTATGGCGCTTTAGCAAATAGTGGTATGTTGATGAAACCGCAAATAATTGATAAAATACAATACGCTGATGGCCGCATCGAGCAAATTGAGCCACAAGAGGTTAGGCAGGTTGTGTCAAAAGCAACGGCTGATCAAATGGGAAGTATGCTTCGAAGTGTTGTGACTGATGGACATGGGAAAAGAGCTGATGTGCCTGGATATCTAGTTGGTGGCAAAACCGGAACAGCTCAAGTGGCCAAGACTGGCTCAAAGGGTTATGAAGTTGGAATGAATATTGGATCTTTTGGAGGTTATGCGCCAATCAATTCTGCTGCCAATGACCCACAATTTGTGGTTTTGGTCAAAATTGTCAACCCAAAAGGTGTTGAATGGGCAGAATCATCAGCTGCTCCAACCTTTGGACAGGTTATGAAATTCCTGCTTGAATACTATAAGGTAAGACCGACCGAAGACCCAACAATTAGTCCGATGTTTAAAACCTATCAAAATGGAATTGATCCATTGGCAATTGTGCCAGCTCCAACAGCTCCAATTCCAATTGTTGACAAGAAATCGCAAAAGGACGCCGCGAAAGTCAGTGGTGACAATGTGATAACTTCTGGAGATTGAGGTTAGCTTAACTTCCGAAGCAATAATATATGAAAAGGAGTTGTTACTTTGTTTGTTTAAGAGGATAAATTCAAAATATGAAATCAAGAAAAATACTATTTCTGGAAAACGTCCTTCGCTGGATGGCTATGCTTGTCTTAAAGCAGCGTAAGCCAACTGTTGTGGCAATCACTGGCTCGGTCGGAAAAACATCTGCCAAGGATGCGATATATTCTGTGCTGTCTGCCAAATTTTCTGTTAGAGAAAATCAAAAAAATTATAATAATGAAATTGGAATTCCACTCACCATAATCGGTGCCGAAAGTGGTGGCAGAAATGTTTTCAAATGGTTGTGGGTTTTTTTGAGATGGCTTTTGGCTTTAATTCTGCCAGGTTATCCAAAAATATTAGTTCTTGAGTTAGGAATTGATCGACCTGGCGACATGGCTCATTTCATGTCGTTTATTCATCCTACGGTTAGTGTCGTGACAAATGTTTCAGCCAGTCACTTGGAATTTTTTTCTACAGTTGAGAGAATTGCGAAAGAAAAAAGTGTTTTAGTTAGAGCCTTGGCTGATTCAGATTTTGCCATTCTTAATGGCGACGATGAATTAGTCTTTCAAATGGGAAAAAACACAAAGGCAAGTGTGTTGTCTTTCGGTTATAGCCAAGAAGCGGCTATTAATGCCTCAAATCTTAACTATAATTATCAAGCAGGTGCGCCAGATGGCATAAGTTTCAAATTAAATTATCAGGGGAAAAATATCCCAATCAGGCTGAAAAATATTTTGGCAGGGCATTATGTTTATGCGGCACTAGCAGCGATTGCGACTGGTATTATTTTTAAAATGAATTTAGTTGAAATCGCGCAGGCGATTGAGAAGCTGCAATCCCCTACAGGGCGTATGAATCTTGTGCCAGGCGTCAATGGCGGTTATATCATAGATGACACTTACAATGCTTCGCCAATTTCAACTTTGGCAGCACTGGAAACTCTTTCGCAATTACAAGGACAAAGAAAAATTGCAGTATTGGGGGATATGTTGGAATTGGGCGATCAAAGTCAAAAAGGACATCTCGAAGTTATTAAAAAAGCTTTTGAATTGAATGTGAACCCGCTGTTTATTATTGGAGAAAGAATGACTCAAGCAGCTAAAAAATATTTTGCTGAGCAGTTATTAATTGAAAAAATCAGAGTATTTAATAGTCACCAAGAAATAATTCTTGCCTTGCAAAAAATCATCAAAAAAAGGGATTTTGTTTTAGTAAAAGGCTCGCAAGGCATGCGGATGGAAAAAATCGTTGAAGGTATTTTGGCAAACCCTGAAGATGGCGAAAAATTGCTCTGCCGTCAAACGTCGCAGTGGAAAGAAAAACCCTATATGAAGCCATAGCGTTGACTTGATTGTTTTATTCTTTAATGTTAAGCTACTCACTGTTGCTGTTTTTAATCCAAATTTGATATTTTCAAAAGACGTGAAAATTGAAAATTGTGGATTGAAAATTTTTAGCTTAAGGCGCTATCGTCTAGTGGCTAGGACGCCAGGTTCTCATCCTGGCAACAGGAGTCCGATTCTCCTTAGCGCTACTACAAGAGATTTATCAGCACCACAGTGCTGATTTATCGTATATATAAGCCCTAAACGGGCGGTTGTAAAACCTTTTCCACGTGTATAGGTAATTCCATCAGGAAAAACCATTTTTTGGAACCTTAAACGTGAAGCCGAAAGATCTATCCATTGTCTGCCAAGATCTGCAATGAAATTGTTTGCATAAGACAAAGTGCCTTCAATATCAAACTGCTCAATCCTTGATTCATCGAGGGATATTTTCGTTGCCATGATATTATTTTCTATTTCATCCTTACGCTCCTTAAACTCTTCGGGCGTATATGATCCATCTTCTCGCATTTCAAAAATCCTTTTTCGTTTTCCTTCCAAAACAGTAAGTTGTCTTTGATAATTTTGAGCTTCAGATTTAAAGTCTTTGCCTTTTTCTTCCCAAAAATCCAAGACAGTCGCCTTAAAAATATCCAAGAACTCTTTTTTGGGTGTAATTTTCTTAAGATATTCAACAAAATCACGCTCCATGACGTTTTTATTGATGCCTTTGCCATATGTCGGGCATTCTTTGTTATAGCAGTGGTAATAATAATATCTGCCCCCGTTGCCATTTGTGATACTGCCAGTCAAAGGTCGTCCACATTCACATAGAACAGTTTTTCTCAAAGGAAAATTAGGATTTTTTTTGACATGTTTCACGTTTAGCCCTTTTCCTGAAAGGATTGCTCGGATCTTGAAATGCTCCTCTTTGGTTATCATTGGCTTATGGATGCCCTGTATTTCTTCTTTTGTCCACGGATTGATAAGTATGCCAGCATAAAAATTCAGATATTTTCCAAATATCCTACCTACAAATTGAGGGCTTGTTTTTTGACCTCTTATTTTGCTCAAGCCTAACTTATCAAAAAGAGTTATCATTTCCATTTGTGAGTATATTCCTTTGGAAAATTCTTGCAGTCCTTTTTGAATAATCGGAAAAAGTTCCTCGTTTGGCTTGTCGGGTTCATTTTTCTTTTCGCCCTTTCTTCTTGAGTGTGGGCAATCATAACCAACAGGCGGAAGCCACGGATTGATTCCTTGATTCATCTTGGAAATCATTCCATCAACACATCTTTGGGTTCTAATTGCATTATCAAACTCAGCACTGCCAGCTAATACAGTTTCAATGAATTTTTCAGCAGGATTATTGCCAATAGGCTCAGTGACTGAATGAAGCGTCACACCATAATCAAGAAGTGTTTTTCTAACATAAAAATGATCCTCAGTATTTCTTGCAAATCTATCAACCTTATAAACTACAAAAGCATCAACCCTCCCCTTATTTTTTCGGCAATATTCAATGGCTCGCAGGAACTCCTTCCGATCAGCCGTTTTCGCTGAAGCTCCTTCTTCCCGATAAATTCCCATCACTTCAATGCCCTTGCTTTGGCAATAAGAATGGCAAAGATCATCCTGATGTTCCAAGGATGTGCCTTTGACTTGTTCTTCGCTTGA
>CAIJXA010000098.1 GCA_903824515.1 uncultured bacterium
TAGTCTTTTAACTTCTCAATACTCTTGTGTTGACGAATCTTGTCCAAGGCTTTGGCTTCGATTTGACGGATGCGTTCGCGGGTCACGCCAAATTCTTTGCCGACTTCTTCCAAGGTGTGAGTCACGCCGTCTTCCAAACCAAAACGAATTTTCAAAATCTTTTGTTCGCGCGGCGTGAGTTCCCTCAAGACCTCACCAACATGATTTTTGAGCAATTTTCTTGAAGCAACTTGATGCGGCATCACTGTTTCTGTGTCTTCAATGAAATCACCCAACACACTATCATCATCACTATCCCCAACTGAAGTTTCCAGAGAAACTGTTTCTTGAGAAATTTTTTGGATGTGGCGAATCTTGTCCACTTCCATGTTCATCTCGGCTGCTATTTCTTCTGGCAATGGCTCACGTCCAAGTTCCTGAACCAAACGACGCGTTATTTGCGTATATTTGTTAATAGTTTCAACCATGTGAACCGGAATGCGAATAGTTCGTGATTGATCAGCCAAGGCCCTTGTGATTGCCTGACGAATCCACCAGGTTGCATAAGTTGAGAACTTATATCCCTTGCGATAATCAAATTTCTCCACCGCTCGAAAAAGTCCAATGTTTCCCTCCTGAATCAAATCCAACAAAGAAAGGTTGTGACTTCGGCCAACATATTTTTTAGCAATACTAACAACCAAACGAAGATTAGCTTCAGTCAATTTTTGCTTAGCTGCCAAATCACCCTTTTCATTAGCCTTGGCAAGCTTCACTTCTTCTTCAAATTTCAGCAATGGGACTCTTCCAATTTCGCGCAAATACATTTGAACCAAATCTGAAGAACTATCCTCAATCGATTCGCTTAAATTAATATCGGCATTTTTGTCTTTCTTGCTTTTTTCATAAGCTTCTGATTCCTTGTCGCTATCAATCTTAAGCATATCATCAGAAATAACCACTTTGATTCCGGAAGTTTCCAATTTTTCATAAAGATTTTCAAGCTCCTCAATATCCTCTTCAGCATCTGGCATCAAATGAATAATTTCATCTTCTGTCACAAATCCTCGCACCTTTCCTCGTGAAATCAGTTCATCCAAAATGTTCATTTTTTCAGGCTCTTGCACATCAATTTTTTTTTGTTTTTCATTTTTTACTTTCGGAGAAATTTTTTTCGGTGCAACTTTTTCAATCGGTCTTTTCACAACTGGCTTATTTTTGATAGCAGCTTTTTTAGGGACAATTTTCTTTGATGTTTTTTTGATCATTTTCATTTTTAAATTTTTTTTCTGAGCTGCTTTATTAATTTTCAAAACTTTAATCCCAACTTTCTTTTTTGGCTTGATTATTACAGCCTTTTTTGTCGCTTTAATCTTCTTGCCAGAAGAAACCGAGGATAATTTTTTTGAAACTATTTTTTTCACTTTTTGCTTAGAAGTATTTTTCTTAACCCTAACTTCTCGCTTCAAAATTTTAACTTTTTTAAGATTTTTTTTCATAATAATAAATAAATTATTATTCAAACTCTTTTAGAAAATTACCCACCGAGCAAAATGTTGCTTCATTCTTAATTAAATAATGTTCTCTTTCTAATTTTGAAGCACCAAGAATCAAGGGAAAATTTCACAAATATCCTGAAGAAAAATACGTATGAGCTTGATTTAATTCAACAAAAAAGTATGTGGAAATGTCCGCAAACACCAAAAACCGGCAACTCTGCCAGCATTTGCTTTACTTTGCTTCCTGAGAAAGTGTTACAAACTCACTCATTAATTTTTTCAGCACCTCTTTATCACCCCTCTCTTCAGCACTTTTAATCTCTTTCATAATACTATGGAGTTTGTTTTTATGCAATTGTTTCTCATATTGATCCACGTGCACCTCAACTAATCGACGAATCTCATCACTTGCATATTCAACAACCTCATCCTGAGAAAACCGGTACTTAGCTGAAAAATATAGCTGCGACAAGCGTTTTTTTGTTTTTTCATCCCCCACCGACTCAATCAATTTTTCATAAGAAAAATCAATTTTAGGACCATTTTCAAACAAAAACATTAGCAGTTTATCTGTTTGTGCCCACAGCATACTACCTTTTTGTTCAATGATTTCTTTCCAAACTTTTGGGTCACTAATTATAAGTCCTGCCAACAAATCTCTGACAATCTCCGCTCTGTCTTGAAATAAAACTTTTTCTTTTTCTGAGTCTTTCGTTTGAGCAACATTCATATAACTGCTCGGGGTTAATGCTCTTAATACATCACTAATAATTTTTTCTTCTACGTCTAATTGATGTGCCAATTTTTTAATCCAATAATTTTTCTCAATTTGACTGGCTGTATTTGCTACATGTCCAAGCACTGAAGTTGCAATAGCCCTTTTGCCATCCGCTGTATTTTTGTCAAAAGTCTGCAGGGCATTAGCAAAAAAATATTCAATCGCAGAAACCCCCTTGGCAACTGCTGAAAGTAAAAAGGCTGGATCCTTGGCAGCCACTTCGGCCGCATCCTTGCCTTGTGAAAGTGTCACCATTTTCACTTGCACATCTTGCCCCAAACACAAGTCTACGCTTTTTTGCGCTGCTTGTTGACCGGCGCTATCCATATCAAAAAGCATAGCGATGTTGCTGCTATAACGCTTCAAAATGGTCACTTGGTCAACTGTAAGGGCCGTGCCTGAAACTGCAACTGTATTTTCAAGACCTGCTTGGTGTGCGGCAATCACATCCAAATTTCCTTCAACCAGCAGGGTAAAGTTTTTTTGTTTGATATTTTGTTTGGCATGCGAAAGACCGTACAGAGCCTTGCTTTTGTGATAAACCAAAGTTTCCGGCGTATTTATATATTTGGCTTGCGATTCATCCTGACCAGGCGCAACCCGCGCAGAGTAACCGATTACTATGCCCATCGCATCTTGAATTGGAAACATAACTCGATCTCTGAATCGATCATAGAAACTAGCTTTTAGCTTATAGCTGTTAGCTCTTAGAGGATCTGGATTCTTTTGTACTAGTAGTCCGGTTTTGGAAATTTCCTCCAATGAAAAACCGCGCGCTTGCAAAAATTTCAGAATGTTATCCCAGCCAGCGGGCGCATAGCCTAGTCGAAAATTTCGAATACTTTCATCATTAATAGCCCGCTCATTCAGATAATTCAAAATTTTATCTTTACCTGTGCCCTTCCAAAGCTGGGTCTCATAAAATTTCGTAGCAAGCTCCAAAGCCTCCAATATTCTTTTCTTGTTATCCACAGGTTGTCCACCCCCCTTATATTCCTCTAATTGCACCCCTGCTTTTTCCGCCAATAGCTTCAAAACTTCTCGAAACTCCATGCTTTCAATCTCCTGCACAAAAGTAAAAACATCGCCGCCTTTGCTGCAGCCAAAACAATGAAAAATTTGCTTTTCTTCATTGACCATAAAGGATGGACTTTTTTCACTATGAAAAGGACACAGGCCTTTCCAGTTTGCCCCGCCCTTAGTCAATCTCACATATTCGCCCACAATATCCACAATATTAAGCCGGGCTTTGATTTCTTCAACATTGTTATTCATATTCTAAGACTAAAGAACTTTGACCAAAAAGGCAAGAAAATTACCAAAATTATCTATTAAGCCAAGTGACTGTCAGTTGCAAAACAGTTGCAAAACAAACCCAGAGCAAATATGGAATTTGGACATAAGTTATCCAAGAAGCATGCGGATAAATTGCAATCATCGCCCAAATTAAAGTCCCAAGAATAAGTAAAATATCCACGGCTGCCAAATAATTATTTTTAAGCCCAAATTGAAGTGAGGTGAAAGCAAAATTAAAAATCAAATTTAGCAAAAATGGCAACGCTACCAACAACACTATCTCCTTCTTCCAGGCCATCAAAAAAACTTTGCCGAAAGAAATGAAAATCAGAATGTACAAAAAAGTCCAAACCGGACCAAAAAGCCAAGCCGGCGGTGACCAAGATGGTTTTGTCAGCTGTGAGTACCAAGCATATCCATTCATAAGTTTATTCTTAAAAAAATTATTTTTACTATCCAACACCAATATTGAAAATAATTGCCTGCCCGAAATGTCATATCGTGTCAGGCGGGCAATAGCTAAAAATTTCAATTCTTTGTTTTTCGAAAAAAGTCCTTATATAGCTCCCATGGACGGATTAATTATAGAAACACCTAAACAAAAAACAATGTTAGACGCAGACAGAGAAATATTGCAAATTCTAGCATATGCGACTTTTTGCAATATCTTTTTTAAACCAAAACATTGCAATCATATGCACATGACTCAATTTACAATACCTGATTTGTAAAATAAAACAACTTCAACATTCCGGAGCTCAACTCCGATTCGGAGTTGAGCTCCGTCCTAATGTGCAGTTAAACATTGCAAACAACTTAATCAAAATATTGCAATTGCAACAAGTTGACCAAGTATACTAAAATAAAAAACATTGCAACCATATGCATATGACTCAATTTGCAATGTTGATATTTTTTATCAGCCTTAAAAAATTTAGAGTTTTATTTTTTACTTTTCTGATTCGGAAGTTGCAATTCGCTGGCAGTTAGTAACATCAGCTCGCAGAGCCAGCGATGATCCTCGATCAAATCGCCAGAAATTTCCAGGGAAGCCTTGGCGCCAGGATAGGCAAAACCTTCTTGATAGTGGCCGCCCACAAATTCCTTGCCAGCCTCAGTGATTTTGACAAAAAGCGTGTCATCGCAAATCA
>CAIJXA010000099.1 GCA_903824515.1 uncultured bacterium
AAAGGAGCTGCTATCAACATCTCAGCTACCACCCCGGTTAAAAATGGCACTGATCCTAAAATTGGCAATCTTAGTTTACTTAAAAAAGATGCCAAGCTTAGCGTAACTGTCGACAAAGACACCAACGCTTTGGAAATTACGATTGTAAAATAGGTTTCAAAAAAACTTCAAGTAAAAAAGACAAGGCAAGGCCTTGTCTTTTTTGGTGGAGTTTTTTTAGGCATAGATATTCTTGCAAATCGTTGATTATAATATGAGACGTGTTACAATGGGTATATGAAAAAAACCGCAAAAAAAATTGCTTTTATTTTGGTGTGGGCCTTGGTCGTCCCTGTTTTTTTGGCGTCTCAAATTTCTTTTTGGAAAACTGCCACGGTTGCTGCGGCTGACGCAACCACGTCTACGCTAACGCCTGAGCAGCAACAAGCAATTCAGGATGCTACTGATGCAGCCAAGAAAGTGCAATCAGAACTTGATAAAGCGCAAAAAGCCAAAGCCAAATTGGAAGCCAGTCTGGGTCAAATCAAGCAATCGGTGGGTATCACTCAGAAAAAAATCAGCACCACGAAAGCAGTTATCACCGACACAGTGACCAACATTTCTCGCAAAGAGCAGGAAATCAATAATCTTAACGATCAAATTGCATTGCAACAAGAAATGTTGAAAAATTTCATTCAACAGGCTTATTACATTCAGAATAAACCGATTTTGAGTGTGGTGCTTTCAGCAGGAAATTTTTCTGATTTGCTCAGTGGCGCTGAACACCTGAGTACGCTAGATGAAAAAATTGTTGGCATAATTGCTGACATAAATTCCAAGAAAGTCCAGGTTGATCAAGATAAGGTTCAGTTAGCTGAAGCTAAGCAACAACACGAAAAAGTTTTAAGTGCCACAGTTGTGCAGCAACAAGGTTTGCTGGCAGACCAAAGTCAGGTTCAATCAGACATTCAAGATAAGGCCAAAACCATTGCGCAATTGCAAGGTGAGTTGGACAAGCTGCAAAGTCAATATTCCGCCGCTTTAGGAAAATCAATTAGTACAAACGATATTGTGGCTGCAGCTAAATTTGCCGCGGGTGCAACTAATATCAATAAGTCTTTTTTGTTGGGTGTGCTGGTTCAAGAATCTAACAAGGGTCAAAACGTGGGAGGCTGCAACTATAAAACTAGTCGCATGCCGGCAGCTCAATTGACGGCTTTCAAAACTATCACGAAAGAACTTGGCTATGACTACACCAAACAAAAAGTTTCGTGTCCTTCAAATGCCTACAAGGGAACGGGCGGTGCTATGGGTGTGCCACAGTTCATGCCAACGACCTGGCTCGGTTACAAAAGTACTATCGCTTCGCTTTCTGGACATAACCCGCCAGACCCTTGGAACTTGGTGGACGGCGTGGTGGCGATGGCTAGCAAATTGTCCAATGATGGAGCTGATTCCAAAAAAAGATTTGATGAAGCCAAATCATATTGTGTTTATCTGGCCGGCGGCAATTGGGGCAGCTATTGCTATGGCAGCGCTAGTAAATACAAAAGTGATTATTCCGACGTCAATTGCAGTGGATCTTCAATTCACAACTACGGCGAAAAAGTTTTATGTCTCAAAGATAACTACGATAAATATTATTGATCAATATGCAAGACAAATTTTACATCACTACTACACTTCCTTACGTGAATGCTGAGCCGCACGCCGGTTTTGCAATGGAAATTATTGAGGCCGATGTGCTGGCGCGTTTTAATCGCAATCTTGGCAAAGAAGTTTTTTTTAACACTGGCACTGATGAGCATGGTTTGAAACTTTATCGCAAGGCTGGGGAGCTCAAGATGGATGTGCAAGCTTATGTTGATCAGCAAGCTGAAAATTTCAAACAATTGAAAGATATTTTGGATCTTAGTTACGATAATTTTATCCGCACCACTGATCAGCATCACATTGCCGCAGCGCAAGAATTCTGGAAAAGATGTGAAGCTGCCGGTGATATCTATACCAAGATTTATAAAGTAAAATATTGTGTTGGTTGCGAATTGGAAAAAACCGACTCAGAGTTAGTTGATGGAAAGTGCCCACTTCATCCTGGCGTTAACTTGGAAGTCATTGAAGAAGAAAATCATTTTTTCAGGTTTTCAAAATATCAGCAAGCTTTGCTGGATTTGTATGAAAAAAATCCCGAGTTTGTGCTGCCCAAAAATCGGCTAAAAGAAATCAAAAATTTTGTGGCTGGCGGCTTGGAAGATTTTTCAATTTCACGCCTCAAAGAAAAAATGCCTTGGGGAATTGAGGTTCCAGGCAGCGGCGAGCATGTGATGTATGTCTGGTTTGATGCCTTGGTCAACTATGTCAGCGCTATT
>CAIJXA010000100.1 GCA_903824515.1 uncultured bacterium
ATGGATAAAACAAAAAAATGCTCTTGTCGGCTGAAATCTGAAAATTCCGGCTGCAAAACCTTCAAATCTCGTCGGGTTATCTCGATAGCCCTTCTCAATTTTCAGGCTTTTTCACCCAGAGGGTGACCAACCTTTCGTTGGCGCTCAGACTGAATTTTCAAATTTCAACTCGACATGAGATTCGCAGCAGGCTCTAAGATTCGCTGTCGCTCATGTTGCCTAAAAAGCAAACAAGCTCGCAAAAATTTAGAGGTAATGCTTTGCTAGAATCTTATTATTGCGTATGACCACTTATCTGGGGCGTAAAGATGTGACACAATAGACGAACTATGCAAATATTATTGGCAACTCACAATCTGGCAAAATTGGAAAGATATTGAAAGATTTTGAAATCAATTCCTGGCTTGGAAAACTTGTTCCGAGTTTATAAGTTATAAAATATGGCCCTATCTAGTCTATTTTAAACCTTGCAACAGTTGTATGTAAGGTAATGAGGGCATGGTTAGTCTTAAAATGCCCTTGTTTTTATAATAGGGGCATGTGGTGCCATTATTCTTGCTATGTGGGTAAAAAATTGACAATTTTGCCCTTGTTTGTTATTTTAAATGCAGAAATATGTAAGAATTAAAAATTTTAAAAATTATGACATTTGATAAGGAAAAACCATATAATGATTTGCCGTTTCTCCCACCCAAAGATCTTGAAACAAAAGAAATTTTAAAAAAAACAATTAATGCTAGAGCCGCGCTTGCTTCTTTGGATGCTTCCAATAAAAGGCTTCCAAATGAATCTTTACTTGCAAACGCTATCATTCTTCAAGAGGCAAAGTTAAGTTCGGAAATTGAAAACATTGTCACCACAAATGATGCACTTTATCAATCTTTGGCAATGGAAAGCGTAACAGATCCTAATTTAAAAGAAGTTATTTCATATCCAAAGGCACTTTGGGCCGGCTATAAATTTGTTAATGAAAATGGTTTTATTAGCGTGAGAATGTTAATTGAAATGATGCAAGTTATTAAAGAAACTGGAGGTGGAATTAGAAAAATTCCTGGAACAAAAATCGCAAATCCACTTACTGGTGAAATTGTCTATACTCCGCCAGAGGGAGAAAATGTTATTAATGAAAAGTTAAAAAATTTGGAACAATACATAAATGATAAAAACGATAAGGTTGACCCATTGGTTAAAATGGCAGTTATGCATTATCAATTCGAATCCATTCACCCTTTTCATGATGGCAATGGAAGAACGGGAAGAATATTGAATATATTGTTTTTGGTGCTTTCTGGTCTACTCCAAAATCCGATACTTTATTTGAGTAAATACATATTGGAAAACAAAAATGATTATTATGTAAAACTTAGAGGAGTGACGGAAAGAGAAGAGTGGGAGCAATGGATTTTGTATATACTTGATGCTGTTGAAGAGACTGCAAAATATACGGAGAAGAAAATTCAAGATATTTGTGAGTTGATGGATGAAACTGCAAAAACAATAAAGAATAGCTCGCCACAACTTTATTCCAAGGAACTCGTGGATGTTTTGTTTAAGCTGCCATATTGCAAAAGAAAATTTCTTGTTGAGGCTGGCATTGTAAAAGAAAAAACCGCAGGGAGATATTTGGTTGAGCTTGAAAAAATTGGAATTTTGAAGGGTGAAAAAATTGGACGAGAAAAGCTCTATTTCAATAAGGCATTTTTTGATTTACTTAAGAAGTAGGCTTGCTATAAAGTGGTTAATATAAAAATACTCTTGGCAACTCACAATCTGGCAAAATTGGAAAGATATGGGAAAATTCTGAAATCAATTCCTGGATTGGAAGTGGTATCTTTGGCTGATTTGAAAATAACAGAGAAAGCTGATGAGAATTATAATACAAATATGGAAAATGCTTTACATAAGGCAAGAACTTATGGAAAAATTTCAGGACTCACAACCATAGCAGTGGATGAATCCCTGATGACAAATTTTTTGCCGGACAATCAGCAGCCAGGTGTCTATGCTCGTAGATTTGCTAAGGATAAAAAAGAATTGACAGACGAGGCCTTGATTGAAGTTTGGAAGGAAATTTTCAAGCTATACCCACAGGAAAATAAACAGTTTATTTTTGATAGCGCATTGGCGTATTATAATCCCGGTAATAATAATGAAGGAGTTGAATGTGTTGACGTGCGTTATCATATTGCAAAGTATATTTCTGATATATCATCAAATGGTTATCCATTAGATAGGCTCATGTCCTCAACTCAAAGTGGTTTGCCATATATTGAAATGAATGAGAAGGAAAAGGATGAAAATGATCTTAAGGCTTTTGCTGGCTTTGTTGAGAAATTTGAGAAATTCTTGTGTGCGGGATAAACAAAATTGAGAATAATATATATTTTTGAAATCCCTGAATGTTGCGGAATTTAATTCTCAATCAAGGAATGTGCCATTCTTTGAAAATCTCTTTGAGCGTGCATGGCTTTGGTGAGCTGCATATGTGTGGGTAACTAACTCAATTAAGCAGGATTGCTTGGAAGTACTTTCGAGATGGCGCGTAGTAGTGAGTAGGCAGAATAGGACGGAATTAATAGGACAAATAGGACCGATAAGACAGATGCTAACTTTAAAATTTATTCAATTTTAATATCTTTAATTTTTTATTTTAAATAATTTTATGTCAAAGACACAAGAAAATCTGAAAGCTGCATTTGCAGGAGAGTCTCAAGCTAATCGTAGATACTTGGCTTTCGCTAAGGTCGCAGAAAAAGAAGGAAAACCAAATTTAGCTAAACTTTTTAGGGTTGTTGCTGAGGGGGAGACTATTCACGCCCTTAACCATTTAAGCGTTTCAGGTGAGGTCAAAAATTCAATTGAGAATGTTAAGGCTGCTATTGTAGGTGAGACATATGAAGTTGAAACTATGTATCCAAATTTTTTAGCTCAGGCACAGGAGGAAAACAATGGATCTGCTGGAATTACTTTTATGGGAGCCAATGCAGTTGAAAAAACTCATCAAGCAGCTTTTGTCAAAGCTCTTGATTCAGTTGAAGCTGGAAAAGACATTGAGGAAGTTCAGTATCAGATCTGCAGTATTTGTGGAGAGCTTTTCGAGGGAGAGGTTCCTGAAAATTGTCCAATTTGCAAGGCTCCAAAGGAGAAGTTTTATTCAATTTAAAAATCAATAGGACAAATTGGACAGATAAGGTTGATAGGGTACTAGAAAAGAGGCTGAGGCCTCTTTTTTTGTGATAAAATGCCTTATTTGAGCCTATAAATGCCATTTCAGGTTGACAGCTATTGATTAGTGTGCTAATATTTATGGTTGACAATTTGAGGTTGTCGGCCTGGTCATTTGCAGGAAACGTGCAAGGCAAATGCCGGTTAACAAGTAAAAATTATTAAATGCGTATCATCAAGATTGCTTTGATCTTGTTGGGGCTGGTGGCAATGATGCTTCCAAAAATGACCCTTGCAAGTGAAACATCCAGTCCTGATACAAAAACCAATATAAACTTTAGTGCTATCCCGTCATTTCTATTGCCAAGCCCAGTGCTTGCAGAGGGAATATTTAATTCTGTTGGTGATGGTGGCGACAACTTGGCGGACACTAAAAAAACAGCCGAAGAAATCAGAAATGAAGAGTTATTGGTTAAATGGAAGCCAAAGCAAGCTGAAAAGTGGGCTAATCTTCCTTCTAAGCCATTTGCTGTAAATGCTTCTGCATATACAGCCGCAGCTGACGAGTGTGGAAAAAGCGACGGAAAAACATCTTCTGGCATCAAAGTTCACAAAGGAACAATTGCTTGTCCTGGAAATTTTCCTTTTGGAGCTAAATTGGAAATTGAAGGATATGGAACTTTCATTTGCGAGGATCGTGGGGGTGCGATCAAAGGAAACCATATCGATATCTATATGGAAACCAAAAGCGAAGCTTTTGCTTTCGGAAGAAGAAACCTGATGGCTAAGATTGTTGAGTAGCAAAAAAACCTCGCTTAGGCGAGGTTTTTTTATTGACGTTGAACACAATTCTTGGTAAGCTTGGGTAAGTTCAAGAATTTACGCCGAGAAAATTTAAAGGTCCGTTGGCGGAGCGGTTACGCAGCGGTTTGCAAAACCGTCTACATCAGTTCAAATCTGGTACGGACCTCAACATATAATACCAATGCCCGGATGATGAAATTGGTATACATTCGACACTTAAAATGTCGCGTCATTTATGGCATGCGAGTTCGACTCTCGCTCCGGGCACAAAGAAAAAAGAGCATTACTGCTCTTTTTTGATTTGTTTCAAGATAGTTGGGATTTTTTGAAAATCTTGGGTGAAAAGGGCGCGGGTCTGGCGGTTGATACGGGCGGCGGCGGGATGATGGAGGGGGAAAAATTTCATTTTTCCAATTTTTTCAATATTTATTTCTGAAATATCTCCATGCACCTGCGAAATTTTGGCTTGTGGTAAAAAATAATTAAGGGCATAGCGACCAAGAGTGACAATAATCTCGGGGTTGATAATCTGGATTTGTTTTTCGAGCCAAGTTGAGCACGTTTGAATTTCAGTTGGAAGTGGGTCGCGATTTTCTGGTGGCCGACATTTGCAAATATTGGTCAGATAGACATCTCCACGTTTTATTGCTATTTCTGCCAGCATTTTGTCTAAAATCCTGCCAGTACTGCCTACAAAAGGGATTCCGAGCTCGTCTTCTTTTTTGCCAGGGGCTTCACCAATGAAGATAATTTTAGCTTCGGGGTTGCCAGAACCGAAAACCACGCGTTGACATCCAGCACGAAGAGGGCATTTGGTGCATTGCGACATCTCGGAGTTTAATTTTGTGAGTTGAGATTGTTTGGACATAAAAATAGGACAAATGGGACAAATAGGACGGATTTTAAAACTATAACAAGGAATTTATTCTGATGAGTTGAAATAAATTGTCGCTGGTATTCCAGATGGCAAAAGTTGGCGGATAGTATTGATTGGCGACATTGCCAGGATTAAGCAAGGTGCAGTTGTTGATAATTTCGGTCCAGGGTTTGTGGGTGTGACCGTGAAAGACAAAATCAAATTCTCCAGTTTCGCAGAGTTGTTTGGCAACTTCGGGATAGTGGACGAAGGCAATTTTCTTGTCTGCTATTTCAATTGTTCCATACTCTGGGAATAGCTGAGTCTGCTTGTGTTGATTGTTTTTGAAAGGATAGTCTGCAATATGACCTGCATCCATATTTCCAAAAGTAAAAAATATTTCTCCTGAAAAGTTGTCGTTGATAAAACCAAGAGTCTCGATGGTTGCCAAGTCCCCACAATGAATCATTTTTTCAACTTTCTGCTCACGGCAATAGTCCAGAACTTTTTTGAGGTTTGGGAGGTTGTCATGGGAGTCTGAAATGATAGCAATGAGCATAGATGATGTTGCTGATAATAAATTCTAATTTATTATAGCATATTTGACTTTGGTTGGATTTTTTCAAAAAATAAAAAAGCCGACATTTGCTTGTCGGCTTTTGGTAAAAAGGGGGAAAGACTAAGATCCTTCATGTGGCCATTGACCGCGAGCGACCATATTGACCGAGGTGGTATGTCCGTCGGACATTAAAATAGTGGCAATCATTTCGCCGACAGCAGTTGGTGGCATAAAGAAAAGCCCAGTTTTTTCATAGTCGTAACCATAGCCTTTCCCGATAGTTTTTGTAATTGTTTCTTGAACAACACTTGAATCATAAAGCCCAGTGTCAACTCCACCTGGCCTAATATCCGTAATGAAAATGTTTTCTTTATGAAGCTCTATCATGGCTGCATTTGTGAATCTACTGATAGCCCCCTTAGCTGCCATATGAATACTGCCAGAAATAACTGAGCGAATTGCACTCATTGAAGACACAATGCAAATCCGAGATTCTTTTTGTTTCCGAAATCTTGGTAGCAAAAATTGAAGCAGGGCAATGGTATTGTTAATGGTTGAAAATTCGGCATCAATCAATTCATCCGTAAGTTGATCAATACGGAGGTATGGATTGTCATCCTTGATTTTTACGGTGCCACCGCCAAGACCGGCAGACTGGACCCAATAAAGGGGTAAATCTGTTGGCAAGGAATCGACTAGTTTTCGTAAGGCTACTTTGTCATTTAAATCAAGGGCGGTATATTCAACTTTAGTTTCGGGAATTTTGCTTTCAATCCATTGCTTGATGATTTGTAGGTTAGCTTCTGTGCGAGCAACCAGATGTACAATTGCCCCGGCTTCAGCGCAAGCTAGCGCAGTGGCGGTTCCAATATTTGCCTTGTACTCGAATCCATCAACGGTTACTGATGTGTGGGAATTTTGATCAGTTGTAATATCTTTGAAAAGAAAACCCACTGGTTTAATACCTGCGCCAGTAATCAAAATACGTTTTCCTTGTAGGTTTTTCATAATTAGCTCCTTTAGGGTTAATTGTTAAAGATGCTCCAAATATAAGCCAAATATTGCAGTTCGTCAAAAAAATAGACGGTAGCTTTTATTCTTGTCGAATTTCAAAGTCATTTTTTCCTTATTTTAAAGCTATTTACAAGCTTTATTTTGTCTGCTATAATGACGTCAGAAATAACGACATAGTATAAAATTTATATGAATTTGCAAGAAATTAAACAATTTTTGAGTGGATATGGACTTGAAGAAAAAGAGGCAGTTTTGTATTTGGCAGCCCTTAATTCGGGAGAAACTGGGATGACGGAATTGGCGAAAAATGCCAAATTGAAAAGAAGTACAGCTTATCTGATTTTTCAAGCACTTGAGAAAAAAGGCCTAATGGGAAGTTTTAAAATGAAAAAAGGTTTGCGTTTTGTGGCTACTGGGCCAGAAATTTTGTTAGCAAAAACAGAGAATCAATTGTCTGAGTTGAAAAATATCTTGCCTCAATTGCGAGCTTTTTCCCGAAAAAATCCAGAGGATCCAAAAGTGACTTATTACCACGGAGAAGAAGGATACATTACTGCACTTAGCGACTCCTTGAAAAAACCAAATATTTTACTTAGACATATTGGTTCCATTACAGAAGCACACAAGATTTATAAGGAATATGATTTTAATTATTATATTCCAGAAAGATTGCGTAAAAATATTAGTATTCGTTGCATTTATACAAATGATGTATCCGAAGATGTGAAAAACAAAAATCACACTAGTGAGAAGAGAGAAATTCGTTATGTGCCGAAAGAATATCCTTTAAAAACAGCAATGTTGATTTATGAAAATAAAGTTATTATCACAAGCACTAGAAATGAATTAATCTCGATTGTGATAGAGAGTGAAGATATTGCTGAAACGGAAAGATTAAAATTTGATTTGATCTGGGATGGGTTAAAAAAGTTTTAAAATCATGAGTCTCTGAATTTTTTTAAGAGTTCGATGTCTTCTTTGACGGCTTCATGCTCGGTTTCTAAAATCATAGAAATGTTTTTTGCTTGCGCAAAGGCGACGATGTTTTTGAAAGCTTCTTGTCCAATCAAGCCTTGGCCGATGTGTTCGTGGCGATCTTTGTTGGAGGCTAATTCGGTTTTTGAATCATTGGCGTGGATTAACTTAATTTTATCCAAACCAATTTCAGTGTCGATTTTTGCAAGCGTATTATTAAAATCACGCCAATCATAGCCGGAAGCGAAAGAATGTTGAGTATCAAGGCAAATGCCTACTAATTTAGTATGATTTACAGCTTGAATAATTTCAGCAATTTGAGCGAAAGTCGAGCCCATAATTTTCCCAGCCCCAGCCGCATTCTCAATGAGCAATTCTGTTGAGCCAGTATAACCGTCCAGCGATTTCTTCAGGGCTTCAATGGTTGCGGCGTTAGCCTCTTGTTGTGAAAGCTCGCCTGCACTCCCAAGGTGGGTCATGACATATTTGGCACCAAGTAGGCTGGCGCGTTCAAGTTCATCGCGCAAGACACTAATTGAACCATATTTGATTCGGCTGTTGGTCGAGGCGAAATTGATATAGTAAGGAGTATGAACAACAACTTCCTTAATTTGAAATTTGAAATTTGAAATTTGAAATTGCTCACATATTTCAGGTGTGAGCTCCGGGGCTTTGCCACCTTGGGGTGAACGGGTGAAAATTTGCATCGCCTGCGCACCAAGCGCAGCAGCCCTTTCTGGTGCTTTGAAAACTCCCCCTGCAATTGAAACATGACAACCTATTAACATAAATGTAAGTTTTGTTAGATTAAGATAATTTAATCCTAACATAAGCTTTGTATGTTTAACAATAACTGCAAATTTTTAATTTTAAATTTATAATTTTAAATCAATTCTTTAATTTTTAAATTTTAAAAACCTGAAGAATTAATAATTTTGTCATTTAAATTTCAATAAAAATTTCAAATTTCAAATTAAAAATTTGTTAAACTATCTCCCAACCAGTTTCGGTTTCTTTGATTTGGCCTTTGACTTCGAAACCGCTGGCGAGTTTGTGACCGCCACCACCGAAGAGGTGGGCGATTTCGGAAACGTCGACACCTTTATATTGCTCACTGCGTAGGCTACCTTTAATAACATTATTTTCTCTTTCGGAAAGAACGAGGGAAAATTTTGTGCCGGGAACAGTATTTAAAATAGAAGCAACTTGACCGATATCTTCAGTTGTAGCTTGACACTGCTCAATATCTTGTTGGGTTAGGACGGTGGTGATGAGTCCATTTTTCGGATTGATTTTGGCTTTTTCAAAAGCAATACCCCAAAGTTTCAAGGTGGAAAGTTTCTTGTTGGCAAAGGAAGCTTGGATTATTTTTGAAAATGAAGCCCCACTTTTCATGAGGTCAGATGCAATTTCCAGAACTCGAGTAGAAGTGTTTGCGTGTTGAAAATTTCCCGTATCAGAAAGTACGCCAATCATTAAATAGGTTGCGATATTTTTGGTGATGTGAATGTTTTGCGAAGAAAAATATTCATAGATAAGTTCACAAGCTGAGGAGCTCGTGGCATCAAGAATTATAGCATCAGCGGATAGGTTGATATCAGGATGGTGGTCAATGATAACTGTGGCAGTCTTTTTTGGTAAAATTGGCAAAACCTCTTGAAATCCACGCTCAACACTGTCACAAGCAATGCTTGCATCGTAGCTACTCAAGTCAAGATTTGACGGAGCTTCAAAAATGTGGGTTGTCAGCGAGTCAAGAAAGGATGGAAGCGGATTATTGCAAGCAATATCGACAATTTTTCCAATGGAAGTCAAATATTCTTTCATAGCAAGAACACTGCCGGCAGTGTCGCCATCTGGTCCATTATGAGCAAACAGCAAAATTCGTTGTGATTTTTTGATCACATAGGAAAGGGTTTTAAATTCGGCAGCAAAGTTTTTTTGCATGAAGTGAATTATGAAAGTTTTTTATTATCTAGCGAAGCGAGAATGCTCACAAAGCTACAAATATTGGTTCGGTGTTTTTTTGAAGGTCGTGTAGTTAATTTGTATATTTGTAGGGGTTATAAAAATCTTAAACCAAAAAGGTTTAAGATTTAGTATAAATACATACAAAAAAGGGATATATTTTAAATCTGCAAGAGAATCTTTTCGATTTCATCGGCTTTTTCTTCTGTCGAGTCAATTTGAAAAACGAGTCGTGGCAAAGGCTTGATGCCAAGTTTTTTGTTCAATGCCCCTTGAATAGCGTATTTTTCTTTGCCAATGGTCTTGAGTGCATAATTGGAATCCTTGAACGGGAAAACACTTAGCGACACTCGAGTATATCTGACATCAGGCGTCGTGTCAACCTTTGAAATCGTTAAAAAGACTCCAGACTTAAGACTCAGCTCTCGTTGGAATATTTCTCCAAGATGATTTTGGATCAGCTTGTTTAATTTTGTGATGCGTTGGGACACAGCTTTATAATTTAAAATTTAAAATTTAAAATTTTTAATAAATTCCTGCTAAACGCAGGAAGGTTTTACAGTAATTTTTATTTTGAAATTGATATGTATTTATCCTTTTTCAAATTTCAAATTAAAAATTTCAAATTTTCTAAAATTTTTAGAGGGTTCTTTTCTTTTCTTCTTCGGTGAATGCAATCAGGGTGTCGCCTTCTTTGATTTTGGTGTCGCCCTCAAAAACCACGCCGCATTCATTTCCCTGACCAACTTCAGTTGTTGGCTTCTTGTCTTGCTGGAGATTTTCAATCTTGCCTTTTCCGACAATCTCACCATCACGCTTGATCTCAATCAAAGCATTCTTGATGATTTTTCCTTCGCTTACACGGCCTCCAACAATCATGTCACGTTTGCCAGTTTTGAAAATAGCCAGAACAGAGACCTTGCCAAGATCAGTTCGTACAATCTCTGGTGGCAACATGTCAATAATAATTTTTTTTACTTCAGCTACAAGTTCGTAGATAATCTTGAAATTTTTGATAGCAACTCCACTCGATTCGGCCAATCTTTTTGCAACTGGCGTTGTTTCAACATTGAAACCGAAGATTATTGCTTGTGAAGGGGCTCCAGTTTTCACATCTGACTCAGTTATGTTTCCAACTCCAGTTTCAGCATAGTTGACGATAACTTCATCTGTTTTGAGAGTTGAGATGATTTGCTGGATTGCTTCAAGCGAACCTTGAACATCAGCCTTCAAAATGATGTTTAATTTTTGAATTTTGTCATCTTCAATGATGCGCATCAGTTTTTGGGAAGTAACTTTTTCTTTCCTCTCAATGAGTCCACCTGAAAATTCTTTTGATTTGAGTCTGGCAATGGATTTTCCGCTAACAACCTGCAAGATATCATTAGTGTTTGGGGTGTCGCCAAGTCCCATGATAGTAACAGGCGTGGATGGTCCGGCAGTGAGCAAATTGCGACCACTGAAATCTTCAATTTTTTTGATTCTGCCATAGGTTGTGCCAGCTGTTACGTCTTGCCCAACTTTTAAGGTTCCAGTTTTAATCAAAACAGTTGCAATGGGACCTTTTTGGGGATCAAGATTGGATTCAAGCACAACTGCCAAGCCATCTCGCTTGTCATCAACTCTGAAATCTTCCATTTCAGCAACCAGCAAAATACTGTCAAGCAAGTCTTCAATGCCAATGTTTTGTTTTGCGCTGATTTCCGCACTCATGACGTTGCCACCCCACTGTTCAATCAAAATTCCATTATCAGCCAGCTCCTGTTTAACTCTTGGAAGATTGGCATCCTGCTTGTCAATTTTGTTAATTGCAACAACGGTCGGAATTTTTTTGTCTTTTAGATATTCGATTACTTCTTTTGTTTGAGGACGAACGCCATCATCGGCTGCCACAACCAAAACTGCAATGTCTGCGATGCTAACTCCACGCTGTCGCATGCCGGAGAAGGCTTCATGGCCAGGAGTGTCAATAAAGGTTATGAATTGGCCTTTCTTTTTGACTTGGTATGCGCTGATGTGTTGAGTGATGCCGCCAGCTTCCTTGGCGGCTACGCTGGCTTTTCTGATTGTATCAAGGAGGGTTGTCTTGCCATGATCAACGTGGCCCAGGATGGTAACTACTGGTGGCCTGGGACGCAAATTTTTCCCGGATTCTTTTTCTTTTTTGCAAATATCAATCAACTTTTCAAGAGTAATGGTTTCGCTATCCGAAACTTCTAAATCAGCTTCCGTTTCGAAACCAAGATCTTGGGCAATAATTGTCGCAGTGTCAAAATCAATTTCCTCATTGATGGTTGCGAGGATATTGTTTTTTAGTAGTTCTGTTATTACCTGAGAAACCGGCAAAACAAGCAATTCACTGAATTTTTTGATCGTGATGCTTTGAGGTAGTTTGACAAGTTTTTTTGCTGGTTGAGTCATGATAGCTGATTTTCAAATAATTATTAGGCGTCCTTATATTTTTGAGGGTTTGATGGTGGTTGCTTCTTTGATAGCCATTTTTTCTTCCTCCGTGAGAGTGTATTTTTCCGCAGCACCCTTGATGACAGGTTTCGAATAAATTCTAGTGCCTTCTCTAGTGTGAAGGGATGAGATTACGATTCCGCAGTCTTTTCCGTCAAGCAAGGCAAGCGCAAAACTTTGATCGCCACCAATATCTTTGAAGGGGTTAAATCTGATGATGCCAACCTTGTGGATACTTCGCAGAGCCAGCGAGTGAATTCTGTTTGAAATTTCAAATAATTCCTGAATTTCTTTATCAAGAACGGTCAGTTCTTCGCTATGGGTAAGTAAAACTGACTCCAGGCTGGCGGCGTCTTTTCCTGAAAAAAAGATTTCGAGTTTATTTTTGGTTTTTTTTAGCTGGTACAGCGAAACAATACTTAGGACAAGCCCTAAAAAGCCAAAAATAATGCTAATGATAAGAATGATTAAGTGTATTGGCGATGACAAATTCATATTGTTGACATAAAACAATGATACACAAAGCATCGTAGCATCATAATTGCTTTATGTAAAGAAAAACAAATAACTTGTAAAGGGGAAATAGAAATGTCCGCTTTTGCGGGAAATGAAAATGTCCGCTTTGGACATTTTGTTAATGTTTAGCATATTGGCGACTTCTCCATGGATGATCCTTGGCAGGCACTATCGGCAATGGCTTGGCCAAAACC
>CAIJXA010000101.1 GCA_903824515.1 uncultured bacterium
GTCGTAGCGACTGACTTCTTTTTGGCTCATGATAATGAGATTATCCATTGGGTTAATATTAGGGTTTAGCTAATATCATAACCTATTGAAGCGGACATTTCTACTTCCCGCTACTAGGACATTATCATTTCCCTGTGACAACCAAATTTAGCGAAGCAGAAAATGTGTAAATTCAAATAATCAGACAACGAGCTACGAAGTAAATCTGAAAAAGTTTGTCAGATTTGACAAGTGAACGTATGTTCACTTATAATAAAGTTACTAACCAATTTAAGCAAAAAAATTATGGAAAAATATCAAGCAAAAATTGCCAAGTTTTACAGGCAGCACAAGCGTATGCCGAGCTTTCGAGAAATTATGAAGGTCACTGGTCTCAAATCAACCAATGCCGTCAGCAAAATTGTCGACAAAATGATTACCCTGGAAATCATCGACAAAGATGAAAATGGAAAACTCATTCCCAAAAAACTTTTTGGCCAGATCAAAATTCTTGGCACAATTCAAGCAGGCTTTCCTTCCCCAGCCGAAGAAGAGCTGATTGACACAATCACCATTGATGAATATCTCATCTCCAACAAAGAAGCAACCTACATGCTCAAAGTTAGTGGCGATTCCATGATTGAAGCCGGAATCCACGCTGGCGACATGGTACTAGTAGAAAGAAACAAAACCCCCAATGAAGGCGACATTGTCATCGCCGAAGTCGACAATCATTGGACAATGAAATATCTCCAAAAAGAAAACGGGCGCATGATCCTGATGCCAGGCAACAAAAAATACAAACCCATAATCCCTTCTGAGGAGCTCCACATTGCAGCCGTGGTCATCTCTGTCATCAGAAAATATCACTAATGAAATCCAAGCCTCTTTCAATTTTTTCATATCCCCAAGCCATCATCCACATTGACGGCGACGCTTTTTTTGCCTCTTGCGAACAATCACGTAACGCTGCCCTCAAAGGTAAGCCTGTCATCACCGGCAAAGAACGCGGCATCGCATCATCGATGAGTTATGAAGCAAAAAATCGTGGAGTCACTCGCGGAATGCGTATTTCAGAAATAAAAAAGGTTTGTCCTGATGCAATTTTTCTGCCTTCGGACTATGAAACTTACAGCCTGCTTTCCAAAAGATTTTTTCAAATTGTTCGCCGCTACACTCCAGACGTCGAGGAATATAGCATCGACGAATGTTTTGCCGACATCACTGGCCTTCGCAGACCGCTTCGCATGTCCTATGAAAAAATAGCCGAAAAAATCAAGGCTGATCTTGACCATGAATTGGGCTTTACTTTTTCAGTCGGCCTTGGACCCAACAAAACCCTAGCCAAACTTGGATCCAAATGGAAAAAGCCATCGGGCCTGACAGCCATTCCGGGATATCTTATTCATGAATTCTTGGCAGCAAAAGATACTGAAGAAATTTGGGGTATTGGCCCACAAACCAGTGCTCATTTGAAAAAAGAAGGCATTGGAACTGCGCTTGAATTTGCGCGAAAAGAGCAAGCATGGATGCAGAGAAAATTTACCAAGCCAACCCAAGAAATTTGGCAGGAGCTCAATGGAAAATTTGTTTTACCTCTCGACACCAAAGGAAAAACTACCTATGCTTCAGTGCAAAAAGTGAAAACTTTCGCACCGCCCTCCAGTGATCGTGATTTCATTTTTTCCCAACTTTCAAAAAATATTGAAAACGCCTGCCTCAAAATTCGTAGATACAATCTGGCTGCGTGCAAGGCCACTTTTTTCATCAAGTTGCAATCTTTTCGCTACGTCGGGGTTCAGGTCAAATTCTCGCGACCAACTGCCATTCCCAGTGAAATTGTAAAAATTGCCGAACAACATTTTGATGAAATGTTTGATAAACATGAGCAATATCGCGCAACCGGAGTCACACTTTTTAAGCTTGAAGAAGACGTCATTAAACAACTGGATCTTTTCAATGAAGTTTTGAAAGCTAAACAATTGAAAAAACTTTACCAAAGCGTTGACCAAATCAACGAAAAATTCGGCAAACACACAGTTTTTCTGGCAACCAGTTTCATGGCGCGCAATCGCCCGCAACATCTCAAAGAGCGCAGCGACCAACCAGAGAGAAAAAAGCTCACCTTCAAAGGTGAAGGCAAGCAGCAAAAAATTGGGATTCCGATGTTTGTTGGGATAGTGGACTGACCCCAACTTAACTTAGTTAGCGCTAGCTAGATATTGGGGGCTCGACCTCCCCAATGGATGTCAAGCCTCCACGAAGCTGACATTGATTTGATTAACTTGGCTTGAGCAAAGAAAAAGCCCACTGAAATCATGTTTTGATTTCAGTGGGCTTTTGAAAAAAAATCAATCTCAATCAGTTCTCCTCGGGTCTTTCAGTTATAGGAAACAGCAAGGATCCAGAAAAAATTCCCTTGAATGCAGGATTGAGTCTTATTTCAAAGACATCAACACCGCCGCATTCCTCATCTGGATTCTCGCAATCCTCATCGGAAATAATTTCCACAACCTCAAACCGATTTCCGATTCCAAGCCTGTCAATATCGCACTCAATTTTCTCATCAAGAATACGCTCTTTAACATTGACCCAAAGTAAATCACTGATAGCAAAAACCTTTCTCTCCAGAACATAGAGGCGGTCAATTTCGTTGATTCTTTCCTCTTCATCAAGAGCATCCGAATTCACTCTGTCGACGCACTTGTTAAATTCCAGATTAACATCAATGAGAACGGTATAGGCTGCTTTTTCGTAATCATTTAATGATAAACCAATTGCATCCTCTTCATCAACGGCCAAATAGCAAGGTGCCTTTGCGAAATCGCCAGAATCCAAAATTTTTTGAATCATTTCCATTATACTAGGCCGATAAGACATATTCGCCTCCTTTTGAAACATTAATGAATATAATTTCGTTTAAAACAATATCGAAACGTTTTTAAATTTTAAAGTTACAGAAAATTTTTAGGCTCAGTTTACCTGCTAAAAAAGTAGCACGCTAGAGTGGCATAGTCAATTGCAAAGCCACCCAGGGCGTGATTAATAATTCTCAAGTAAAAATCTCGCCTTCAAAGATAAAGGAAATAAGGCATGAGGAATCAGGATTGAATATATTCAAGGTAAATAACTTATCCCTGATTTTACACTAAAACAAAATCCTCCCCAATTCAGCAAAAGTGAAGTTTATCCCATAACTGTCTGAAACATCAGTTTCGGACAGTTATGAGGCTAAGCCTCTTATAGGAGGCTTAGCCTCTTTGAAACTAAGACTGCTTTGGTTAATTCAGCATAGGGCGCAGTCATTCAAAAAACTATCCAATAAATATATGTAACTGCTTGAATCACCTACTCAGAAATATTCCAAAGATAGTCGAAGATGCTTTTCATGCTAAATGTTATGATTTCGTGCTTCACTGCAACAATAAAGGGGTATTTCCCGGAAAAAAGCACTGGCGTGTCTCCGATGATCCAAAAAGATGCTCTGAATGCGATTTCCACCAGCATTTCACAGAGAATGATTGATTGTTACTTTATTTTTTTTGGGTTGATAGCATTCATTGAAGTTTCCCCGCCAAACAAAAGCCTCAAAACAAAAACACCCCTCACGAGGCGGACATGCTTCGCGAAAAAGTGATTTATGCTTGCCCCGTAAACACGCCAAAAAAGGAAGCGCTTCGTAGCAAGAAGAAAATGAAACTTTTCCGAGGACCGTCCTTGGAGGATTTTTTCTTTGATTTTCCCCATTGCCAAAGATGTAAACAAACTTACAGTTTTCGATACCTCGTTCCCCTGCCTGAACCTATTTTCTCAATCTTATTCAACTTGAGTAATTTGGTTAATACCTGATTTACTGTTGGTCTGGCAATACCAGCTTTTTCAGCAATTTCTAATGGTGTAGCCTCAATAACATTTTGCAAATATTCCCACACACTTAATTGTTTTGGTGAAAGAAGTTTTTCCACCTGCTCACTGCCCAAAAGTTCCATTGCCATCTCAGATTGCTTGAGGATCATATTCAAGAAAAATTCCAGCCAATCTATAACACTCTCCTCCTCAGTCTTGAAAGTCTTTTGACTTCTGCGAAGAGCAATGTAGTATTCATCTTTATTATCCTCAATAAATTTCTCATGAGAAATATAAGGCATATATAAATAACCGACCTTAAGCAAAAGCAAATTAGTTAAAATTCTAGACAACCTTCCATTCCCATCTTGGAAAGGATGAATGTTTAAAAACTCAACAACGAAGTTTCCAATAACAAGAAGTGGATGAATCTTTTTTTCTTCTAGTGCTTTCTTTGTCCATTCCATCAATTCCTGCATTTCCTTTGGAGCCAAATAAGCAGGCACTGTTTCAAAAACCACTCCTATTACAGTGCCTTTTTCGTCATACATTTTAACATCATTTTCTATTTTTTTGTAATCACCTCTGTGTCTCTCATCCTTGGAAACGTGCTTCAACATTTCACCATGAAAATGCTTGACAGCACTCTCACTAAAAGACAAGGCATTCCAAGAATCGAAGACGTTTTTGAGAAGTTCATAGTAGCCACTGACTTCTTGCTCATCTCTATTTTTCCATTTACCAATCTTTATTCCATGAATCAGTTTTTCAACTTCCATATCATTTAACTTTGCACCCTCAATACGAGTAGATGCACCAGCAGAAGTGACCAAAACTGACTTTTTCAAGCGACCCAAAATCTGAGGACTCAAATTGACACCTCCAGTCCATCTTCCCTTAATTTCATCTATTTTGACTATCTTAGACCATATTCTAGTTGAAATATTGGCAAATCTTGCTTCAAATTGGCTATTTTTCTCCATAGTTTTATCTTATGTATTAACTATATAAGATTATATATGATTATATAAGATAAGTCAATAAACCTCAGTAAACCATCCAAAAATCTTAACAAACATTTCTTTTTGTATTTTTCCTAAACAAAAAAACACCTCAATAAAAAAGGTGTTTATAATTTTCTCTACATAACAAAAAAATACCTCGCGAGAAGTATTTATTTGCTTGCCCCGTAGTGAAATAAATTTCTACTACTGGGGGCTACAGCAATACAAAAAACCGAAGTTAATCGTAAGCTA
>CAIJXA010000102.1 GCA_903824515.1 uncultured bacterium
ACGGTGAGATTGGCGCAGGCGTTCAAGGGGCGCTTGAAAAAGTCTATATTTCCAGTGAGCGATTGGTTGCGCTCATTGAAGACCTCTTGAATGTTTCGCGTATTGAATCTGGAAGGATGAATTTTGTGTTTGAAAAGGCAAGTATTGGAAAACTTTTAAAGGAGCTTTATGATAATTTCATCTTGAGCGCAAAGGAGAAGAAGTTTTATTTTGATTTGAAGTTGCCAGAAACACCAATGCCTGAAATTATGATGGATTATGCTAAGGTTCGAGAATTGATTTCAAATTTTATTGATAATGCCTTGAAATATACTGAAAAAGGCGGGGTGACGGTTAAGGCTGAAATAAAGAAAGAGGGAGTGGTTATTGATGAAAATGGTTTTGTGATTGCCGACAAAAAATCACAGTTTGGCAAAATGATTCGTATCACAGTTTCTGACACGGGAATTGGAGTTTCAAAGGAGGAAATCCCTTATCTTTTCCGAAAGTTTTCTCGTGGCAAAGACGTTTCACGCTTGCACGTTGGTGGCACCGGTCTGGGTCTTTATGTTGGCAAGGCGATTGCGCAAAACCATAATGGACAAGTTTGGGTTGAGTCCGATGGCGCAGGTTTGGGCAGCAGGTTTATTATTGAAATTCCAGTTGAACACGCGGAATAAGTTATAATTCTTAATTTTATGACTAGCATGCCTGATTGTATTTTTTGCAAAATTGTCGCAGGGACAGTTCCGTGTCACAAAATTTGGGAGGATGATTTGCATTTGGCTTTTCTTTCGATTTTTCCCAACACGGAAGGTTTTTCAGTGGTGATTCCAAAAAAGCATTATCCGAGTTATGTTTTTGATTTACCGCAAGAGGTGCGTGCGAATTTGATTGAAGCGGCTGGCAAAGTGGCCAAGCTTCTGGACAAAAAGTTTGAAGATGTTGGACGCACCGCCATGATTTTTGAAGGCTTTGGGGTTGACCACGTGCACGCCAAACTTTTTCCGATGCACGGCACCAAAAAAGAAAACTGGGAGAAAGCAAATTCTGACGTGGAAAAATATTTTGAAAAATATGAAGGCTATGTTTCCTCGCATGATTTCAAAAGAGCCGATGATGGTGAGTTGGCAAAGTTGGCGGAGAAAATCCGAGGGTAATTGCTTTTTTGACAGAAAAGAAAAAAAGAGTAAAATTAAAAACATGAAGAAACAAGCAAAAAACACAACTAAAAAAGCTTATGGTTTCGGAGAAGTTATGTTGATGCTGGAAAGCATGAATGATGGTATTGCGGTTGTTTCCGAACAATATGGCGATGTCGTGCGAAGATTGGATCAGATTCAAGATGATCTTGCAGATATTAAACATGATTTGAAACGCAAAGTTTCTTATGATGAGTTTGCAAAACTAGAAAATCGCACAATTAAATTGGAAAAGCTAGTTTTTTCGAAATTAGCTTAATAGAATATTTTTTTAGATGAAACATTTGAACAGCTTGGGGCTGTTTTTTTGTTGATTTTTAGGTTAAATGAGGATATACTAATAATATAATTTTAAAGTGAACAATATGAAACAATCAAGATTATTTACCAAAACTAGCAAAACGGTTCCAGCTGATGAGGTTTCCAAAAATGCACAACTTTTGATTCAAGCTGGTTTTATTCATAAAGAAATGGCTGGCGTTTATGCTTATATGCCTTTGGGACTTCGAGTGATTGAAAATATCAAGAGAATCGTGCGCGAAGAAATGAATGGCGTGGGCGGACAAGAGGTGTTGATGACGACTTTGCAGCCCAAGGATATTTGGGAGAAAACTGATCGCTGGAGTGATGCTAAAGTAGACAATTGGTTCAAAACCAAACTTGTGAACGGAACTGAACTTGGAGTGGGCTTAACTCACGAAGAACCAATTGTAGATGCTGTCAGTAATTATGTTAGTTCTTACAAAGATATGCCTTTTGCGGTTTATCAAATTCAAAACAAATTTCGCAATGAACTTAGAGCCAAAAGTGGGCTTTTGCGGGGACGCGAATTTTTGATGAAAGATATGTATACTTTTTGTCGTGATCAAAAGCAACACGAAGAAGAATATGAAAAAATTGTGGCAGCTTATTTCAAAGTTTATACTCGTTTAGGTTTGGGCGACATTACCTATCGAACTTATGCTGATGGTGGAATTTTCACTCCGCGTTTCAGTGACGAGTTTCAAACTCTAAGTGAGGTTGGCGAAGATAATATTTATGTGGATGAAGACAAAAAAATTGCTATTAATGAAGAGATTTTGACAGATGAAAATTTGGCAAAACTTGGACTTGAACGTAAGAAGCTTGTGCAGAAAAAAGGTGTTGAAGTTGGCAACACTTTTCATCTTGAGTCGAAATATACTGATGCTCTTGATTTATATTACAACGATGAAAAAGGTGAGAAAAAGTCCATAATCATGGGTTGTTATGGAATCGGAGTCAGTCGGTTGATGGGCGTAATAGCGGAGCTTTTTGCAGATGAAAAAGGTTTGATGTGGCCAGCAAGTATTGCACCGTTTGCAGTTCATTTGGTGAGTCTTGGACAAGATGAACAAGCGGAAAAAATTTATGCAGATCTTTCTGCGGCTGGAGTGGAAGTCTTGTTTGATGATCGCGATGTAAGCGCTGGCGAAAAATTTGCCGGCAGCGATTTGATTGGGATTCCCTATCGGGTTGTTGTTAGCAAAAAATCTTTAGAAGCGGGCGGAGTGGAACTGAAAAAACGCAGTGAGCAGGCAAATGAGATTATTGCAATTAAAGATCTGATTAGTTTACTGAAGAAATAAATTTGCTTAAAAGCAAATATTATCACACTATCGAGCATGATAGTATTTGCCGAAAAATTCGTAGATTAGATTCGTATTTAATTCGCCCGCCTGCCCGCCCAAAACGTTTCACGTAGTGATGCGGGTGGGTATCGCAATGCTTTAAGCATTGCGGGCAGGTAGTTTCGTATCGGTTGTATGAAAATAAAACCAATCATTGAAGTTAAAAATCTTTGCAAGACGTATGAATATGTTGAGAAAAAGCCGGGTTTAAAAAATTCTTTTTTGAATCTTTTTAAGGCTGAAAAAAAACAAAAGGAGGCGGTGAAAAATGTAAGTTTTGAAATTGAAAAAGGTGAATTGGTTGGTTTTTTGGGTCCCAATGGCGCTGGGAAAACCACGACGCTCAAAATGCTTTCGGGAATCCTGACTCCGACCTCAGGGCAGGTCAGTGTGCTTGGCTATGAACCGATCAAAAGACAAAAAGAATATCAAATGCAATTTGCTTTTGTGATGGGACAAAAGATGCAGCTTTGGTGGGACTTGCCAGCGATGGAAAGTTTTCTGCTCAACAAAAAAATTTATGAAGTTAGCGATGAAGACTTTGAAAAAAATCTCTCTGAAATGATTAAGCTCTTGGATGTGGGTGAAATCGTCAACAAACAAGTGCGCCAACTTTCTTTGGGCGAGCGCATGAAATGTGAATTGATTGCAGCGCTCCTGCACAATCCAAAAGTGCTGTTTTTGGATGAGCCGACCATTGGCCTGGATGTGGTAGCGCAAAAAAAGATTCGAGACTTTATCAAAAAATACAACAAAGAAAGAAAAACCACTATCATTTTGACTTCGCATTACATGGAAGACATTGCGCAACTTTGCAAGCGGATTGTTATTATTGATTTGGGAAAGATTATTTATGATGGACATTTGGAAGATTTGATTTCCAAATATGCGCCAAACAAGAAACTGACAATTTATTTTGACCAAGAAGTGACGCAAAGTGAAATTGAGAAATTTGGAAAAATTATTGATTTTGAACAATCAAAAGTTTGTTTTGAAGTTCCCAGAAGTGAAGTGAAGAATGTGACAGGCAAAATCTTGGCTAGCGATTTTGAGGTTGGAGATTTGGAAATTGATGAAGAAGATATTGAAAGTATTATTCGACATATTTTTACGAAATAAATTTACCCCAGTCGAATAGTTTTTTTAAAGTAGTAACTTTTTGAGTCACTGAGCCACTGTGGAGCTAAGCTCCTGAATACAGGATCTTAGCTCCATTCCAACAAATTCAGGATGACAGTTCTAATTTAGTTAAAATTGATTATGGGTAAATATTTGGCGACTATTGCAAATAGTATGAAAAAAAGTTTGGCTTATCGCGCCGACACTTTCATTCGCATGCTGGCGGCATTTTTTTCATTTGTGGTGCTCTTTTTTCTTTGGACGACAATTTATGGACAAGGCAATCAAATAGGGAATTATTCTCTAACTCAAATTATCACTTATTATGTTTTTGTGGCGATTTTTGAACTTTTAATTATGAGTCTGGATGTTTCCTGGGGAATAGGTGAGGAGATTAAAAATGGACAGATTGTTGGTAGCATACTCAGGCCAATTAATTATTTGAAATATAAATTTGCTCAAGCAATTGGTGGGCTCACTTATCGTTTGATAATTTTTGTTCCTCCTCTTTTGGTGGCTGTTTTCTTGTTGAGAAATTATTTGACGCGAGCAGAAAGTATAATGGCTTATGTGATTTTTGCAGCTATTGCCTTGGTTAGTTTCGTGCTTTACTTTTTGATTTATTTTATTGCCGGAGTTATTTCTTTTTGGACTGTTGACTATCATGGGCCACTTTATACTTTCTTCACGATTATTAGCTTCATGCAGGGGACACTGCTGCCACTTGATTTGATGCCAAAATGGTTGTTGGCAGTTAGTCAATGGTTGCCGTTTAAGTTTTTGTTTTTTGTGCCGGTCAGTTTTGTGACTGGACGCCTGAGTTTTGATTGGTCAATAATTTTGATTCCGCTGATTTGGTGTGTGGGACTTGCTTTATTTGGATGGTTTTTATATTTAAGAGGAGTTAAAAAATATGAGAGTTATGGTATCTAGCTTGAAAAAATATTTTCAAATTTTTTTGCATTTGCAAAAATTTAATTTGATGAAGAAGATGGCCTATCCGGTGTCTTTTTTAAACTTGTTGGCCACTATATTTCTCGTCATGTTTTTACATGTGCTTTTTATTAAAATAACTTTTAATTACATTACTTCTTTGGCAGGTTGGACATTTTATCAAGTGTTGGCAATTGTTGGAGCCTACATGATTATGGAGGGCCTCGCGTGGATTCTTTTTGCTAATTTAAATTCATTTAGTCAGCAAATCAAGGATGGTTCTTTAGACGGTATTTTACTTAAACCTATTGATGCTCAATTTTTTGTTTCTTTTTGGAGGGGTGATTTAGAGGATGTCGTCAGGATTGTCACTGGTGTTTGTTTACTTTTTTTGGTGGCTAAAAATATTGCTGGTATAACTTTTGTGCAATTGTTTTTGTTTTTGTTGACTTTACTAAATGGTATGATTATCATGTATAGTGTTAATTTGATTGTGCGTTGCGCTGGTTTTTGGATTATTGAAGTGACAAGTTTGTGGCTTTTGATGGACAAGTTGTTTGATAATTCTCAATACCCAACTGACATTTATTCTCAAAAAATTGTGCGAGCATTTTTTACTTTCGTGATTCCTTTGGCTTTTGTAGCCACGGTGCCAGCCAAAATGTTGACTTGGAAGGCAGTTGATTGGCAATTTTTCGGACTTTCCTTTTTGGTGGCTGCTAGTTTTTTTGTGCTAGCGCGTGGGTTTTGGAAATTTTCTCTCAGACATTATTCTAGTGCAAGCAGTTGATTTAGATGGCGTCATTGCGAGGATGTAATCATCCGAAGCAATCTAGGGTCGTGATAGTTTCCTGGATCGCCACGCATTTCCGAGTACAGAAATGCTCGCGATGACAAAAATGTATAATATGATTACGTGAGGTTCGTAGATTCGTATTTAATTCGTAGTTTCGTATCGGTTTATGAAAATAACCTTAAGTAAATATGCGGGTTTCTGTGAGGGGGTGCAACGGGCTTATGAAATGGTGGAAAAAATCGCCAAAGATTCAAAGGTGAAAAAACCGATTTTTGTGCTGGGCGCCTTGGTGCATAATGACGAGGTGGTGGCAAAAATTGAAAGCTTGGGGGTGAAAAAAATAAACGTCGAAGGAGAATTGGAAGACTTTTTTGAAAAAAATGAAAGTCAAATTGGAACTCTGGTAATTACAGCGCATGGAGTTGGACCAAAAATTTATGAACTGGCTAAAAAATATCAAATTTATTTAGTTGACACGACTTGTCCGCGCGTCATCAAGGTGCAAAGGCTGGCGAAGAATTTTTTTGAAAAAAATGTTCAGATTGTCATTATCGGTGAAAAGAATCACAAAGAAGTGGTGGGGATTTTTCAGTGGGGCGGCGAAAGTGCTATTTTCGTTGAAACGGAAAAAGATTTGAAAGACTTGAACTTAGATCCTAATAAGGAAATTGCCGTCTTGTCTCAAACGACTCAAGATCAAGAATTTGTAAAGCGAGCAGCTGCTCAAATTTCAAAAAAATATCCCAAAGCTAAAATTCTGGATTCAATTTGTTTGGCCACGCACGATCGTCAAAGTGAAATCAATCAATTGGCTGCAAAAAATGAGGTTGTGATTGTAATTGGCGACCCAGCTAGTTCAAACTCCAAGCGACTTTTTGAAATAGCCAAACGAAGCAACAAAAACTCATATTTTATCCAAAAAGCTCAGCAGTTAGAGCAGGAATGGTTTTCTGGCAAAAAAGCAGTGGCCGTCACCGCCGGAGCTTCAACGCCAGCCTGGATAATTGAAGAGGTTGTCTTGAAATTGAAAAACTTGTAGCTTTCTTTCAGCTTCATAAGAAGCTTAGGGTTTATATATTCGCACTCAAATTTCTAGAGCGTATTTCCTGTGCTAAGCAAGCTGCCCCTTGTCTACTTCGAGTCTTTTTCACTAAGTGAACCGGTTGTAAGTAATTTTTCGATTAAGCATATAAGCCCTAAGCTTGAAGATCTTCATAGCTTTATAACTTTCAACTTTTTACTCATCCTGCTTGCCTTTTTCCTTTATTTTGGGTATACTTTGGTTGTAGAAAGAATATTTTTTAAATTGAAAAATACTATGGCAAAAATAATGCTTGTTGAAGATGATCCGATGATCGCCGAAATATACAAAAAGAAATTTGAGCTATCGGGTTTTGAAGTTGTTAATGCTGTGACTGGCAAAGAAGTTTTGAAGTTTGCCAGTGAAAGCAGCTTTGACTTGATCTTGTTGGACATGGTCCTGCCTGAAATGAGCGGGATGGATGTGCTCAAGCAATTGAGGCAAAGTGGCAATTATGATCCAGGTCTCAAAATTGTCGTGCTTAGTAATTTGAACAAAACGGAATATGAAAAAGAAGCTCGAGACAATGGGGCTAATGGCTTTATTGGCAAAACTCAATACAGTCCTTCAGAATTGGTTGTTGAAATTCAGCGGTTGCTCAATGAGTACAAGGAACAGGAAAAAAATAGACAGCGCTTGAGTGGAAAAAGTAAACCTATTGAAGCTACCAAAAAAAGAATTCTTTTTATTGAAGATGAGGAAATTTTTCTGGAGATGTTTGGCAAGAAGCTTGAAGATGAAGGTTATGAAGTTGAATATGCCAAAAATGGAGCTTGGGGAATGAAGATGGCAGCTGAAAACATTTATGATCTTTTTATTACGGACATGACTATGCCAGCTGCTGGCGGAGAAGAGATAATCCGAAAACTTAAACTGGATGAAAAAACAAAAGCAGTTCCAATCATTGTTTTGTCTGCGTCCTTGATTGAAGAGGACATCAAATCAGTGAGAGAATTGGGAATTCATGATTTATATGAGAAAACCAAGGTTGTTCCGAGTGATCTTGCTCGGAAAGTGAAAGAGCTAATCGGACAATAACTATAATAAATAAGAGACGGTATTTAGTATTGAAATGTTTCGTTTTGAAATTAAATGTCAAAAAAGCTTGCTTATGATGCGAACGCACACTTGTGGAGAATTGAGACAGTCAAATGTTGGACAAAAAGTAGTCCTGGCTGGATGGGTACATCGCCGCAGGGATCACGGTGGAATTGCTTTCATTGACTTGCGAGATCGCTATGGGATTACGCAGGTGAAATTCAGTCCAATTGGAAATCAGCAACTCTCGGAGGAAGTTGAAAAGCTGCGAAGTGAATGGGTGATTAAGGTCACGGGTGAGGTGATCAATAGGCCAGATGATATGATTAATTCTAAATTACAAACAGGCGCGATTGAAATTGAAGTGGTGCATCTGGAGGTGCTAAACAAATCGCTGACTCCACCTTTCGAACTTGATGAAGAAAAAGCCAAGGAGGCCAATGAAAACTTGCGTTTGCAATATCGCTTTATTGATTTGCGACGGCCAGAGGTTCAAAAGCTTCTAGAATTGAAAGATAAATATATTCAGTACATGCGAAATTATTTTCATGGGCTTGGTTTTATTGAGGTTCAAACTCCAATCTTGGCAAATTCTTCACCTGAGGGGGCGCGTGATTTTTTGGTGCCGTCTCGTTTTCATCCGGGAAAATTTTATGCTCTTCCTCAAGCTCCGCAACAATTCAAGCAGTTGCTCATGATTGGCGGTTTGGATAAATATTTTCAAATAGCGCCTTGTTTTCGGGATGAAGATCCAAGAATGGACAGGCATTATGGGGAATTTTATCAACTTGATATGGAGATGAGTTTTGTTTCCCAAGAAGATATTTTTGCAATTATGGAGCCTTTGATGATTCAATTGACTAAGGAATTTTCAAACAAAGAAATAGTCAATCTCGATGAAAATGGCAGATTCAAAAAAATTCCTTGGAAAGAAGCGTTGAATAGATATGGTTCAGATAAACCCGACTTGCGTTTCGAAATGGAAATAAGGCCAATCACTCAGTTGGTTGCTGATTGTGGTTTTTCAGTCTTTGCTGAAACAATCAAGCATGGTGGCGTCGTGCATGCCTTGAAGATTGATGGCGGTGCAAAATTTTCTCGCAAAGAAATTGATGAATTTACTGAAATTGCAAAGAGCAAGAATGCAAAGGGCTTGGCGTATATTGTTTTTAGGGAAACAGGAGAATTGCAGTCTCCAATCGTAAAGTTTTTGGGGGATGAATTGGCTGGGAAAATTGTGACTGAAATGCAGGCAAAAGCTGGCGATATTATTTTCTTTGGTGCTGACAATTGGAGAACGGTTTGTGCAAGTTTAGGAGCCGTTCGAAATGAATGTGGAAAAAAGCTGGGTCTTAATGATAAAACAAAAGCAGCCTGGTGTTGGATTGTTGATTTTCCAATGTACGGTTTTTCAGAAATTGAGAATGGCCGAGTTGATTTTGAACATAATCCATTTTCGATGCCGCAAGGTGGACTGAAGGACCTGGAAGAGAAAAAGCCTTTAGATATTTTGGCCTATCAATTTGATATGATAATCAATGGTTTCGAGGCTTCCAGTGGAGCGATTCGCAATCACAATCCAGAGATAATGTACAAGGCGTTTGAAATTGCTGGTTATGCCAAAGAAGCAGTTGATATGCGTTTTGGCGCTTTGATCAAGGCTTTCAAATTTGGGGCACCTCCTCATGGTGGCAATGCGCCAGGAATTGATCGAATTTTGATGGTACTGCATGACCTTGATTCAATTCGGGATATTTATGCTTTTCCAAAGGATGGCAAGGGAAAAGATTTAATGATGGACAGCCCTAGTCAGGTTGATGAAAAACAATTAAAAGAGGTTAATATAAGGCTCATAAATTAGGATAAGAAATAATTATTATGCTGCGGGTTGAAATCGAAAAATTGCAACAATATGTTGATCAACAAGTTAAAATTGGGGGGATTGTTGAAAAAATAGAAGATCATGGGGGCATTTTATTTTTGCAAATTAACGATCTTTCATTTTTGGCTAGTGCTATTATTATTCCCGACAAGGAAAAAGTTTTTGCGATGGCGAAAAATCTTAAGGAAGGTTATTTTGTGGAATTGACAGGGATTATCAAAAATGGTCCCCTGAGTGGCAATGATTTTCTATGTGAAATTGAGGTTGAAACGCTCGCGATAGTTTCAGCAAGGACTAGAATGGAGAATATGATTAAAATTGTTGGAATTGAATAATCTTCACAAATAAAAAAATTCAAATAAAAGTATAATGAACAAAAAAAAGAGTAGCCATCGTGAACATGTGAATGAAAAGAAATTAAATCTTTTAGGTTTTATTTCTTTTTTGTTTGGTTTCGCGCAAGCCCTGCTTTTGTATGTAACTTCGGACTATTTTAGCCAGAAGCTTGGAAGCCACAATGTCAGTTCATTTTATTTTATTGCTTACGTAGTTGCATTAGTTGGTTTGCTTAACATGCATAAATTGGTTAAGATTCTTGGCAAAGCCGGAGCATTTTTTTTGTTTTTTTTGTTGCAAATTTATTTATTGTTCGCACTTGTCTTTGTCAAAAATCCTCTTTTAGGTTCAATATTAATGATGTCATATATCATTGTTAATTATTTTGCCTGGACTATTTTGGATGTTATTATTGAACAATATTCTGAGGACAAAAAGTCGGGACGGATTCGTGGTTTTCATTTGATGATATTAAGTGCCGGAATTCTCATTGGGCCATTTTTGTCAACCAAAATACTTTCAAGTTTTGAATTTAATGGTTTGTTCATCGCAACGTTGATTCTTAATTGCTTGATGTTAATAGTTAGCTTGGTTGGTCTTAGGGGCGTCAACGGAAGGTTTAGTGGTAAATTAACTGTTCGGGATATCGGAATGAAAGTTTTGACAAACAAAGATGTGCTTAATATATATATGATTTCTTTGGCGCTGGAATCATTTTACGCACTTATGATTGTCTATATGCCGCTCTATTTGCTTGGGTTGGGATTTTCTTGGCAGCAAATAGGAATTGCTTTTACAATCATGCTGATTCCATTCGTGGCATTGGAGTATCCGATAGGAATTCTGGCAGATGAAAAATTTGGTGAGAAAGAAATGATTATTGGCGGGTTGCTGATTATGGGTTTATCATCCTTATCGATTTATTTTATTCATTCAAATTCTATTTTTATTTGGGCGGCAATTTTGCTAGTTACGCGCATTGGTGCTGCTAGCGTAGAGATTCTGCGGGATTCCTATTTTTATAAAAAAATCGATGGGCGCGATGTGGATTTGATCAGTTTTTTTCGCACAACCAGAGCCGTTGCCTATTTGCTGGCTACGGGGCTTTCAGCCATGCTCCTTATTATTGCGCCAATGAAATATATTTTCCTGCTGATTGCCGTGATGGTATTGATTGGGATTTATCCAGCCTTCAGGTTGGTGGATAACAAAAGTGAGGAGGAGTTGAAAGCAGAGGAATAAAATTGTTATATTGTTACATTGCTGGGCATAGAAAAATTTCGTAGACTCGTATTTAATTCGTAGTTTCGTATCGGCTGTATGGTTTATAACATCAAAATTGAACAATTCGAGGGGCCGTTAGATTTGCTTTTGCAACTGACGGAGCAGGAAAAACTGGACATCACTCGGGTGAGTTTGGCACAGATTGCTGATCAATATTTGCAATACATTAGTCACGCAGAAAATATCACGCTGCAAAATTTGGCGGATTTTTTGTCGGTGGCGGCGCGCCTCATTCTGATTAAGTCCAAAGCGCTGCTGCCTTTGCTTGAATTTTCACCAGAAGAGGAAGAGGAGATTAAGGATTTGGAGCATCAATTGGCGGAATATAAAAAGTTCAAAGATGCTGCTAGGGATTTGGAATTACTCTTGCAAAATTCACTTCACTTTTTTTCTCGAGAAAGTTTTGTGGGTCAAGGCGTGGTTTTTTATCCGCCGGAAAAAATTGTTAGTGAAGATTTGTTGAAGGCTTTTTCGAAAGTTTTGTGCGAAATTCCAGTGGTGGAAAAATTGGAGCAAGAAATGATTAGGGAAGTCTTGACCTTGGAAGAAAAAATCTTGCATTTGCAGGAAATGCTGCGTGAAAGGGTTGAAACTTCTTTTGCGGAATTGATTGCCAATGCAAAAGACAAAGTTGAAGTGGTGGTTTCTTTTTTGGCGATGCTGGAAATGGTCAAGCAGCGTTTGATTCATGTTGAGCAAGGAGAACTTTTTTCGGAAATTAGGTTGAGACACAAAGAAGCCAATAATGTCGAATAATAAAATGAGCCCAGAAAAAATCAAATTATTGATAGGGTCAACTGCTAAATAATTCTTAGTAGTTCGAAATAAAACTTGAATTGTTGGGAAACCCCCTGAATTGCCCGGAAATTCCGGATAGTTTAAAAAGAATTAAGACTTATAAAAAGAAAAAATCCAGCAGTCAAGCCAAATCCTGAAACTCAGGAATTAGCCTAAATGAGCCAATGAAATATTAAAATTTTTTAACATCAACATGGCAAAAGAAATAATTATCAATTCATTGAATAAAAATTTTGAAAGCATCAAGAAAATTGATGAGGGCAGTGTTGAATATTGGGAAGCTAGGGAATTGATGTCAATTTTGGGATATGAAAAATGGCAAAATGCGGAAGAGGTGATTGCTAGAGCTGCCAAGGCATGTCTTAATAGTGGTCAGGCTGTGGATAACCATTTTACTGCGCTCAGTAAAATGGTGAACATTGGCTTAAATACGGTGCGAAAAGTGCGTGATTGGAAATTAGATCGTTACGCTTGTTATTTGATTGCGCAAAATGGCGACCCCAAAAAGCAGGAAATTGCCATGGCTCAGACCTATTTTGCAATTCAAACTCGAAAACATGAAATTTTTGAACAATTTTCTGAAACTGATAAAAGACTTTTTATTCGCGGACAGGTTACGGAGCACAATAAAAAACTTTTTAGCACGGCGAAAAATGCGGGCGTGACTAAATTTGGTTCATTTAATGATGCGGGATATAAAGGTTTGTATGGGATGCCACTTGGAGAAATTGAAAATAAAAAAGGCATCAAGAAAGGTGAGTTGTTGGATAGATCTGGAACCACGGAGTTGGCGGCAAATCTTTTTCGCATTACGCAGACGGATGAAAAAATAAAAAATGACAATATCAAAGGGGACCGTGATGCAACCCAAACCCATTTTATGATTGGCGGAAAAGTGCGACAGACCATCAAAGACATCGGCGGAACTTTACCAGAGAATTTACAAGCGGAAAAACATAGCAAGGAATTGAAAAGCGAAAAGAGGAAATTATTGAAAAGCAAAAAGAATTAAAATATTTTAAAAATGATTAATTATTATGAATAAAGAAAAAATCATTTCAGCAATTGAAAGCGTGCTGTTTGTCAGTGGGGAACCGATTAAACTTTCACGTTTGGTGAAAGTGTTGGCTTTGGAGTTGCTGGAAATTGAAAAAGGTTTGGAAGCTTTGCAGGAAAAATATGCCAGTCCTCAAAGCGGCTTGTCACTTATTCGCAAAGGCGATGAAGTTCAGCTGGCCAGCCGTGCTGAAAATGCGCAATTCGTTGAGCAACTCATGAAAAGTGAACTTCAGGATTCTCTTTCGCAGGTGGCTTTGGAAGTTGTTTCGATTATTGCCTATCGCGGTCCAATTTCAAAACCGGAAATCGAAGCAATTCGAGGAGTAAACTGTAATTACACTTTGAGAAATTTGCTCTTGCGCGGCTTGATTGAGCGCAGCGACAATCCGCGGGACTCTCGAGGGTATGTTTATGAAATTTCTTTTGACTTTTTGAAAAAACTTGGAATTGAAGACGTGAAGAAATTGCCAAACTATGCTACACTATCAGTGGATGAATGAAGTAGTTCTGTTGTATACGAAGCCTAGCGATTTTATTATCTAGCGAAGTGAAAGTCCCGATGTGTATCGGGACCGATTCAATGAAAATAAAAGAGTTATTTGCCTACACAGCTTGCCTCGTGAGCCTAAATGGTCCAGGACTTGTCCGGGGTATCAATATCCTTTTATTTTTACAATTATTTTTCTAATATAAAATGCCTATTTTGCCAATAATTTTAATGATTGTGTTTTTCCCGCTAAACTCTTTTTTGATATTTCAAAAAGAGATTATTGGTGGTCAGCAAGTGCAAGCAAAAACTGCGGATATTGAAAAGAGCTTGTCTGGTGGGGTTGTGGAAGGGGTTGAAATTCAAAAATCAGAAGCTGAAAATTTACCAAAAACTCTAGAAATTTTCACTTCTCAGAGCCAACCAACTAGAAAAGATAATTCAACTAATTTGACGCTTTCTGGGGCGCATGCGTCAGTGGTAATCGACGCTGATTCGGGAACAATTATGCACTATGAAAAGGGAAGAGATCAGCGCCAGATTGCCTCCCTGACAAAGCTAATGACAGCTACATTGGTCATGGAAAAAATAATAAATCTTGATGAAGAAGTGACGATTGATGAAGAGCCAGTTTTTATTGAAGGCACAAAAATTGGATGTCCGCGTAGCGGTTATTGTATTAGTCAGCGCTTGAAAGTTGGTGAGAAGATTTCTGCTCGCAGTTTGTTGCAGGCAATGCTCATGAATAGTGCCAATGATGCTGCGGTTGCACTGGGAAAACATATTGCAGGGTCGCAGGATGCCTTTGCGGAGCTTATGAACCAAAAAGCAAAAGAACTTGGACTGATCGATACTCATTTTTGTACGCCATCTGGTTTGGAGCCAGACGGTCGTGAATCGCAGTGCTTTTCTTCCGCCTATGATATCGCCAGAATAGCGGCCTATTCGATGCGCTACGATACTATTTGGAAAATGTTTAAATTGCCAAATAATTCCATTATAACTTCAATAGACGGAAAAATTTCTCACACAATTTTAAATACGGATCTTGTGATTGATCAAGTCCCTAATCTATTGGGAGGGAAAACCGGGTTTACTCCGTTAGCTGGATATTCCTTGTTGATGGGAGTGACGGATCCCACTGGAAAACATCGAGTGGTGGCAGTTTTATTGGATGATCCAACTCGATGGGTTGATATGAAAAAAGTTCTCAGCTGGACGTTTAGTTCGTATAAATGGGAATAGAGTACTCGAATTATTACGAATTAAATCCAAATAGGAAATAAATTTATCTAAAAATATTAAGTTTAAAATTAATTAATAATAAAAAATCGTAAATTTTATTTGAATAAATTCGAATAAAATTTGGATTCTAATTAGGATAATGCAATTTGCACAAATTCAAACAATTCCAGAGGTGGTTAATTTACTTAAGGTTTTATTGACAGGAATAATTGCCTTTTTTTTGGCATTTTCACTAACTCCGGCATGGACGCATATTTTGTATAAATATAAAATAGGTATCAAAATTAAGAGCAAGGATGTTAATGGCGAAAAGTTGACCTTTGTTAGTCAGCTGCATGCGCATAAATCGGGAACGCCAACGATGGGCGGCGTTATTATGTGGTTTTCGATTCTTGTGTTGGCATTTGCATCTCATTTTATTTTTCCTTGGCTAGCTGCAATGCTGGATATTAATTTTATTGCGCGACTTGATTTTTTGAGTCGCAAAGAAGTGTGGCTTCCACTGTTTGCTTTGACAACTGCTGGAATCCTGGGCTTGTTTGATGACATTATGAGCGTTCGAGGATGGGGAAAAAACAAAGGTGGTGGAATCAAATTTGCAATGCGTTTTGGTTGGCTAATTGCTATTGCGGCTGCTGGCGGTTGGTGGTTTTACTATAAACTTGGTTGGGATGTTTTTCATGTTCCGGCAGTGGGTGATTTCAACATTGGTTTGTGGTACATTCCGCTTTTTATTTTTGTGATTTTATTTTCGGCCATTTCTTCAAATGAAACAGATGGCTTAGATGGCCTCAATGGCGGAGTCTTGCTGGTTGCGTTTTTTTCATTTGCAATTATTTCATTTTTTCAAAATAAAGTTGATTTGTCAGCTTTTTGCAGCGGAATGTCAGGAGTCATTTTAGTATTTTTGTGGTTTAATATTGCGCCAGCTCGCTTTATGATGGGGGATACTGGAGCGATAGCGCTGGGAACAACGCTTGGCGTAGTTGCAATGCTGACCAATTCTGCCCTGACGCTTCTTCTGATAGTTTTTATTTACATCCTTGAGTCAGGGAGTGTGATTATTCAACTTGTAAGTAAGCGATTTTTTCATCGAAAAGTTTTTTTGGCAGCGCCACTGCATCATCATTTTGAGGCAATTGGTTGGCCAGAGTGTAAAATTGTCATGCGGGCTTGGATTTTCACTATGATGACAGCAATGATTGGAGTTATTGTTACAATCTTTGGTATGGGTAAATAATATTCATAAAACATAGAAAAAGTGATACAAAATAAGAGAATACGAGATTTATTAGATTAAAAAATTAAGCATGTTGGCATCGCTCCATGACTCATGGTTCGTGCTTTGTGAATTTTATGGAAATAAAAAAAATACAAGACGGAAATTTTGAAGGAAAAAAAGTTTTGGTCAGGGCAGACTTTAATGTTGCAATTGTTGATGGAAAAATTCAAGAAAAATTTAAGCTAGAAGCCTGCAAGCAAACGATTGAATTTCTGGCAACTCAAGCTGGGACCAAAATCGCAGTGACTTCTCATTTGGGCAGGCCTGATGGCAAAGTGAAGCTTGATTTTTCGCTAAAGCAGCTTCAGGGTGAGCTTGAAAAGATTTTAAACAAAAAAATCGTTTTCGTTTCTGACTGCGTTGGTAATCAAGTTTCAAAAGCACTTGAAACTCTTGGTCAGGGTGAGGTTTTGCTGTTGGAAAATGTGCGTTTTCATGGTGGCGAAGAAAGCAACGAAGAGGAATTTGCCAAGCAGTTGGCGGAGAATTTTGATGTTTATGTGAACGATGCATTCAGTGTTTGTCATCGAGACCAAGCGTCAGTCACTGGCGTTGCCAAGTATATTCCAAGCTTTGGCGGTTTCTGGCTTCAGAAAGAAATTGAAAACCTGGATAAGGTCTTAAAAAATCCTCAACTTCCAGCGGTGGCGATTATTGGAGGTGCAAAAATTGAGACAAAATTGCCCTTGATTAATTTGTTTGAATCAATTTATACGCATATCTTGGTTGGGGGAAAAATTGCCAATGAGGCGATTGATCAAGATTTGAAGTTTTCTTCGAAAGTTCTTTTGCCAATCGATTTTGCTCAGGACAGATTGGACATTGGAAAAAAAACAATTCAAATTTTCAAAGAAATAATCGCCCAGGCCAAGGTGATTGTCTGGAATGGACCTATGGGAAAATTTGAAGAGTCTCCTTTCGACAAAGGAACCCGGGAAATACTGCAAGCGGTTATTGACAGCAGTGCCTATACACTTATCGGAGGTGGCGAATCGGTGCAAGTCTTGGAGGAAAACAGTTTGATGGACCGGGTTTCATTTGTTTCAACTGGTGGAGGTGCAATGTTGGAATATTTGAGTGGAAACGCAATGCCGGGAATAGAAGTATTACGTTAAATGTGCTATAATGTAAAAATAAGGTTGGTGATAAGCCGAGGTATTTATGAGAATATTTTTTGTTGAAAATTATCCAAGATATTAAATTTATAAAAAGCTATATTTTATATGATTACCCCTAATTTTAGAGGCAATAATGTTGAAATTTTTAATGAAAAAGAAATTCCCTCATATAATATTAGAAAAATAGATAGATTTAGTTCATTGGGAATGCGTGCAGCTGAATCGCTGCTTTTTGTGGGATTCCTTTTGATAATTTTGAATAATTTAGGCTTAATTGCCCCTGGAACATATTTTGGAGTTTTTAGTTGGGTTACGGTGGTGGTCTTTTTGATAGGCTTAATTATTAACTTTATTATGATCCCACACCTATATTTTTCAAGTTTTAAGAATTTTAAAAAAGAAAATAGCTATTGGGACAGAGAAACATTCTTGATTCTTCCTTCATTTTTCTTTGGAACCTTTTTTCTTTACGGCAGTCAACTTTATGCATCTTTAATAATTTTAATTATCTCGATAATTTTAATAGCCATTATCCACTATAGATTTTTGCGCTTGTCCTGGAAATTCTTATTGAAAAGTAGTAATGAAGCATTTTTGATGCAGCAAGAATATTTTGTAAGTTTGAAGTATCTGACAGCTTATTATGTGATGCTGTTGGTACTGTTGGTGCTTTTTAATCCGTTGCAAGTTTTATTTTCATTGGTTCATGTTCATGCTTAAAATTGTAAATAACATTAAATAAATAACAACTAAAGTATAAAATTATGTCAAAAATTGTAAATATTGTCGGAAGAGAAATCCTGGATTCAAGAGGAAATCCAACAGTTGAGGTGGAAGTTTTGCTTGAAAGTGGGACAAGGGCTGTGGCTGCAGTTCCATCCGGGGCATCCACTGGCAAGTTCGAAGCCTTGGAGCTTCGAGATAATGATGCTAGTCGTTATAACGGTTTAGGAGTTCTCGATGCCGTTAAAAATGTAAACAATTTAATCAAAAATAGTCTTCTGGGCCAGGATGCTACTAGACAGGCAGATATTGACAAAATAATGTTGGAACTTGATGGAAGTGAAAACAAAAAAAACCTTGGTGCTAATGCAATCCTGGGTGTTTCCTTGGCCGTTTGTCGTGCAGCAGCAAATGAGAAAAATATCCCGTTATATCAGTACATAAATGAAATTTGTGATATTAAAGTTAAGCCGGCATTGCCAATCCCGATGTTTAATGTGCTTAATGGCGGACAACATAGCGACAGTGGTTTGAGTATTCAAGAATTTAAAATTATTCCAACTGGAGTGAAAAGCTTTTCTGAGCAACTTAGGGCTGGAAGCGAAATTTTTCACAAATTGAAAAAAATTCTGGAAGCTGCAAATCAAAGTACGGGAGTTGGAGATGAGGGTGGTTTTTCTGCAAAATTGGAAAGCAATACGCAAGCTTTGGAATTGATCAACCAAGCAATAACTCAGGCTGGCTATGAGCTTGGAAAGCAAGTCAATCTCGGCATTGATGCTGCCGCCAGTTCTTTTTATGATGAAAAAGAAAATACTTATATTCTTAAACCGGAAAATGTAAGTCTTGAGAAAGAGCGACTCATTAGTATTTATCGTGAATGGATTGAAAAATATCACTTGGTCTCAATTGAAGATGGACTTGCAGAAGAGGATTGGGATGGTTGGAAAATTATGACTGAAAAAATTGTTAGTAAGCCAATATCAAGCGATGTTCCCAGGGCAGTATTGAGTGAACATATTTTGGTTGGCGATGATTTATTGGTCACGAATGTGAAAAGATTGCAGCGCGCTATAGCTGAAAAAGCTTGTAATGCAGTACTCATCAAGGTCAATCAAATTGGTTCATTGTCAGAAACATTTGATTGCATAAGACTAGCTAAGAAAAACAAAATGAAAGTTATGGTTTCGCATCGAAGTGGAGAAACAACAGATGAATTTATTGCGGATCTCGCAGTTGGAACGGCTTCTGAGTTTATCAAAGCTGGTTCGCTTTCGCGCGGTGAGCGACTTTGCAAGTATAACCGGCTTATGAAAATAGAGCAGGAATTGAAAGCATAAAAACACAAAACATATCACATAACATATAACACGTAACATGCAGGGTGTTGGTTGGAATTTTTGTTCCATGATCCATGCCTCATGTTCCATGATTCAGATGGTTAAAGTTATCACAATAGGATCAGTATCTCAGGATATATTTTTTCCAACCGATGAGGGTGTTGTTATTGAAACGCCTGAGGATGTGTTGTCGCAAAAAAAACTGGCATTTGAATTTGGTGCCAAATATCACGTCAATGAAAGATTCGAGTCTTTGGGTGGCTGTAGCGTCAACGTGGCTGTTGGTTTAGTGAAGCTTGGCGAAGATGTCTCAGCTTACACGACTATTGGGGATGATGTGACAGGAAAATGGATCCATGCTGAACTTGAGAAGACTGGCGTCAAAATGGAATTTGTTGGTATCGCAAGCAGTTGTAAAAGTGATTTGTCAGCAATAATTGTTGATCAAAAAAATGAAGATCGAGTGATTTTTTCAAATCAAGTTGCAAATCAAAAGCTAGTTTTCGATGTTCAAAAAATTGGCAATCCGCAATGGATTTTTATTGGAGATTTGAGCGGCGATTGGAAAAAGAATCTTGATTTGATTGTCGCAATTGCGAAAGAAAAAAATATTCTTTTGGCATTTAATCCCAGGCAAAAAACTATTCATGAGGATGCTGAAAAAATAAGGGAGGTTAGTTCAATTTGCGATTTGCTTTTTGTGAACAAGGATGAAGCGTTGGAAATTTTGTCATCGACAAATATTGATCACGCTAATGAGGATGAGATATTTCTAATGACTCAATTAAGAAAAATTGGAGCAAAAATAGTTGTGCTAACTGATGGCAAGCGTGGGGCTTGGGTCGGAAACGAGGCTGGAAATTTTTATGTCAAAGCAATGCTTGTTGAAACAGTTGACACTACTGGAGCTGGAGATGCTTTTGCAAGTGGATTTTTTGCTGCATATCTCAAGGAAAAGCCAATTCAGGAATGTTTAAAATGGGGTATTGCAAATTCCAGTAGTTCAATCAAACAATATGGCGGACAAGTGGGATTATTGAATCAGGAGCAGGTAAATTTTATGGTTAAAGATATTGTCGTGCAATCAATTGATTAGTTTTTCTATAATGATTTTTAAAATCTAAAATCCTAATGTCAAATATCAAATAAAATTCTAAGTTCAAATGTTAAAATTATTTCATTTGGATCTGAGACATTTATTGGAAATTAGGATTTTGATATTGAGATTTTGTTTTTATGTCAATTTTTTCAAACATATTTTCAAAAAGCAATAAGGAATATTTCCTGGCTCTTGACATTGGAACTGAAGTTGCCAAAGCACTTGTTTTTAAGATTGATAAGCAGGAAAAAACTGCCAATATTGTTGGTGTTGGAAAGCAAAAGCAAAAGAGGGGCAATATGCAAAGTGGCGCAGTTTCGGATATTGCTGGGGCTATTGAAATATGCCAGTTGGCTATAAATGATGCGTTAAGTGACGCCAAAATTAAGAATGTCAAAAAAGCTATTGTTGGAATTGCTGGAGAATTGGTTAAGGGTACAACTACCACTGTCCACTATGAGCGCTTGAATCCTGATTCCAGGATTGATTTTCCAGAATTGAAAAATATCATTCAAAAAGTTCAAATAAAAGCCTTCGAAAGAATTGTTCAACAGATTGAATGGGAAACTGGGCAAGATATTGAAGTTAAATTGATAAATGCTGCCATTGTCGATGTTCGCATTGATGGTTATCAAGTCACAAATCCAATCGGTTTTCAGGGGAAAGATGTTTCCGTGAGTATTTTTAATGCGTATGCTCCAATGATTCATCTTGGAGCCCTCCAGGCAATTGCAGATGAATTGCACATTGATTTGCTCAGCATTGCGGCAGAGCCATATGCTGTGGCGCGAAGTGTTGACTATGATGATGCCTTGGATTTTAATGCTATCTTTATTGACATTGGCGGCGGAACAACTGATATTGCAGTTGTCAGAAATGGCGGTCTTGAAGGAACAAAGATGTTTGCGTTCGGTGGTCGGGCTTTCACAAAAAAATTGGCACAGGAATTGCGAATTAATTTCGAAGAGGCTGAAGAATTGAAAATAAGTTATGCTGAGGGTAAGCTTGGCAACGACGTGAGCTGTAAAATTGAGCAGATATTGCAAGGTGATTGCAACGTCTGGCTTAGCGGGGTGGAATTGTCGCTTTCTGAATTTGCCAATTCAGACGTGCTTCCTTCAAAGATTCTGCTTTGTGGCGGCGGATCTGGTCTGCCAGGCATAAAAAAAGCCCTTGTTTCCAAAGAATGGTTGAAGGAGCTGCCCTTTGCAAAACCCCCAGTTGTTAGTTATTTGCAACCCCAAGATGTTGCACGAGTCATTGATGAAACAGGGACTTTGAACAATCCTCAAGATGTTACTCCTATGGGTTTGGCAAACTTGGTTTTAGATGTTACAGATGAAGAGAAAGTTATGGCTGGAATCTTGCGCAGAGTTTTGCAAACAATCCATGAATAAGTTCATAAAGTTATATAGTAGTAAAGTAATAAAGTTGAAAGTGATTAAGGTTATAAAATATATAAATAAAGTCGCAAAGTTAAAAGTATCAAGTATTTCAAAATAATGAAAATATTTAATCTCCAACTTTCAACTTTACAACTTTAAGACTTTCAACTCATTCTTATGCACCAAACATTTTATATCGATGCTGATGAAGAAATATCGTCGGTCATAGATAGACTCAGAAGATCAATGGCTGTTGATAATTATTTCGTGGCGCCCAAGCGGGCAATTTTTTTGCAAAGCATCGTTAATTTGAAATTGCTGAAACGTGAGGCCGAAAAAATAAGAAAGCATGTGATTTTGGTGACCCAAGAAGAAGTCGTGATTGCTATGGCGACTAGAAGCGGACTGGATGTTCAAAAATCGATTGATGGGGCAGATGAAGTTTTGGACACCGAACTTGAGGACGATCAACAAGATATTGAAATTGAAGAGCCGGTAATCATGTCAAATCAAGTCAACAGCAAATCTTCAAGACTCAGCAATGTCGGCTCGGATAATTTTTACGATAAGCATGCTTCCATGGATGTCCATCAAAAGAAAACAGCGCCAAAAAATAGCGAAACAAAAAATATTTCAAGAAAATCTGTAGCTAATTCTCACGAAAAAGCTGCCACCTTGAATCATCCACGCTCAAACCAGGGACCTTCAATGGAGGGCGCCTCTCGGCATCATGTTCCAAGTGGAGCTGTCGCTGGAAATAGAATTTCAACTGCCAGGAATGGAAATTTGAAAAATAGCTCTGCTTATGCGGATAAAGATGAGGATTATGGAAAAATAAGTTTTGAAAAAGGAAAGAAGATGGAAGAAATGTTTTCTCAAAAAAAGCAAGAATTGCCGGTGGAGGATCGTCAAATTTCGAATGTAAAAACAAAGAATTTTCTTTTCATTTTCGTTATCGTGTGCATGTTTTTGTTTGCTGGCGTTGCAGGATATCTATATATTCCTAATGCGGATATTGTTATTAAGCCGAATGTGCAAACTATTAAAATTGATACAGATGTGAATGTTGCGCAGGCGCAAGACTCAGGAAATTCCATTGCGGTTCATGTTATTAATCTTCCGGTGCAACTCACTTTGCAATATAATGCTACAGGGAAAAGTTCATCCTCAGGAAAAAAAGCACAAGGGACAGTGGTGATTTATAATGAATTTGACAATCAACCACAAACGCTAGTTACAACCACTAGGATTCAATCCGAAGGAGGAAAAATTTTTCGTTTGCTCAAAACTGTTGTTGTGCCAGGCCTGACTAACGTGGGCGGCGAAACAAAACCCGGAGCAATTTCGGTTGAAGTTGTCGCCGATCAACCAGGTTCTGACTATAATATTGAAGCAAGTAATTTCAAAATCCCCGGTTTTCAAGGTGGTTCAAAGTATGATAAATTTTATGCTAAATCAAGTGTGACAATGAGTGGGGGCACGAGTGAAGGCAGTGGTTCTGCCGGAGTCAGTCAGGGTGATCTTGATAGCGCAAAGCAAAAAACGGAAGCAGCTTTGAAGGAAAAAGTTTCTGCTGAAATTTTGGCGCAAATGTCGCCGGATGAAATTGCCTTGCCGCAAGCAGAAAAAATAACCCCAGGAAAGTCAACTGCTAATGCTAAAATTGGCGACGGAGTTGGCTCATTCGAATATACCCTGACAGCAACTGTTAGTGCATTGGTTTTCTCTCAAAAAGATGTGAAGGATGCAATTGAAAAAACTCCTCAGTTCACAGCTCAACCTCAAAATGCGACAAAAGAAATCAAAAATATTGAATATGTCAGCGTCGAACCTGCTTTTGAAACGAGCACAATGCTTTTGAAGGTACATAGCGAACTTGAAGTAACCCCTAATGTTGACATTGAATCTTTCAAGAAGGATTTGCTTGGCAAGAACGAAAGTGAATTAGTAGAACTGTTGAAAAAGAATCAGAGTATTGGGAATGTTGGTGTTGTTTTCTGGCCAACTTTTGTCAATCGCGTGCCTCAATTTCCTGAAAGGGTGAAGATTGAGGTTGAAAAAGGGCAGTAATGATTCTTAAAATTTGTTCAACTGTTGGGAATTTCCGAATAGTTCAAAAAGTTTAAAGAGGAGCTTTGCGAGAGAAAGCAAGAATAAAAAAATCCCCTTGCGGGGAAGCGTGCCATGTGAGCTTGTTGTGTCTAGACTTTTGCCAACCGATGGATGGGAACATCAAGAGCAACTCACATTGGTCTTATTGCATATGTATATATTAACACGGCTTAATAATTCTTTCAAGTGGGGTATGGATAAGCTCAAAAGTTTTCACTTTTTGCTTGTAACTAGGTCATAATTGTGCTATATTTGAGTCATAAAAAATCTTAACCCACAAAAAACGCATGGAACAATTTTCTTTTGAAAAGGCGTCGAATGAGGCAGAGCAGGTCAGAAAGCGAGCGCTTGAAAAAGTGGAGGCAAAAAAAGAAACTGGCGAGGGAGAAAAAGAACCAACCAGGGATGATTATATGGAAGCGCATGAGGAAATTTCTGAATTGTCTGGAAAAAGAATCCTGAAATCGGAAATTAATTTTGATGAAATAAGAAAAAATCAGACTGAAAAGGAAAATGCAAGACAAATGAAACTAGAAAAAGAAATGGCTGAGGGGAAAAATGATGAGCTGAGCGATTTTGTGAAGAAGGCGACCAATTTATTAGAGGAATTTGTTCAAAAAGATGGCGAACCTTTTTCCGATGAAAATATTGGGATATTAATTGAGCAGATTATTGAAGCGAATGAAAAAGCTAAGTGTTGTTGGGAAATTCTTTCTGCTGACGTTGTTTCGCTCGAGGAGTTTAACGAGGCAAAGAGGCTTAATGCTGAATTTTCAAGTAGTAGTTTAAATCTAAAAGATAGTCTGGATAGTGTTATAAAAAATTGTAAAAAAGTAATCATTGGAATGAGGGAATCTGAAACTGCGAGTGAATATGATAAATTCCTACTAGAAACTTTGCATGATCGGTTGTCAAATGATATTTCAAAAGCAGAGTGGTCAAGTGTAGGGATAGAGCCTTCCATATACTATATTTTCGAAAAGAAATATCAAGATGTTAAGGGTGGAAAATTTAAAAATTATGCCGCTGCGGAAGCTGATTACCAATCAATATATTTCTCTGCTAGGTCTTTATATCACATGAAATCATTTTTTGCTAATATGGAAAATATGTTGCAATCATTAGAAACGATTGTTAAAAAAGAGGGAAATGTTGGGTATGGAAAAGAATCATTTCGAAATACCGAGTTTCAGCAATATATGAAAAAGCAGGAAAAAGGAAAAAAGGATGAAAATGGTGAATTCAATGATGAAGAATCAGTGCAAGCCTTTAAAGAATCATCACGAGATGCTAGGTTTATGCAGGAACCATGGGAAAAAGAGTTCAATAGGCTGGAAGATGCTGGGTTGCTGGATCTTTCAGAGGTAGTTTAATGACTTTTTAAGATAAAATTAAGCCAGAGAAAATTTAGGGTTGACAACAATTCGATAACTTGTTAAGATAGTTATACGTTTTTAGAACAGCTTAATAGACAGTTTAAATTAGAGGTTTTCACTACTTTATTTTCACGAATGAGGATAGTATTGGAAAAGTATTTCCCCTCTATTTTTAGGTTGGAAAATCACTCAAAATATGTCAGCAAACAACGAAAAGGAGCTCATCAAAATCGAAGGAGTAATAGTGGAAACCTTGCCTAGCACGACTTTCAAAGTCAAATTAGACAATGGTCATGAAGTTTTAGCTCACATTTCTGGCAGAATGCGAGTGCATTACATTCGATTGTTACCGGGAGACAGAGTGCTGATGGAAATGAGCCCTTACGATTTGACTAAGGGTAGGGTTGTGCAACGTATGTAGGTAGTCTCTACGAATGTACGAAAGAATACGAATGTACGAAAAAAGAGACTAAAATAAATTGTTAAATACAAATGAATACGGATTCGTACATTCGTACAGATTCGTAGTTCGTAGAGAAAAACATGAAAGTACGAGCATCCGTAAAAAAAATATGTGCCAAGTGTAAAGTTGTCAGACGCCGAGGACGCGTTTATGTGATTTG